>NZ_JBIUVX010000001.1:918146-925680 GCF_044743175.1 Pseudomonas sp. NPDC087690
TAGGGTGAGGGGCTCTTCGCGCAAACGATTAACCGCGCATTAACCCGCGATCTTTTTCCTGCCCAGACAAGCTGTTACTGTACGGCCCACAAAGCCCAAGCCGCCTGGATCGGATCTGACTTGAAGCGTCCCCTCCTCCTGCTCCTGATCAGCCTGGCCTTGAGCTCAACCGCAAGCGCGACGATTACCGAAAGTCACGGTTATGCGCAGTTCGGCACGCTCAAGTACCCGGCCAGATTTACCCACTTCGACTGGGTCAACCCGCAAGCGCCCAAGGGCGGTACGTTGCGGGTGATGGCGTTCGGCACCTTCGATACGGTCAATCCGTACACGTTCAAGGGCACAAGCCCGGTCACCACAGCGAATTTCCTTCAGTACGGCATCAACGAGCTGAACGAGCCGCTGATGGTCGGCACCGGCCAGTATTCGCCATCCGGTGACGAACCCGCGTCGAGTTACGGCTTGATCGCGCAATCGGTGGAATACAGCGAAGATCGCAGCTGGGTCGTCTTCAACCTGCGTCCCGAGGCGCGCTTCCACGACGGCACGCCGATCACCGCTTATGACGTAGCGTTCTCCTATCGAACGCTGCTCAAGGACGGCCATCCGCTGTACCGCACCGCGTTGCAGGAAGTGCTGCGGGTCGACATTCTCAACAAACAGCGCATTCGCTTCGTGCTCAAGCGCTCCGGCAATCCGCTTTTGATTCTGCGCCTCGGCGAATTGCCGGTGCTGCCGCAGCATTACTGGAAAGACCGCGACTTCAAGGCCACCACCTTCGAACCGCCACTGGGCAGCGGGCCGTATCGCATCACCTCGGTCACGCCGGGCCGGCAGTTGATCTTCGAACGGGTCAAGGATTACTGGGGCAAGGACTTGCCGGTCAATCGCGGCAAGTACAACTTCGATCGCATGGAAGTCGAGTTCTACCGCGACAGCGATGTCGCCTTCGAAGCGTTCAAGGCTGGCGAATTCGACATTTACATCGAGCATCAGGCGAAAAACTGGGCCAACGGCTACAACTTCCCCGCGATACGCCGTGGCGACGTGATCAAGGCGCAGATCCCGCATCAGATCCCGACCCAGAGTCAGGGCCTGTTCATGAACACCCGCCGCGCCACCTTCGCCGATGTGAAAACCCGCGAAGCGCTGGGCCTGATGTTCGATTTCGAGTGGACCAACCGCGCACTGTTCAGCGATGCCTACAAGCGCACCACCAGTTACTACCCCAACAGTGAATTCACAACCTCCGGCCTGCCGGTCGGGGGGGAATGGCTGATGCTCAAGCCGTACAAGGAACAACTGCCGGCCAAGCTGTTCACCGAGCCGTTCACTCTGCCAAAAACCGACGGTCGCGGCATTCCCCGGGAAACCATGCGCAAGGCATTGGCGTTGCTCGCCGAAGCCGGCTGGAAGCTCAACGGGCAGCGCCTGCAAAACGCTGAAGGCCAACCGCTGCGGTTCGAGCTGTTGCTGGTCAATCCGAACCTGGAGCGCCTCTACCAGCCCTACATCGAGAACCTCAACAGCATCGGCATCGACGCGCGCCTGCGCACCGTGGATCGGGCGCAGTACAAACAGCGCCTCGATCAATTTGATTTCGACATGATCTCGATGACGCTCAACCAGACCCTTAGCCCGGGCCTTGAGCAGTGGCAGTACTTCCACTCCAGCCAGGTCGGAGTCAAGGGCAGCAAGAATTACGCGGGCATCGCCAATCCGGTGGTCGATCACCTGCTTGAACAATTGCTCGCCGCACGCACTCGCGACGAGCAGGTCGCCGCCGGCAAGGCGCTCGACCGCGTGCTGCTCTGGCAGCACTACAGCATTCCCAACTGGTACCTCAATTATCACCGTCTGGCCTACCGCAACCGGTTGGCCTTCGTCACTACGCCGCCCTTTACCCTGGGCTTGAGCGCGTGGTGGCTGAAGTCTTCGGAGAAAGATCGATGAAACCTATCCGCGACCTGCTCGTCCAGGCCAGCGGCTTACTGTTCGCCGGGCTGGCCTTTGCCGCCCCGCAACACGCCGTGACCCTGTACAACGAGCCGCCGAAATACCCGGCCGATTTCAAGCATTTCGATTATGTGAATCCCGACGCGCCCAAGGGTGGCGTGTTCCGTCAGGCCGGATTCGGCGGCTTCGACAGCCTCAACCCGTTCATCAGCAAAGGCGTGCCGGCCGATGACATCGGGCAGATCTACGACACCCTGACCAAGCACAGCCTTGACGAGCCGTTCACCGAATACGGCCTGATCGCAGGCAAAATCGAAAAGGCCCCGGACAACAGCTGGGTGCGCTTCTACCTGCGCCCCGAAGCACGCTTCCATGACGGCCACCCGGTGCGCGCCGACGACGTGGTGTTCAGCTTCAACACGCTGACCAAGGAAGGCTCGCCGATGTTTCGCGGCTACTACAGCGACGTGTCCGAAGTGATCGCCGAAGACCCGCTGAAAGTCCTGTTCAAGTTCAAGCACAGCAACAACCGCGAGTTGCCACTGATCCTCGGCCAATTGCCGGTGCTGCCAAAACACTGGTGGGCCGATCGTGACTTCAACAAGGGCAACCTGGAAATTCCGCTGGGCAGCGGCCCGTACAAGGTCGCCGAAGTGAAGGCCGGACGCTCGGTGCGCTACGAGCGGGTCAAGGATTACTGGGGCAAGGACCTGCCGGTCAACCGCGGTTTCTACAATTTCGACACGATGACCAGCGATTACTACCGTGACAACACCGTCGCCCTTGAAGCCTTGAAGGCCGGCCAGTTCGATTACTGGCTGGAGATGGCCGCAAAAAACTGGGCCAACGCCTACAACATTCCGGCCGTCACTGAAGGACGGTTGATCAAGGAGCAGATCGCCAACAGCAACCCGACCGGCATGCAGGGGTTTGTCTTCAACCTGCGCCGTCCGGTGTTCCAGGACGTGCGGGTGCGTCAGGCGCTCGGGTTGCTGTTCGATTTCGAGTGGACCAACAAACAACTGTTCAACGGCGCCTACTTCCGCACTCGCAGCTACTTCGAGAACTCGGAAATGGCCGCCACCGGCCTGCCCGATGCTGATCAACGAACGATCCTCGAGCCGTTCCGCAGCAAACTACCGGCGCAGGTGTTCAGCGAAGCGTTCGAGCCCCCCAAGACCGACGCCAGCGGCATGATCCGCGCCCAGCAGCGCGAGGCCTATCAACTGCTGCAAGAGGCCGGCTGGAAGATCGTCGACGACAAGATGGTCGACGCTACGGGCAAGCCTGTAATGATTGAATTCTTACTCGCGCAGACCGAGTTCGAGCGGGTTTTGCTGCCGTTCAAGCGCAACCTCAGCGACCTCGGCATTGATCTGGTGATCCGTCGCGTCGACGTTTCGCAGTACATCAACCGCGTGCGCTCGCGGGACTTCGACATGATGGTCGGCAGCTTTCCGCAGTCCAACTCGCCGGGTAACGAACAGCGCGAATACTGGATGAGCGCCGCTGCCGACAAGGCCAGCAGCCGCAACACCATGGGCCTGAAGGATCCGATCGTCGATCAACTGGTCGAGAACCTGATCAACGCCGACTCGCGCAAAAGCCTCGTGGCCCATGCCCGCGCACTGGATCGCGTGCTGCAATGGGGCTACTACTTAGTGCCCAACTGGCACATCAAGACCTGGCGCGTGGCTTACTGGAATCACATCGGTCACCCGAAGGTCTCACCCAAGTATGACATCGGCATCAACACCTGGTGGGTCAAGCCGAACGCAAAACCGGCGATAGAAGTCGAAACCAAACTGCAAGCCGACCCTGCGGGCACGGAGTAATCAGATGCTGGCGTATATTTTTCGGCGACTGTTGCTGATCATCCCGACCCTGTTCGGCATTCTGCTGATCAACTTCGTGATCATCCAGGCCGCGCCCGGTGGCCCGGTGGAACAGATGATCGCCAAGCTCGAAGGCTTCGAAGGCGCCACCAGCCGCATCGCCGGCGGCGGTGCCGAGGTGTCGGTGGCCGGTTCGTCCTATCGCGGCGCGCAGGGGCTGGACCCGGCGCTGATCAAGGAAATCGAGCACATGTACGGGTTCGACAAGTCGGCCCCGGAACGGCTGTGGATCATGGTCAAGAACTACGCCAAGCTGGATTTCGGCGACAGCTTTTTCCGCGACGCCAAGGTCATCGACCTGATCAAGGAAAAGATGCCGGTGTCGATCTCGCTGGGGCTGTGGAGCACGCTGATCATGTACCTGGTGTCGATCCCGCTGGGGATTGCCAAGGCCACGCGACACGGCAGCCACTTCGACGTCTGGACCAGTTCGGCGATCATCGTCGGCTATGCGATCCCGGCGTTCCTCTTTGCGATTCTGCTGATCGTGGTGTTTGCCGGCGGCAGTTATCTCGACTGGTTCCCGTTGCGCGGGCTGACCTCGAACAACTTCGATGAGCTGAGCTTCGGCGGCAAGATCCTCGATTACTTCTGGCACCTGGCATTACCAGTGACGGCACTGGTGATCGGCAACTTCGCGACAATGACCCTGTTGACCAAAAACAGCTTTCTCGACGAGATCAACAAACAGTACGTGGTCACCGCCAAAGCCAAAGGCCTGACCCGCCACCGCGTGCTCTACGGCCACGTGTTCCGCAACGCCATGCTGCTGGTGATTGCCGGATTCCCGTCGGCGTTCATCGGGATTTTCTTCACCGGCTCCTTGCTGGTCGAAGTAATCTTCTCCCTCGACGGCCTCGGCCTGATGAGTTTCGAAGCGGCGATCAACCGCGATTACCCGGTGGTGTTCGGCACCCTGTTCATCTTCACCCTGCTCGGGCTGGTGGTGAAACTGATCGGCGACCTCACCTACACCCTGGTCGATCCGCGCATCGACTTCGAAAGCCGGGAGCATTGAGATGAACCTGTCCCCTCTCAACCGCCGCCGCTTCGAACTGTTCAAGGCCAACAAGCGTGGCTGGTGGTCGCTGTGGCTGTTTCTGATCCTGTTCGGGCTGAGCCTCGGTGCCGAACTGATCGCCAACGACAAGCCGCTGGTGGTGCATTACGACAACAACTGGTACTTCCCGGCGATCAAGCGCTACCCGGAAACCACCTTCGGCGGCGAATTTCCGCTGGAAGCCAACTACAAGAGCCCGTACATCCGCGAACTGCTCAAGGCCAAGGATGCGTGGGTGCTGTGGGCGCCGATTCCTTATAACTACCAAAGCATCAACTACGACCTGAAAGTCCCGGCCCCTGCCCCGCCCTCGGCGGACAACCTGCTCGGTACCGACGATCAGGGTCGCGATGTGCTGGCGCGGGTGATTTACGGTTTCCGCATTTCCGTGCTGTTTGCGCTGACCTTGACCGTGTTGAGTTCGATTATCGGCGTGATTGCCGGCGCCCTTCAGGGTTTCTATGGCGGCTGGGTTGATCTGGCCGGGCAGCGTTTTCTGGAAATCTGGTCGGGGCTGCCAGTGCTGTACCTGCTGATCATTCTCGCCAGTTTTGTGCAGCCGAATTTCTGGTGGCTGCTGGGGATCATGCTGCTGTTCTCGTGGATGAGCCTGGTCGACGTGGTGCGCGCCGAGTTCCTCCGTGGCCGCAACCTCGAATACGTGCGCGCGGCGCGGGCGCTGGGCATGCAGAACGGCGCGATCATGTTCCGCCACATCCTGCCCAACGCGATGGTCTCGACCATGACCTTCATGCCGTTCATCCTCACCGGCGCCATCGGCACCCTCACCGCGCTGGACTTCCTCGGTTTCGGTTTGCCGGCCGGCAGTCCGTCGCTGGGTGAACTGGTCGCCCAAGGCAAATCCAACCTGCAAGCGCCGTGGCTGGGCATGAGTGCCTTTGCCGTGTTGGCGTTGATGTTGAGTTTGCTGGTGTTTATCGGCGAGTCCGCTCGCGATGCCTTCGACCCGAGGAAGTGAAATGAATCAGGACAATCTGATCGAAGTGCGCGACCTCGCCGTCGAATTCGGTTTCGGCGAGCGCGTACACCGGGTCGTTGAAGGCGTGAGTTTCGACATCAAGCGTGGCGAAACCCTGGCACTGGTAGGCGAATCCGGCTCGGGCAAATCGGTGACTGCACACTCGATTCTGCGCCTGCTGCCCTACCCGATGGCCCGCCATCCGGCCGGCAGCATCAATTACGCCGGGCAAAATCTGCTGGGGATGAGCGAAAAGACCATCCGCCATATTCGCGGCAATCGCATTGCAATGATTTTTCAGGAGCCAATGACCTCGCTGAACCCACTGCATTCGATCGAGAAGCAGATCAACGAAGTGCTCGGCATCCACAAGGGCCTGACCGGCAAAGTCGCGACCAAGCGCACGCTGGAGCTGCTGGAGATGGTCGGCATCCCCGAGCCGCACAAGCGCCTCAAGGCCCTGCCCCACGAATTGTCCGGCGGTCAGCGCCAGCGCGTGATGATCGCCATGGCGCTGGCCAACGAGCCGGAACTGCTGATTGCCGACGAGCCGACCACCGCTCTGGACGTGACCGTTCAGCTGAAAATCCTCGATTTGCTTAAGGAATTGCAGGCCAGATTGGGCATGTCGCTGTTACTGATCAGTCACGATTTGAACCTGGTGCGAAGAATTGCGCATCGCGTATGTGTCATGCAGCGCGGTTGCATCGTCGAACAGGCATCGTGCGAAGAGCTGTTCCGTTCGCCGCAGCATCCGTACACTCGGGAATTGCTCGGCGCGGAGCCCAGCGGAGGCCCGGCGAGCAATAAAATCGGCGCGCCGCTGCTTGAAGTCGAGGACCTGAAAGTCTTGTTCCCGATCAAGAAAGGCCTGCTCAAGCGCACGGTGGATCACGTCAAGGCAGTGGACGGCATCAATTTCAGCCTGCCTCAGGGTCAGACCTTGGGGATTGTGGGGGAAAGCGGTTCCGGCAAATCCACGCTGGGTCTGGCGATTTTGCGGCTGATCGGCAGCAAAGGTGCGATCCGCTTTGAAGGCAAGCAGCTAGACTGCCTGACGCAGAACGAGGTTCGCCCGTTGCGTCGGGAGATGCAGGTAGTGTTTCAGGACCCGTTTGGCAGCCTGAGCCCGCGCATGTGCGTCAGCGATATCGTTGGCGAAGGCCTGCGGATTCACAAGATGGGCAGCGCCGAGGAACAGGAAGCGGCGATTATTGCGGCATTGAAGGAGGTAGGTCTGGATCCGGAAACCCGGCACCGCTACCCCCACGAATTTTCCGGTGGGCAACGGCAACGAATCGCCATTGCCCGGGCTTTGGTGCTGAAACCGGCGCTGATCCTGCTGGACGAGCCGACGTCGGCGCTCGACCGCACGGTGCAGCGGCAAGTGGTGGAGCTGTTGCGTTCACTGCAAGCCAAGTACAACCTGACGTATTTGTTTATCAGCCATGACCTGGCTGTCGTCAAAGCGCTGAGCCACCAGTTGATGGTGGTCAAGCATGGCCAAGTGGTCGAACAGGGAGACGCGCAAAGTATTTTTGCCGCCCCCCAACATCCGTATACACAGCAGTTGCTGGAAGCCGCTTTTTTGGCACCAGCCACTGCGCAATAACCTGAAAGAGGCGCAACACATGGGTTTTCTCG
>NZ_JBIUVX010000001.1:925690-961337 GCF_044743175.1 Pseudomonas sp. NPDC087690
GCGCGTACTGATCTTCGGTGTCTCCAGCAAGCTGTCCATCTCATCCGGCATCGCTGCCGCCATGCATCGCGAGGGCGCTGAGCTTGCCTTCACTTATCAGAACGACAAACTGAAAGGTCGTGTTGAAGAATTCGCCCAAGGCTGGGGTTCGAGCCCTGAGCTGTGCTTCCCGTGCGACGTGGCCAGCGATGAAGAAATCGCCAAGGTCTTCGAAGCACTGAGCAAGAAGTGGGATGGCCTGGACTGCATCGTTCACTCCGTTGGTTTCGCCCCGGGCGACCAACTGGACGGCGACTTCACCGAAGCCACCACCCGTGACGGTTTCCGCATCGCTCACGACATCAGCGCCTACAGCTTCGTGGCCCTGGCCAAAGCCGGTCGCGAAATGATGAAAGGCCGCAACGGCAGCCTGCTGACCCTGTCGTACCTGGGCGCCGAACGCACCATGCCGAACTACAACGTGATGGGCATGGCCAAGGCTTCGCTGGAAGCTGGCGTACGTTACCTGGCCGGTTCCCTGGGCCCAGACGGCACCCGCGTCAACTGCGTATCGGCTGGCCCGATCCGTACCCTGGCAGCGTCGGGCATCAAGAACTTCCGCAAGATGCTGGCCGCCAACGAAGCGCAAACCCCGCTGCGTCGCAACGTCACCATCGACGAAGTCGGCAACGCCGGCGCCTTCCTGTGCTCCGACCTGGCGTCGGGCATCAGCGGTGAAATCATGTACGTCGACGGCGGCTTCAACACCACCGCCATGGGCAACATCGAAGAGTAATCTTCGCTTAGCCGATAAAAAACCCGCCTGTTCAGGCGGGTTTTTTTATGCCTGCAACACTGCCCCCCCTGTGGGAGTGAGCCTGCTCGCGAAAGCGCTGGGTCAGGCAATGAAGATGTTGAATCGCTGGACGCTATCGCGAGCAGGCTCACTCCCACTTGGATTTGTGGTGAACCGAGATCTTGTGAACACCCGCCCCCCCCCTGTAGGAGTGAGCCTGCTCGCGAAAGCAGTGGGTCAAGCAATGAAGATGTTGAATGACTGGACGCTATCGCGAGCAGGCTCGCTCCCACATGGATCTGCGGCGAACCGGGATTTTGAGATCACCCGACACCTCTGTAGGAGTGAGCCTGCTCGCGATGGCGGTGGGTCAGGCTATGAAGATGCTGAATGACTGGACGCTATCGCGAGCAGGCTCACTCCTACAGGGGATCTGCGGTGCATTCACTAGCACCCCTTCAAGGCCTGCTTGTGCGCATACATCGCGCCATCAGCATCCGCCAGCAGCCGATCCACGGTCTCATGGCGTTTGGCGTCGTATTCGATCTGGCCGACGCTGAAGCGAATCGCATAGCCCCGGTGCAGCGTGGCATTACGCTCTTCGAGGATTTCCTTGAGCCGCGCCATGATCGTCGTGGTTTCGATATGGCTCGACCCCGTCAGCAGCGCGACAAACTCATCCCCGCCCAAACGCCCGACCACATCGCTTTCGCGAAAGGCAATGCGCAGCACGTCGGCGAAAGTCTTCAGCGCACTGTCACCCTCGGCATGCCCATACAGATCGTTGATCTGTTTGAAGTCATTGAGATCGAAAAACAGCAACGTCGCGGGCCGATCAAGCCGGGCGCAGGCGTCCAGCGCATGCTGGGCCAACTGCTTGAAACCGCGGCGATTGGACAGCAGCGTCAGCTCGTCCATGCTCGCCATCTGCACAGCCGTCAGCTCTTGCTCGGCCATTTCCGCCAGGTCGCGCAACAACGCGCGCTCTTCATCGTCGAGTTCGCGGGGTTTGGTGTCGATCAGACACAGCGTGCCCATTTTATTGCCGTTGGGCACGGTCAATGGGTAACCGGCGTAGAAGCGGATATTCGGCGCACCAGTGACCAGCGGATTGTCATGAAAGCGCACATCCTCACGAGCATCGGGCACCAGCAGGAGTTCGTTCTGCAGTATCGCGTGGCCGCAGAACGAAACATCCCGTGGCGTTTCAGTGGCATCCAGGCCGACGCAGGACTTGAACCACTGACGATCCTTGTCGACCAGCGTCACCAGTGCAATCGGCACGTTGAACAGGCGCTTGGCCAGCCGTGTCAGTCGGTCGAACCGCTCCTCCGGCGCCGAGTCAAGCAGGTCAAGGCCGTGCAGCGCTTGAAGACGTTTATCCTCATTGGCGGGTTTTCCGGGAACCAGCATTCGCACACTCCGTTGGCATCAATACTCTTCAGCGTAGCGTTAAATCCGCGTGAGTTCTTCTCATCAGATCCCCGCCACCGGACACGGCCCGCCGGCATCGGCCCAGAGCTTGAATTGCGCGACAAAAATATCGTGCGGCACCGGCACGGGCGCGCGCCCTGCTCCGGGGTTCCAGCCCCACAGCACCAGCTTGTCTTCGCTGACGTGTTTGATCAGCGCGGCAAAATCGCGATCGCCGTTGCTGGAGCGATCCTTGATCATCGCGCAGAGTTTGTCCGCTGGCAGGCCGATCCAGGCCATTTTGTGCGCCGCCGGTGGCAGGCTCCAGTGCGGTGCCCCCGGTGGCGCATGCGGGCCGTAACTGGCCGGCGGATTGTTTTCCGCGTGACAGGTCGCGCACGGTAAACCGGCGGCGCCCTTGCCGTCCATGCCGCGCACCACGTTCATCGCATGGGGAACGCCGGCGTCGAACTGCAGCGGCGCATCCCCGGGAATGTGGCAGTTCTGGCAACGCGGGCTCTGGAAGACTTTCTGCACCGTGCCGAACGCCTTCAGCGCTTCCTGATCATCGGCAAACAGGTCCGAGGCATAACCGCCCAATCCCAGTAAAACCACCGTGCCCAACACTAGATGTCGCTTCATCTCACACCCCCGACAGTTGCAGCGGCAACTCACGCAGACGTTGCCCGGTCAGGGCGAACACGGCGTTGGCCACGGCTGGCGCGGTCGGCGGCACACCGGCCTCGCCGATGCCGCCGGGTTTGTCGCTGCTCGGCACAATATGCACCTCGACCACCGGCATCTCGTTGAGCCGCAGCACCTGATAATCGTGATAGTTGGATTGCACCACCGCGCCGTCCCTGAGCGTCAGTTTGCTGTGCAGCGCCATGCCCAGACCGAAAGTGATGCACGATTCCATCTGCGCAGCGATGCTCTGCGGGTTCACCGCAATCCCGCAGTCCACGGCGCAAACCACCCGATGCACGCGAATCTTCAGATTGTCCTGCGACACCTCGGCGACCTGGGCGACGTAGCTGCCGAATGATTCGTGTACCGCCACGCCGAGGCTATGGCCATCCGGCAGCGGCGCTTTCCAGTTGGCTTTTTCAACCGCCAGATTGAGCACACCCAGATGCCGAGGATGATCCTTGAGCAACGTTCGTCGGTATTCGACCGGATCCTTGCCGGCCGCCGTGGCCATTTCATCGATCAGCGATTCCATGACAAACGCCGTGTGGCTATGGCCTACCGAGCGCAACCACAGCACATTGATCCCGGTCTGCGGCGAATGCAGATCGACCTGATGATTGGCCAGGCCTTTGACGTAAGGGCTGTCAGAGACGCCTTCGACCGACGTCGCGTCAACGCCGTTCTTGACCATGGTTTTTTCCAGCATGGTGCCGGCCATGATCGACTGCCCGACCAACACATGCTGCCAACTCGACGGCAAACCATCCGCGCCCAAACCGATCTTGGCCTGGTGCAGGAACATCGAGCGGTAGTAACCGCCGCGAATATCGTCTTCCCGCGACCACACGGTTTTCACCGGCATGGCGGCGGCTTTCGCCACTTGCACCGCTTCGGCGACAAAGTCTGACGTT
Organism: Pseudomonas sp. NPDC087690; assembly: GCF_044743175.1. Classification (NCBI taxonomy): domain Bacteria; kingdom Pseudomonadati; phylum Pseudomonadota; class Gammaproteobacteria; order Pseudomonadales; family Pseudomonadaceae; genus Pseudomonas; species Pseudomonas sp. NPDC087690. Next base: position 929,480 of record NZ_JBIUVX010000001.1, read on the forward strand.
GGATTGGCCCTGCGTCCAAAACCACCGCCAAGAAATTCCGTGTGGATTTCGACCTGCTCCGGCTTCAGCCCGGTGATCTTGCCGGCGACCATTTGATCGAGCGTCTGAAACTGTGTGCCGGTCCAGATTTCGCATTTTTCGGCGCTGATCTTCACCGTGCAATTGAGCGGCTCCATCGGCGCGTGAGCCAGATATGGCACGCTGTACTCGACATCGATTTTCTTCGCGGCTTTGCCAAAGTTGCCCTTGGCATCACCGGCCTGACTGGCTGAGGTGCCTTGCGTGGCGGCCAGTTTGCGGAAACTTGCCAGCAATTTTTCGCTGCTCAGATCGGCATGCGGGCCGAGATCCCAATCGATCTTCAGCGCATCACGGCCCAGTTTCGCCGCCCAGTAATGATCAGCGATCACCGCAACGCCTGTCGGCACTTGCAGCACTTTGTGCACGCCCGGGACCGCCAGCGCCTCAGCACCTTCGAAGGATTTCACACTGGCGCCGAACACCGGTGCACGGGCGACCATCGCAGTCATCAAACCTTCAAATTGCACGTCCATGCCGAACTTGGCGCGGCCGGTGATTTTTTCCGGCGTATCGAGGCGTTTGGTCGGTTTGCCAATGATTTTCCAGTCTTTGGCCTCCTTGAACGTGATCGACTTCGGATCCGGCACCGGCAGTTGTCCGGCGGCATCTGCCAAATCGCCGTAAGTCGCGCGCTTGTCACCAGCGATAACCACGCCCGATTCGGTACGAATCGCCGATGGCGCTACCTCAAAGCGCTTCGCCGCCGCCTCCACCAACATCTGCCGCGCCGTCGCGCCGGCCAGACGATAGCGATCAAACTCCATCCACGTCGACGTCGAACCGCCGGTAATCTGCATGCCACCAAACCCCGGCATGCCGTAATCCGCCGCTGACGCCGGCGAGTGTTCGACGCGGATCTTCGACCAATCCGCGTCCAGTTCCTCGGCAATCAACATGGTCAGGCCGGTCCAGATGCCCTGGCCCATCTCCGAATGCCCGAGCAACACGGTGACGCTGTTGTCCGCCGCGATGCGCAAAAACGCATTCGGTGCAAACACCTTGCCTTCGTTCTCGGCGGCATAGGCAAACTTGTGGCCGCCGGGGACGACAAACGCCACCACCAGCCCGCCGCCCAACACGGCACTGCCTTTGAGAAAACCCCGACGCGATACAGGACTGTTCATCGTCTATCTCCCCGCAAAATCAGCCGATTTCCGAAGCACGCTTCACTGCCGCACGAATGCGCGGATAGGTGCCGCAGCGGCAGATATTGCCGGAGAGCGCCTGATCGATATCGCTGTCGGTGGGTTTGGGGATTTTCGCCAGCAAGGCGGCGGCCGACATGATCTGCCCCGACTGGCAGTAACCACACTGCACCACGTCGAGTTCGGCCCAGGCTTGCTGCACCGGGTGCGAGCCGTCGGTGGACAGGCCTTCGATGGTGAGGATTTTCTGCCCGTGGGCCACGGCGGTCGCGGGCGTGATGCAGGCGCGCAGCGGCGCGCCGTCAACGTGCACGGTGCAGGCCCCGCACTGGGCCATGCCACAGCCGAATTTGGTGCCGGTCAGGTGCGCGACATCGCGCAGGACCCAGAGCAACGGCATGTCCGCGGGGACATCGAGCTCCTGATCCTTGCCATTGATATTCAAGGTCAGCATCGGGGGATTTCCTCAGACTCACGGTGTTCTGAAGGGGCGTCGCTGTGGCCATCAATGCCTACGCGCGCCTCGGCTTATCCCTTTCAGCAAAGCCTAATTTGCGCACGAAGCCAGACGTTGCGACCACCGGTCATGCAGATGTCGACTTTAATCCTACAGTTGATAACGGCTCGCACTGTGCCAGCGCAGCAGAAATCCATCCTGAGCAAAACGGTCCGCGCTTGCCGCGCGGGTTATCCATCACATTGGTCTGGAGTCGCGAACATGGGATTTGTCACCACCAAAGACGGCGTCGAAATCTTCTACAAAGACTGGGGCCCGAAAGACGCGCCGGTGATCCACTTCCACCACGGCTGGCCGCTGAGTTCCGATGATTGGGATGCGCAGATGCTGTTCTTCCTCGGCAAAGGCTTCCGGGTGGTTGCCCATGATCGGCGTGGGCACGGGGGTTCGAGCCAGGTCTGGGATGGCCACGATATGGATCATTACGCCGACGATACGCTGGCGGTGGTCAATCATTTGGGCCTGAAGAACGTCGTGCATGTCGGTCATTCGACCGGTGGTGGTGAGGTGATTCATTACATTGCCCGGCATGGTCAGGACAACGTCGCCAAAGGTGTGCTGATCAGTGCAGTGCCACCGCTGATGGTGCAGACCGAGAGCAATCCGGGCGGGCTGCCGAAATCGGTGTTCGATGATTTTCAGGCGCAGTTGGCGGCGAATCGTGCGCAGTTTTATCGGGATATTCCGACAGGGCCTTTTTATGGCTACAACCGGCCCGGGGCCACGCCATCGGAAGGGATTATTGCCAACTGGTGGCGGCAAGGGATGATTGGCGGAGCGAAGGCGCATTACGACGGGATCGTGGCGTTTTCGCAGACGGATTTCACCGAGGACTTGAAGAAGGTCACGGTGCCGGTGCTGGTGATGCATGGCGAGGATGATCAGATTGTGCCGTATGCGGATTCGGGACCGTTGTCGGCCAAGTTGCTGCCCAATGGCACATTGAAATCGTATCCGGGGTTCCCGCACGGGATGCCGACGACGGAGGCCGAAACGATCAACGCGGATCTGTTGGCCTTTATTCGCGGCTGAAATCATTGGCAGCCATACACTTCCCCCCTGTGGGAGCGAGCCTGCTCGCGAATGCAATCTGTCAGTTGAACTTGAGCTGAATGACCCACCGCTTTCGCGAGCAGGCTCGCTCCCACAAGGGGGATGTGATTGGGCTCACGTCCATTATTCCTCTGTGCGACTTGTGCTTTCGCGATCACGCTCGTAGTGGTGAGCCAATGGCAGCGCCGATAGCCACGACTCGCGGCGGATGGTCCAGAGTTCGTAGGTGGGTTTGAACTGATTAGGCTCATCGAGCGATCCGACGTTGACCTCTACTTCATCTGCCGAACGCGTGAACACCGGAGAGCCGCAGCGCGGGCAGAAAAAGCGTCCGTTGTAGTCGCGGGTTTCGCCGGTGACTTTCAGCGCATCCTCGGGAAATATGGCCGAGGTGCCGAACAGCGCGCCATGGCGCTTGCGGCAGTCGAGGCAGTGGCAGATGCCGACGCGGTAGGGCTGACCTGTCACTTCGAAACGGACATCCCCGCACAGGCAACCGCCAGTCAATCGATTCATGTCGCACCTCCTCTTCAGAATTTAAAATTACCGACAGCCCTCACCCTAACCCTCTCCCAGAGGTAGAGGGAACTGACCGCGCTGTATGTGCAAGTTGCACCGACTTGAAATACCGAGTCGAACTCAGGTTTGAAGAGCACAAAGATCGGCTCCCTTTCCCCCTCGCCCCTTGGGGGAGAGGGAACTGACCGCGCTGTATGTGCAAGTTGCACCGACTTGAAATACCGAGTCGAACTCTGGCCTGGAAGTACATGGAGATCTGCTCCCTTCCCCCTCGCCCCCTTGGGGGAGAGGGCTGGGGTGAGGGGGGAAAATCTCACAGACTCACGCAAAACCGAAAGCCGCCACCAACCGGCATTGCTCATGTGTAAACGTCATCCGGTTACGGCGTTTAAAGCACACAAACCGTTACGCCATCCTCCCTACAACACCTTGCGCCGTTACCTACGCGTACGCCAGAATCCGCCGGCTTACACGGCTATGGGCCGGGCTATATCGTTTGCCTGTCACTGCAAAACAGTGATCGGGTTTGGTAGCCCGTCTGTAATAGCCGTGTGACAACACCCAGTGCTGTGTCTTTGTGGAGGCTCAGTTCAATGGTAGTCATGCGTGGGGCTCACTCGTGAGCGCCGGGTTCCTATTGCAGCCGGTCTACCAACCCGCGTATGGCCACCACCCACTCGTTTGGTAGCGAGAGTGATGGCTCCTTAAACTGCGATAGGAGTTTCATCCATGTTCAAAATCACGCCAAATCCACCGCCCACCGATCCAATCCCTCACGACCCCGCGCTCAACCCGCAAAAGGTCAAAGAGGCAACCGACCGCGCCCTCGACTACTACCTGCGACCCGAAGCACTCGGCGCTCCACCAAGCCCGCCAAAGTTTCGCCCCGTCTACCTCGTCGACCCCACGCTGGATGAAGAAACCCTGTTGGTCGAAGCCTGTGAGTCGCTTTCCTACGCCCACTCCATGGCCGGTAACATCGCCAACTCAATAGGCGGCCCGGAGCGCAAACCGCTGCTGGCGCTGCAACAGGTGATCATGCTGAACGAGCTGTTGGTCAATCGACTGCTGGACAAGCTGCGCGTACCGCAATAATCACCAGACCGATAAGTGAGGGTTACCCCCTCACTTTCGCGTTTGCCCCCCTCTGTCGATTAATGAACAGAACTCATCAAGCCATCCCGTTTTACCCGTCTAGTCCTCACCAGTCACCTCGCTTACTGTTCTCCCCACGCCCAACGGGAGATCGACATGCACAAGCGCACACTCGGCAACAGTTCACTCGAAGTATCCGCCCTCGGCTTTGGCTGCATGGGCCTGAGCCATGGCTACGGTCCGGCCACGGATACCCGGAGAATCGCAGAATCGCAGTGGACGGAGCCTTTCACGATGGCCACTGACACACGCAGCAGCGCTGCCCTCCCCGCACTCATGGCGCTCTGCCTGAGCGTTGGCGCGATGTTAAGCCTTACCACCCAAGCAGCCGAGGCACCGAAATCCATGACCACCCCGCAAACCACCGCACAAGCCCTTTCGAGCAAACAACAGACGGTTCCACTGATTGCTGCATTCATGGCGACCAGCGACATGCCCAACCTCAACACGGCCCTCAACCAAGGACTCGACGCCGGCCTGACGATCAGCGAAGCCCGGGAAATTCTCGTGCAGCTCTACGCCTATGTGGGCTTCCCGCGCAGCCTCAATGCCTTGAATGAACTCATGACCGTGGTGCAGGCACGCAAACAACGCGGCATCGAAGATGCGCCGGGGCGTGAGCCGGGCCGGGCGATTCCAGTCGGGGATGAATTGCTGGCCGCCGGCACCGCGAATCAAACCAAGATCTCGGGCGCTCCGGTCAAAGGCCCGGTGTTCGAGTTCGCCCCGGTGATCAACCGGTTCCTGCAAACCCACCTGTTCGGCGACATCTTCGAGCGCGACAACCTCAACTGGCAAAGCCGCGAACTGGCCACTGTCGGAGCGCTGGCAGCGACCCCGGGCGTGGAACCGCAACTGCGCGCGCATATGGCGGCAAGCCTGCGCGTTGGGCTCAGCGCGGCACAGTTGAGCGAGGTCACTGAACAGCTGAAAAAGCACGGTGATGCGCAGACTGCCGAACGTGCGAATGCAGCGCTCAAGGAGGTTTTGGCGGCTTCGAAAAAATGACCTGAAAATGGAGCTGATATCGATGTCGTAAAGAAAATCGGCGTTCGGAGTTGTGGTGGATACGCTCATCTACAAGCCCTTGCCTGCGTTCAGCGTCCATACTGTGGTTTTTCAAAAGTCGGGACACCGCCATGCCCTCCCCCGAATCCAGCCTTCTACAGAGCTGGCACGACAACGCTGATGCCTGGATCGAAGTGATCCGCAGCGGCGCCATCGAAAGCCGTCAACAGGTGACCAATCAGGCGATTCTGCTGGCGATCATGGGCCGCCAGCCGCAGCGTGTGCTGGATCTGGGCTGCGGCGAAGGCTGGTTGTTGCGGGCGCTGGCGGACCTGGGCATTGCTGCGGTGGGCGTGGACGGTGATGCGACGCTGGTTGAAGCGGCGCGTCTGGCCGGATCTTCGAAGGTGCATGTCGCCGACTACGACGCGCTGGTCGAAGCCAAGGTTGATATCGGTTGTGACTTCGATTTGATCTGCGCGAATTTCTCACTGCTGCATCAGGACATTATTCCTCTACTGGCCGCGATGAATGTGCTGCTGGTTCCCGGTGGTGCGCTGGTGATTCAGACATTGCATCCATGGGCGGCAGCGGCAGGCGATTATCAGGATGGTTGGCGCGAAGAATCGTTCGCCGGGTTCAAAGGCCAGTGGCAGCCGATGCCGTGGTATTTCCGCACGTTGTCGAGCTGGTGCAATGCGCTGGACATGGCCGGCTTCCGCCTGATCAGCCTGCAGGAACCCCAACACCCACAAAGCCCGGTGCCGCAGGCGCTACTGATGGTCGCTGAGCGACGCTGACTCTCAAAAACACCACCAATCATTGTAGGAGTGAGCCTGCTCGCGATAGCGGTGGGTCAGGCAATACAGATTCAGACTGTGCGGACGCCATCGCGAGCAGGCGAAGGCCTACAGGGGATTTGGGTTGCCCTTGGATTTTAGATGTACCACCGGACAGTGTAGGAGCCGAGCTGTTCCTATAAGGTCAGGCAGCTTGCGGGATCAACCGTGGCCCGCGCAGGCGGTATTGCGCCAGCAGGCGCATGACGTAGCCGATCTTGATCAGGGTCGGGCCGAGGATGGTCAGCGCATGCATCGCCACCAGCAGGGCAATCGGCATGTGGCCGCTGTAGAGGTAGGCGCCAAAGATGCCGGCCAGCAACATGATCAGGCCGACGACGAGGACTTTGCTCGACAGATGCAGAACGTGCAGCGGGCTTTCGAAAAAGGTGAACATGGTGGCGTACTCCTGATCGGTTCGATGGGTACGTTAAGTACTTCAAATCCTGTGCCAGTTTTTTAAGCCGGTGAAACCGGGCACCCGCACTGCAAAGAGTCAATTTGACACAGCAAGAAACAGGTCATTTTGACTCGACACAAAGTCATTACGACCACATCTCACAAAAATCTCGAACCCGACTGCTAAAAGCAAACCAATATCATTTGCACACTATCCTGCCTTTTGTTTTAATCGCGACCCATTCCCATTTAGACCGGTCACGGTCGTTCTGGACGCTTGCTCTGATGACGGTCGCCGACTCCTCACTTGTGCAGAATCTCTACCTCAGCCACCACCGCTGGCTGCACGAGCTATTGCGTCGACGCCTGAGCAACGCAATGGATGCCGCCGACCTCGCCCATGACACCTTCATCCGCGTGCTCAAGCGCCCGCAAAACTTCATTGATGAGGTTCACGAGCGCTCACATCTGGCAACCATTGCCCGCGGTTTGTGCGTCGATCACTGGCGCCGTCGGCAACTGGAACAGACCTGGCTGGACACCCTCGCCAGCCGCCCGCCAGCCTTGCAGCCCTCCCCCGAGCAGCAGGCGATCATCGTTGAAACCCTGCACGAGGTAGATGCCATGCTTCAGCGTCTGCCACAGCGGGTCAGTGAAGCGTTCATTCTTGCGCAGTTGCACGGCATGCCTTACCGATTGATCGCCGAACAGATCGGCGTCAGCGAGCGGATGATCAAAAAATACCTCGCCCAAGCGATGATGCATTGCGCGATTCTTGAGGCCGAACTCGACGGCCTGCTGATTGAGTAACGCCATGAACAAACTCAGCCACGCCAGCCTTGAGCAGGCGGCGCACTGGTACGTGCAATTGCATGACGCGCCGGTCGCCGATCAGGAACAGCTGCGCTGGCAGGCATGGCTGGCACAAAGCCCTGAGCATCAGGCGGCCTGGAGCTATGTCGAACGCGTCGGCCAAAGGTTCGCGCCACTGCAAAGCGACAGCGAAACTCACGCCATCAGCCACGCCTTGCGGACCAGCAGTCGCACCTCGATCAGTCGCCGACAATCGCTCAAGGGTCTGCTGATTGTTGCCGCGACCGGGCTGACCGGTTTGGCCGCCTGGCGCAGCACACCGCTGATCGAACGGCTGAGTGCCGACCTGTCCACCGGCACTGGCGAAACCCGCGAAACGACACTGAGCGATGGCAGCCGGATCTGGCTCAATGCGTTGAGCACGCTGAATGTGCATTTCGACGCGACGCGCCGCTTGCTGCTGCTGCGCGCCGGCGAAGTGCTGATCGACACCGCCAGGGATCCAGGCCGGGCTTTTCTGGTGGACACCGAACATGGCCGGATGCGCGCATTGGGCACGCGTTTCAGCGTCTGCCAGAACGATCGCAACACCCTGCTCAACGTCTATGAAGGCGCCGTCGAAGTACGCAACCAGCAAGGCCAGACTCAAGTGGTTGAGGCCGGCCAGCAATTGACATTCAGCATGGCTCGATTGGGTACCGCAACCACGGCCAGCCCGTCACGCGAGGCTTGGCGCCAAGGGCTGCTGCTGGCGGATAACCTGCCGCTGGGTGAGCTGATCGAAGAGCTCAGCCGCTACCGTCCAGGGCATTTGCATTGCGATCCGGCCGTGGCCGACTTACCAGTGATGGGTTCGTTCCCGCTCAAGGATACCGATCAGGCCTTGCGCCTGCTCGAAGCGGCATTGCCGATTCGCGTCGACAAGACTTTCAACTGGTGGGTTAGCGTCGGACCGAAAACCTGAGGTTTTTTTCACTTCACGGTTCCCTTTTCGCGCGTTCATTCGGTTAACCCACAACAGCCCGCACTTCGTTGCTCGCGTCCCGGAAAACTGCATGTTGCGCTGCCCCCTCGCCCGCCCCCGTTTCGCCTTGGTCTTGGCATTTGCCGTGCCAGGGCTGAGTGCGTCGACTGCGCAAGCAGAGGCGCAGAAGCAGCATTATTCGGTCGCTGCGGGCTCACTGGCTTCAGCGCTTAACCGCTTCGCGCAACAGAGCGGCGTGTTCATCGCCGGCCACAACGACTTGGCCGCCGACAAGCGCAGCCCCGGTCTTCACGGCGAATACTCTGCGCAACAAGCCCTGCAAATTCTTCTCAAGGGCAGCGGCCTGCAAGCCCAATCACAAAGTGGCGGCGGTTATGTCTTGCGCAGCGCAGCCACTGCAGAACCGCTGCAACTGGACGCCACCACCATCAACGGCAAAACCCTCGGTGCCATCAGCGAAGACACCCACGCCTACACCACCGGCCAGACCTCTTCCGCCACCGGCCTGGCGCTGTCCCTGCGCGAAACCCCGCAATCGATCAGCGTGATCACTCGCCAGCAACTTGACGATCAAGGCGCCACCGGCATCGCCGACGTGCTGCGCCGCGCGCCGGGCATCAGCATGCAGAACTACGACAGCGAGCGTTGGGAGTTTTCCAGCCGTGGTGCGCCGATCACCAATTTCCAGTACGACGGGGTCAATACCGACTACGACGGCGTCTACGATTACGGCACCACCAGCACCGACATGGCGACCTTCGACCGGGTCGAAATCATCAAGGGAGCCACTGGCTTGATGACCGGTTCAGGCGATCCCTCTGCCACGGTCAATCTGATCCGCAAACGCCCGACGCAAGCCTTCAAGGCATCACTGGGTGGCAGCGTCGGCTCATGGGACAACTACCGCAGCGAGACCGACGTCTCCGGCCCGTTAACCACGAGCGGCAACCTGCGTGCGCGCTTCGTTGGCGTCCATCAGGAACGCAGCGCCCACGCCGATCATTACCAGAACAGCAAGGACATCGCCTACGCCATCGTCGAAGCCGATCTGACCCCGGACACCCTGCTGACCGTAGGTTTCGATCAGCAGAACACCCGCTCACGCGGCGCCAGCTGGACCGGTTTCCCAATGTTCTACAGCGACGGTACGCGGACGAATTTCTCGCGCTCGTTCAACCCGGCGACCGACTGGAGCCGCAGGGATTTCAGCAATCAGACGCTGTTCGCCGCCCTCACCCGGCAACTGCAAAGCGACTGGACGCTGAAGCTCAGCTACGACCGCAAACACCGCGAGCACGACACCCTGCTCGGCTCCGCCAGTGGCGGCAATCCGGATCCGCTGACGGGCGACGGCATGTTCCTGTACATGGGCAAATTCAAGGGTGACGAAGTGCAGGACAATGTCGATCTCAACCTCGGCGGGCCGTTCAGCCTGTTCGGGCGCGAGCATCAGATGATCGTCGGGTTCATGTCGATGAACACCCGTCAGGACAACCCTGTGTACGGCTCGGTTTATCCGGCGCTGAACGCCAGCATTTTCGACTGGCACGGCGAGTTCGCCAAACCCGACATCCCGCAGATCGGCACCGACGCCATCAGCCAACGCCAGACCGGCGCGTACGTATCGACGCGCTTGAAGGCCAGCGACGATCTGGCGCTGATCCTCGGCGCACGTGTCAGTGATTTCAGCGCCAGCGACCACCTCGACTATCACGACCCGAACACCGCCAATGTCCGCGAGGGCTATCGCCAGACCGGCGTGGTTACACCCTACGCCGGTGCGGTCTACGACCTCGACGACACGTACTCGCTGTACACCAGCTACACGCGCATCTATCAACCGCAACTGAGCAAGGACGCCGCGCGCCAGTTGCTCGACCCGGTGCAAGGCGACAGCTATGAAGCGGGGATAAAAGCCGAATACTTCGAGGGCCGGCTCAACGCCAGTCTTGCCGTGTTCCTCATCGAGCAGGACAACGTCGCCGAGCAGGTCAGCGGCTTCGACACGCAGGCCGTGTACCGCGCCGTAGAGGGTGCGACGACCAAAGGTTTCGAATTCGAAGTGGCCGGCGAAATCGCTGACGGCTGGAATCTTTCTGCCGGTTACGCCTACAACCACACCCGCGATGCCGAGGGCAATCCGGTTTATGCATCGATCCTGCAAACCACCGCGCCGGAGCAGTTGGTACGGCTGTTCAGCAGCTATCGCTTGCCCGGTGTCTGGCAGAATCTGATCCTGGGTGGCGGCATCAGTTGGCAGAGTGAGTTCTTCGGCAACGTGTTCCAGCCCACAGCAGGCCAGAACGTACGCATCACTCAGGACAGCTATTACCTGGTCGATGCCATGGCACGCTACCGCTTCAGCGACCACCTGAGCACTACGCTCAACGCCAAAAACCTCTTCGACAAGACCTACTACACCGGGCTCGGCAATTTCGGCACCGGGTTCTATGGCGAACCGCGCAGCCTGCAACTGACTGCGCGCTGGGATTTCTGATGAGCCGGCAACTTGTCGATCTACGGCGCTGCCAGTCGACCAAGGACTGTCTACGCTGATAGTCCAGCGTGTCTGACCTGCCGAGGATAACTGCCATGCAACGCTTTCAAAAACTCACGCCCTGCCTGTGGTTCGATGATCAGGCCGAAGCGGCGGCGAAGTTCTACTGCTCGATCTTCGATCACGCGAAAATCACCGGTCTGACCCACTACAGCAAGGTCGGTCAGGAATTTCACGGCAAGCCGGAAGGTGCGGTGATGACCGTCAGTTTCGAGCTGGATGGCCAGACGTTTACCGGCCTCAACGGTGGGCCGATGTTCAAGTTCAGCGAAGCTATTTCGTTTCAGGTCAATTGCCAGAACCAGGAAGAAGTCGACCATTTCTGGGGCAACCTGTCCGAGGGTGGCCCGGTCGAAGCCCAGCAATGCGGCTGGCTCAAAGACAAATTTGGTGTGTCGTGGCAAATCGTGCCGGTGGCGTTCATGCACATGATGCTGGACGCCGACACCAGCAAGTCGCAGCGGGCGATGCAGGCCATGTTCAAGATGAAAAAACTCGACATCGCCGAACTGGAACGAGCCTTTGCCGGCCAGAGCTAATACACTCGGGCGCTGGCCTGCCGGGAATAATCACAATGAAACACGCTGCCGCCAAAAACCCTGAAAAAGCCCCGCGCTTCTGGCGCGACGACGCCCTGCCCTTCATCGAAGCGCGGGCCATCGCCGATGGCCGCGAAGTCTGTTACGCCCGCCATTCCCACGCGCACTTCTCGATCGGTGCGATTACTGCCGGGCGCAGTACTTACGTGCACGAGCATGCGCAATTCGAGGTGGCGGCAGGGACGGTGGTGTTGATGAACCCCGGCGATGTGCACGCCTGCAATCCGATTGATGATCAGCCGTGGTCGTACGTGATGTTGTATGTCGAGACGCCGTGGCTGACGGATTTGCAGCATCAGTCGGGCTTTGCCAAGGATCTGGAATTTCGACCGTTCTCTGCCACGCACCTGCAGGATGCAGCGCTGTTTCACGACTTGATCGCGCTTTACCAAGTGCTGATCGACGAGCAACAGGATGTACTACGCAAGCAGAGCGCAGCGGTGGAGTTTTTCAGCGATCTGCAACTGCACCTGAACCCTGCCGGGCAAGCGTTGCGCGAACCTAATTTCAAACTTGAGCGCGCCGCAGATTTCATCCGCGAACATTGCACCGACCTGCTCAGCCTCGATGACATCTGCGTCGCAGCGCAGCTGTCACCGTCGTACCTGATCCGCGCGTTCAAGCAGCATTACGGCATGACCCCGCATGCGTTTCTGGTCAATCAGCGCATCCAGTTCGCCCGCGAACGCCTGCGCAGCGGACAATTGATTGCCGATGTGGCGCTGGCGGCCGGGTTTGCCGATCAGGCGCACTTTCAGCGGGCCTTCAAACAGCATCTGGCCGCAACACCTGGGCAATATCGCGGCTGACCGATCCGCCACAAAGGTTGTGGCAGGGTCAGGTGAACAGCAGGTAGATCGCACTGACAGCCAGCAACAACGCCATGCTCCGATTGAACCAGCGCATCCCCGCCGCGTTGCTCAGATACCCACGCAAAAACGTCCCGGCATACACCCAACAGCCGACCGACACATAGCAAATCACCAGATACACCGCCGCAAACTGCCAGACCAGCTGCGCCTCGCCATCCGCCACGAACGCGCCCATCCCCGCCACGCAGGCCAGCCACGCTTTCGGATTGAGCCACTGCATCACCGCGCCGTACAGCATCGACGGCGCCCGCGCGGCATCCTTGGCGTTCAATTGCCCGTCGTCAGTGGCCAGTTTCCAGGCCATGAACAGCAGAAACGCCACCCCGGCCAGTTGCACCACGCGGGTCATGAACGGCCACAGTTGCAGAACCTCGTGCAGGCCCAGGCCCATCAACACCAGCAACAACACAAACCCCAATGTTGCCCCGGCAACATGCCGCTGGCTGGCGCGGAAGCCGAACTGCGCCCCCGAACTCAACGCCACGATATTCACCGGCCCCGGCGTGATCGACGCCGCCAACGCAAACGCCGCCATCGAAACAATCAGACTCATCGCACACCCGCTTCAACCCAAGGAACAAGGTGCTCACCCTACGCAGCCCACCGCCCCCGGTATTGAACAAAACACCCCTATGTAGGAGCTGCCGCAGGGGTCAGTCGAGGCGTGGCACGGTGAAGCGGAATTCGCTGCCCTGCCCCGGCTCACTCTCGGCGACGATCCGGCCGCCGTGGGCTTCGACGATGCCTTGGGTGATGTACAAACCGAGGCCGGTACCGTTCGGGTTGCCTTCCTTTACCGTCCAGTAACGGTCGAACACGTGCGGCAGGTGCTCTTTGGGGATGCCTTCGCCGCTGTCACGCACGGTGAAAACGATTTCATCGCCGACTGATTTGGCATGCACGCCGACGGTGCCCAGGCGCGGAGTGAACTTGATCGCGTTGCCGACCAGATTCGACAGCACTTGAAACAGCCGCTCCGGATCGGCGTGAATGCGCAAATCGGGATCAGCGGCAAAGGAAATGCTGATGTCCTTGTCCAGCGCCAGCGGTGCGAGCAGCGCCTGCGCTTCCTCGAACATCTGCCCGACGTCGAGTTTCTGCGGGGTGATGGAGTAGCGCCCGGCGTCAATCTTCGAGGTGTCGAGCAAGTCTTCGAGCAGCGTGTTCATGCGCCCGGCCGCCTGCTGCATGGTGTCGATCGCGGTGGAGATGCGCCGCGAGGTGTGCGGCCCATCGGAGCTGAACGCCTTCTGCAGCATGCCGCAGAGCATCGAGATCACGGTCATCGGGTTGCGCAGGTCGTGGGAGACCACCGCCACCAGTTCATCGCGGGCGCGCACGGCCTCCTGTTCGCGACGCACCTGGCGCGCCAGATCGTTTTCCAGCGCCGAGCGACGCAGGTCGTTGGCGGCGAACAGATCGCCATGGCTCCACTTGGTGGCGATCCCGGCCATCTCGACTTTCCAGATTTCAAACGAGGTGCGCGGGCGCAGGCGCAAGCCGGCGTCGGAGTTTTCCAGGTCCAGTGGCTTGCGCGGATCACCGCTCCAGTTGATGTTCTCTTTGACCTCGGGGCGGAACCACAGCACGCCGTTGTCGACCGGTTTGGGCAGGCTCATGGCAAGCACGCCACTGGCCACTTGCTGATACTCCGCGGCCGGTGGATACACGCTGGCCAGATTATGACTGGCGAACACCGGCTCGCCGCTGTCCTGCAGCCACTTGTGCAGGGCGCGGATCTGCGCAGGCTCCGGGCAGTTGCCGTAACGGTGCAATTGGTTGTCTTCAATGATCGCGATACCGCCGGCGTTGTTCAGCGCCATAAGCACTTGCGGCTGGTTGGCCAGGCCATCGAAAACGTTTTGCGGCGAATCGATCATCGCTTGATTGAGCAGAGCCAGCGCCTCGACTTTTTCTTCACGCTGACGGCTGATTTCCAGCTCTTCCATCGCGCTGATCTGCAGCGACAGTACCTGGCCGATGGTCTGGCACGCCGCGCGCAATTCATGCGGCACGTGCAGCGGCTGACGGTTGCCGCAACTGATCAGGCCCCAGAGCTTGTCGCCCTTGAGCAGCGAGATACTCATCGACGAAAGCACGCCCATGTTCTTCATGTACTGACAGTGGATCGGCGACACGCTGCGCAGGGTGGCAAAACTCAAATCCAGCGGTGTGTCGGTGTCAGGGCGCAGCTTCGGCAGCAACGGCACTGGCTGGTAATCGGCATTGGGGATGATCCGCAGCCAATTGGTCCGATACAACTCGCGGGCCTGCTCGGGAATGTCCGAGGCTGGAAAGAACAGGCCGTTGAACACTTCCATCGACGGGTCGGACGCTTCGGCGATCACCTGGCCGTGTCCCTCCTCTTCGAAGCGATAGATCAGCACCCGGTCGTAACCGGTCATGGCCTGGATTTCCTTGACGCTGATGTCGTACAGCGCCTGCAACGAGGTGGCCGCGTGCAGACGCTGGAGCATGCGCCCCAGATGGGTCTGGTTGCCGGCGACATTGCGTGGCTGGAAGTTTTCGACGTGGATTTCCAGCTCCAGAATCAGCACGCCCTGATGCCGGTGCAGCAAGCCATCGAACGCCGTGTCATTGAGGCGAAAGTGCAGCGGCGGCGTGTCGGACAATGCCGGTTGCAGCAAGGCCTCGCGCACTTGCGCGGCCTCGGCGTCGCCGATCAGTTGCGCCAGTGGCTGGCCGATCAGTCCGAGCGGCTCCCGGTCCAGCAGGGTTGCAACGTTGGCGCTGACCTGAACGATCTCCAGCGCAGGTTCGTTCAGGGTCAGCAGCAAACCGTGGGGCTGGATCGCGCCGGGGAAGCGAATCGGCTCGTCGGCACAATTGGCCAGCAGTTCTTCAAAGGCTTCTTTGTCTTGCGGGGTCATGCCAGTACCTCCCGGCTTTCGAGCCAGCGCTCGAAACAGCTGAATGTGGTGTGTGCGGCCGCAACCACGGCCTTGCGCTCGTCCGCATCCATCGGTCGACGGCTCAGGTATTCAATGAAATCGCGCCAGCAGCGGCCAGTGGCGGCGCCATAGATATCGAGAAACGCCGCGCCATTGTCGGCTTCCAGGCCGAGTCGGCTGGCGATTTCCCGGCGCAGGATCTGCCCGCCCAGCGTCGCACCTTCGAGCACATACAGTATGCCGAGGCAGCAAGCCGCGGAATTGATCAGGGGCAAGTCTTCACACTGTGGCAGACGTGCCAGCGCCTCGCTGCTCAAGCCCAGGGCATGCAGGTCGGCGCGCAAGGTTGGCGCCTTGAGTCGTGGCGTCAGATCAAAATCAGTGGGGATCGCGCCGCTGCTCAGCAGCGCGTCTTCCAGCGGTAGATAGAAGCCGTAATAAGCCTGCATCAACTGCACAAATGCTGGGGTATCGAGACTATCGGAGAAAAATGGAAGGCGTTTTTCCAGTGCGATGTGCAGTTCGGCAGTGCCGGCCCGCAGATCTTGCAGCACCGGTGGCACATAAACTTCACGGGCCTTTGCTTGCATGTAGATCGCTCTTGGTGGGGCCGCCTGGGGCCGTGCGGGATGTTTGAAACAGGGAGCAGAAACAGGGAGCAAATGGTACACGGCAATCGGTATTTCTGACCGGCTGGATAACTTTTTCTGACGAAACCCTCGCCCTCTGACTGTTTCAGAGTTGCGCCGTCAGCAAAAAGTTCGACGGCGTTGTCCTGCACAGCCGGGCGCTGTACCGCGACAGCGGGGCCTGACTGTATGGGTCTGGCGGCGCGTGGGCTGTGATAAAAATGGCCTTCTCGTTTCTGGAGTGCCGTCATGGATCTCGCCACCCTCAGCCTGTTTCTCCCGGCCTGCTTCGCTCTGAACATGGCCCCCGGCCCGAATAACCTGCTGTCGGTGAGCAACGCTACCCGCTACGGTTTTCGCCGCGCCTGCACGGCGGGCATCGGGCGTATTCTGGCGTTTGCCGGGATGATCGCGCTGGCCGGCGCCGGTCTGTCGGTGGTGTTGCAGACGTCGGAATGGCTGTTCCATGCGATCAAGATCATTGGCGCCGCGTACTTGCTGTATCTGGCCTGGCAACTATGGCGGGCCGATCCGCAGGCCGAGCAGCACGTGACGGGGGCGACCGTTGGCTTCTTCGCCTTGGCGCGACAGGAGTTTCTGGTGGCGGCCGGCAACCCGAAAGCGATTTTGCTGTTCACTGCATTTCTGCCGCAGTTCGTCGATCCCGCCCGACCGGTGCCGGCACAATTCGCCGTACTGGGTGTGCTGTTCCTGCTGCTGGAATGGATCGCCATCAGCGCTTATGCCTGGATGGGCCTGCACATGCGCCGCTGGTTCGCCGAGCCGCGCGGCAAACGGATATTCAATCGTTGCTGCGCGGGGCTGCTGTCGGCGGCGGCTTCGGTATTGTTGATGGCCAAACGCGCTTAAGCCTCGGGCGGCCCTTTGAGTTCGACCTCATTGCCATCCGGGTCCAAGCAATACAGCGACAAACCTTTACCCTCGGCGCCGAAGCGTGACTCGGCTTTGGCAACGCTCAGACCAAAGGACTGCAAATGTGCGCTCAGCAGCGCTTCATCGAACGGCTCGATGCGCAGGCAGAAGTGATCGACGTTGCGCCGCTCGGCACCGGCCGCCCCGCCGCCCTTGCGGCCGAGTTCGCCTTGCAGGTCGACGAGATCAATCATCGAGCTGCCCGCGCGCAGATGGATCAGCCCCAGCGGTTCGTTGCGCTTGACCACCTCGGCACCGAACACCTGACCGTAAAACTCGATGCTGCGCTGCAGGTCTTGCACACGCAGAACAATATGATCAATACGCTGAATGGAAAACGGATGCATAAACCAACACCTCACAAACCTGTAGGAGCCGCCGCAGGCTGCGATCTTTTGACTTTGATTTATACAAACAAGATCAAAAGATCGCAGCCTTCGGCAGCTCCTACACGGTAGTTCAGGGGTAATGGAAATTCACTGTCGATTTTTCGGTGGAGCCATCGACAATCTGCTTTTACAGTCATGCCATGAACATACAAACCGTTGTCCTGCCGCCCCACGCCGAGATGGTTCGCGCCATGCTCGAACGCGACACTGCCTATGAAGGCGTGTTCTTCACGGCCGTGAAAACCACCGGGATCTTCTGCCGCCCCAGTTGCACGGCGCGCAAACCGAAACCGGAGAACGTCGAGTTCTTCGCGCACGCTGACGAATGCCTGACCGCCGGTTATCGCGCCTGCCTGCGCTGCAAACCGCTGGACGCCGCGGCCATTGCGCCAGACTGGGTGCAGCGTCTGCTCAACGCCGTGGAAGCCGACCCTGAGCTGCGCTGGAGCGATGCACAACTGCTCGCCGCAGGCATCGAACCGCTGAAGTTGCGGCGCTGGTTCAAGCAGCATTTCGGCATGACCTTCCACGCCTGGCTGCGTACCCGGCGGCTGGGCATGGCGCTGGGCGGGATCAGACAAGGCACCTCGATCGATCATGCCGCGTTCGACTCGGGGTATGAGTCGCTCAGCGGTTTTCGTGACGCCTTTCAGAAGTCGTTCCACATCACACCGGGCCGCGCCGAACAGAGCGAGCCGCTGCTGTTCACCCGGCTGACCACGCCGCTGGGGCCGATGATCGCCATGGCCGAACGCCGTGGATTGGTGTTGCTGGAGTTTCTTGATCGACCGGCGCTGACCGGCGAAGTTGAAGCATTGCAGAGCCGCTATGGCTACGCGGTCGCGCCAGGGCATAACGCACACCTGCAGCAGATCGAAAAAGAACTGACGGCCTACTTCGCCGGCAAACTGAACGTATTCACGGTGCCATTGCATTTGCCCGGCAGCGAATTTTCCCGACAGGTATGGGCGGCCCTGCTGCAAATCCCTTACGGTCACACCAGCACTTATGGCGCCATCGCCGCCGGGTTGGGCAAACCCGGCGCGAGTCGCGCGGTCGGGCTGGCCAACGGGCACAATCGGCTGTCGATTGTCGTGCCGTGTCATCGGGTGATTGGCGCGGACGGCGCGCTGACCGGCTATGGTGGAGGACAACCGCGCAAGGCATTCTTGCTGAGGCTGGAAAACGCCGCGCTGCAGCTCACCCAACCGTTGGCTTTCTGACAAATTTTGCCCCATCAACAACAAGGAATTTCGATGAGCACGCTCGACACCCGCTTTCACCAGTTGCACCAGCAAGGCCTGTTGATCCTGACCAACGTCGCCGACGCCACTGGCGCGCGTCTGGTCGAACAGCTCGGTGGTCAGGCCGTCGCCACCAGCAGCGCAGCGGTGGCCTGGGCCCACGGTTACCCGGACGGCAACACGCTGCCCCTCGAACGCCTGGTATCCACGGTGGAATCGATTGCCCGGGTGATCAGCGTGCCGTTGACCGTGGACGTCGAGGCCGGTTATTCCGATGATCTCGGGCGTGTCGCCGAGGTGCTTGAAGCGGTCATTGCGGCGGGTGCCGTCGGGATCAATATCGAGGACGGTTCCAACGCGCCGGAGTTGCTCGCGCGGAAGATCGAGGTGGCGCGGCAAATCGCCGACGAACGTTCGGTCAAGCTGTTCATCAATGCGCGCACCGATGTCTATCTGAAAAGCCTGGTGCCGGCTGAAGATCGCGTCGCCGAAACCCTGCGCCGTGCCGCGCTGTATCAGGCCGCCGGTGCCGATGGCTTGTTCGCCGCCGGGGTCACCTCGGGCTACGAAATCGAAGCGATCTGCAAAGGCACGACGCTGCCGGTCAACGTGCTCGGCTTCGCCTGCCTGCCCTCCCCCGAAGAGCTGCAGGCCCTGGGTGTGCGCCGCTTGAGCGCCGGTTCCGGCATCGCTGAATATCTCTACGGGGCGATGGGCGGGCTGGTGAAAAGCTTCCTTGCCAGCGGCAAACTCGACACCCACGACCTCAAGGCCTTCACCTACGGCGAAGTCAACGGCTTGCTGAAATAGCATGCCCGACGCCTATCAAGCGGCCAGCGCATACCTCGCCAGCCTCGACTCCGACTGGCAGCGGCACATTGCAGCGGTCGGCCCGTGCCTGCACCAACCGCACCCGGCGCGCGATCCGTACGAGTCGCTGGTGCGGGCGATTGCCTATCAGCAACTGCATGCCAAGGCCGGTGATGCGATTGTCGGGCGGCTGGTGGGGCTGTTTCCGCCGCAGTCATTTCCACGGCCGGAACAAATCCTCGCGACCGACTTTGAACGAATGCGCAGTTGTGGGTTTTCAGCAGGCAAGATTGCCACGATTCAAGGGATCGCCCAGGCGACGCTCGACGGCGTGGTGCCGGATTACGCCACGGCATTGGCGATGGACGATGAAACGCTGATCGAACGCTTGATCAGCCTGCGCGGAGTCGGCCGCTGGACGGTGGAAATGCTGTTGATCTACAGCCTTGAGCGCATGGATATCCTGCCGGCCGATGACTTTGGTGTGCGTGAAGGCTATCGGCGGCTGAAGGGGCTGGAGGTGCAGCCGACGCGCAAGCAGATGATCGAGATCGGGTTGAAGTGGAGCCCGTTCAGAACCGTCGCCGCCTGGTACCTTTGGCGCGTTGCCAAGGTCTAGACCGCGTTATCGTTCATCGCTGGCAAGCCACACAGGTTTTTTGCTACACCGAACCCTGTGAGCGAGCCTGCTCGCGATGAGGCCAGTCCAGTCAACATCCCCATCGACTGAACCACCGCCATCGCGAGCAGGCTCACTCCTACAGGGTTCAGGGGTGGGTCAGATGGCATCTGATTCACACTGTGCTGAAAACCCAAACATGTAGGAGCTGCCGCAGGCTGCGATCTTTTGATTTTGAGATCAAGATCAAAAGATCGCAGCCTGCGGCAGCTCCTACAGGGGCAAATGTGGGATTAGAGACCGGACTTCAACCGGCTGAAGGCGCGGATCAACGCGCGATTGAAGGCTTTGCCGTTGTCGTTTTTGCTGTACAGCGTGGCCCTGACGCCGGCCGAGGGGTAGGTCCCCGGATCATTGCGGATCGCTGCATCGACCAGACCATCCGCCGCGGTGATCGCATTGGCGTAGTGAATGGTGTCGGTGATCGGCGCCATGACTTCCGGCGTCATCAAGTAATCCATCAACGCCAGCCCAGCCTGCGGGTGCGGGGCGTCCTTGGGAATGACCATCGCGTCAAACCAGATCAACGTGCCCTCTTTCGGAATCCGGTAACTGAGTTTGAACGGCTTGTTCGCCGCCTGCGCCTGCCCTGCCGCAATCGCCACGTTGCCGTTCCACGACATCGCCACACAGGTATTGCCGTTGGCCAGATCGCTGATGTTCAAATCATTGTCGAAGTAGCGAATGTACGGGCGGATCTTCGCCAGTTGCTGCTCGGCGAGTTTCAGGTCGTCAAGGTTCTGCCGGTTGATGTCCAGGCCCATGTACTTCATGACCGCCGCAAAAACCTCGTTCGGATCATTGAGCAGACTCACCCCGCAATCGGCAAATTTCGCCACCACGGCCGGATCGAACAACATCGCCCAGCTGTCCTTCGGCGCATCGGGCAAGCGCTTTTTGACGGCCTCCTCCTGATAGCCCACACCCGTGGTGCCCCACGCGTAGATCCCGGCGTAACGATTGCCCGGATCGAACACCGCCATGTGCTGACGGAATTCCTCGCCAACCCCGGCAAAGTGCGGCACCCGTGCCTTGTCCAGTGGCTGGATCGCACCGCTTTCGATGGCCCGCGACAGGTGCTGGCCTGCGGTCAGCACCAGATCGTAGCCACTGCGTCCGGTGAGCAGTTTGGTCTCGACGGTTTCCAGTGAATCAAAGTGATCGGCGACCACATGAATGCCGGTTTTCGCCTCGAAGTTTTTCAAGGTGTCCGGGGCCAGGTACTCGCCCCAGATGTACAAGTTGACCACCGGTTTGGCGGTGTCGGCGGCCTGCACACACAAGGGTGCAAGCACCAGCAATAACGCTTGAGTCAGTTTGTGCAGGCGCATGGTCAGGCTCCCTTCTTGTGGACAGGCGTGCCGGCGTATTGCGGCATGGTGATGCACGCGACATTACCGCCGCCGAGCAGAATTTCCCGGGAGTTTTCGATGCCGACGATCTTGTGTTGCGGGAACAGTTCGGCCAGCGTCGCCATCGCGACTTTGTCCTGACGATCGCCAAACAGCGGCACCACGATCGAGCTGTTGCCGGCGTAATAGTTGATATACGACGCGCAGATTTTCGTGCCGGCCTGACGGGTGTGGGTGCTGTCTTGCTGGTCGAGGCCTTCGGCTTCCTCGGCGGTCCATTCGAGCACGTCCGGTTGCGGCAGTTTGTGCACGGTCAACTCGCGCCCACGGCTGTCGCGGGTGCTGCGCAGAATGTCGTAGGCCTCTTGGTAGATTTCCCACTGAGGATCGTCGCGGTTGTCGGTCCATTGCAGCACCACTTCGCCGGGACGGACGAAACAGGCGAGATCGTCGACGTGGCCATCGGTTTCGTCGAATTTGCAGCCGCGCGGCAGCCAGATGACTTGTTCGGCGCCGAGGTAATCGGTGAGCCTGCGAGTGACTTCGTCCTTGCCCAAGTGCTGGTTGCGGTTGCGGTTGAGCAGGCATTGTTCGGTGGTGAGGATGCTGCCCTGACCGTCGCTCTGAATGCCGCCAAGCTCGGCAATCAAAGGTGCGCGGTAGCGGTCGAAGCGCTCGATTTCGAGGATCTTGCTGGCAATCTGGTCGTCCTTGTCCCACGGGTAGTAGAGGCCGCCGTCAAGACCGCCATAAGCATTGAACTCGAAATCGACGCCGCGTACTTCGCCGCTCTGGTCGTTGATCACAAAGCACGGGCCGCTGTCGCGGAACCAGGTGTCGTTGCAGGTCATTTCCACGACGCGCACTTGCGGTGGCAACTGCCGCCGGGCCGTGGCAAATTGCGCGGCCGAGGCGCAAACGGTGACCGGTTCGCTGTAGGAGATGGCGGTGACGATCTGCACCCAGACTTTCTGCGCCGGCTTGGCGCCGTTGCGCCAGACGTCGGTGCGCTCCGGCCAGCCGAGCCAGCAGCCGGACTTGGTTTCGAATTCGCCGGGCAGACGGAAGCCGTCGTGTTTAGGGGTGGAGTCGAGCAAACGTGCCATGGTCAAACCTCGTCTTCGCGATAGGAATGACCACAAGGTACGGGCGTTGGCGGCGGGCTCGCCAACGATGATTATTGCGGAACAGTTGAATTCAACTCATCAATCAGCCAGCTGATCGTTGAACCACTCAAGCATCTGTGCAACGGCCGGGCGCTCCATCCGCACGCGCTCACACACCAGCGCGTATTGGCCGAGCGCGGTCATGCTCCAGGGGAACGGCCGCACCAACCGACCGCTCTGCAAGTCCTCCTGCGCGGTGAGGTTGTCACCCATCGCCACGCCCTGCCCTTGCGCCGCGGCTTCCAGCGCCAGACCTGCATGGGCGAAATACAACTGACGCTGCGGGCGTTGATCGCCGGCGTGACTGGTCAGCCAGGCGGTCCAGGTCTTGCCGTCCTGGTCGTCGTGCAGCAGGCAGTGGCGGGCCAGATCCTTCGGGGTTTTCAATGTGCCCTGGTTGAACAGGCCGGGGCTGCACACCGGGAAGAACTGCAGCGCCGGCAAGGGCCGCACGAAATAAGCGCTGCTGTCGGCCGGGCCGGTGCCGTAGGTGATCGCCAGATCGATGTCTTCTCCGGGGGCGCTGGCGTCGATCGGTTGTTCGTAGAGGTGCAAGGTGATGTGCGGGTAGCGCGCGTAGAAATCGCTGAGACGACTCATCAGCCATTTCTGCGCCAGCTCAGCGGTGACGGCCAGGCGCAATACCGCCAGCGAGGACGGATCGCGCAGTTCATCGCAGGCATCGCCGATCAGTTCGAAGGCTTGTTGCAGGCTCTGCATCAGGCGTCCGGCGGCGATGGTCGGGCGAATCTGCCGGCCTTCGCGGATGAACAGCGAAACGCCGAGCTGTTCTTCGAGCTGGCGGATCTGGTGGCTGACGGCGCTGTCGGTGACGCACAGTTCAGCGGCGGCCCGGCCAAAATGCGCGTGACGGGCGGCGCATTCGAAAGTGCGCAGTGCGGCCAGTGAGGGAAGTCGTCGCATGGGTTTTTGATCCCTGTTTTTAGGGGGACATGCTGACTTGGGGAAGGGTGGGCGTCCAGTGCAACCGCGTTATCGTTTATCGCGAGCAGGCTCACTCCTACAGGGGAATGCATTTCAAATTGTAGGAGTGAGCCTGCTCGCGATGGCGGCAACACATCCACCACAACTCTTCTAGGCTGAACCGAACCCATCCAGCCCATCGGAGGCCCCCGTCATGCACTTAGAAGGCTCCTGCCACTGCGGCGCTGTCACCTTCAGTCTCACCAGCGCCCACCCCTACCCTTATCAACGTTGCTACTGCTCGATCTGCCGCAAGACCCAAGGCGGTGGTGGCTACGCGATCAACCTGGGCGGTGACGCGACCTCGCTCAAGGTTCACGGTCGCAAAAACATCGCCATCTACCACGCGAAGATGAAAGACGAAGGCGACAAGCGTGCTCATCGCAGCAGCGCCGAACGGCATTTCTGCTCATTGTGCGGCAGCGGTCTGTGGCTGTTCAGCCCGCAGTGGCCGGAGCTGATCCATCCATTTGCCTCAGCCATCGATACGCCGCTGCCCGTGCCACCGGAGCACACGCACCTGATGCTCGGCTCGAAAGCGCCGTGGGTTGAGGTCGACGCCAAAGCCAAGGACAAACAATTCGACGTCTACCCTGAAGAATCCCTCGCCCAGTGGCACGAACGCCTCGGCATCAGCACCTGAAAAACGCCCCAATGCAGGAGCTGCCGAAGGCGGCGATCGGTTGATCTTGTTTTTAACAACCAACATCAAAAGATCGCAGCCTGCGGCAGCTCCTACAGGGGGGTTGTGGGGATTTTTGCTGGGGCAGTTCCCTTTTGTGTTTTTCGTTCGGTTAACCCTCAGAAGCACTTCAACGACCGATCGATTTGATGCAAAGGGATCTCCATGCCGTACGTCCGTTTTCGTTTTGCCTTGTGCCCGTTGGCGCTGGCGCTGCTGAGCCTCAATGCCCACGCGGCGGAAACCGCCGCCCTGCAACTGGGCGCCACGAACATTTCTGCCGAGGGTCTCGGCGCCACCACCGAAGACACTCACGCCTACACCACTGGCAGCATGTCCTCGGCCACCGGCCTGCCGTTGTCGATTCGCGAAACGCCGCAATCGGTCACCGTGATCACCCGTCAGCAGATGGACGATCGCGGCGTGCAAAGCGTCGGCGATGCGCTGCGCAACACGCCCGGTGTTTCGACGCAGAAATACGACAGCGACCGCAGCGAATTTTCCGCGCGTGGCCTGGCGATCACCAACTTCCAGTACGACGGCATCAACATCCCGTACGACGGTGTTTACGGCGAGAACCCGAACAACGGAGACGACGCCGCGAGCATCGACCGCGTCGAAATCATCAAGGGCGCGACCGGGCTGATGACCGGTAATGGCGACCCGTCCGCCACAGTCAACCTGATCCGCAAGAAGCCGACCAAGCAATTCAAGGCCTCGATCAGCGGCACCGTCGGCTCGTGGGATGCCTACCGCACCGTCGGCGACATCTCCGGTTCGCTGACCGATTCGGGTAACGTGCGCGGGCGTTTCGTCGGTGCCTATTCCGACCAGAACTCCTACCTTGATCACTACAGCCAGAAAAAAGACCTGTTTTACGGCATCCTCGAAGCGGATCTGAGCGACGACACGCTGCTGACGTTCGGCATCGACAAGTCCAGCACTACCCCGCGCGGCACCTCCTGGACCGGCAACCCGGTGTATTTCGCCGACGGCGGCCGAACCGACTTCCCCCGCCACTTCAATTCCGGCGCTGACTGGAGCCGTCGCGATTTCGACAACATCACCTACTTCGCCTCGCTTGAACATGCGCTGGCCAATGACTGGAAGTTCAAGGTCAGCCTCGATCAGAAAACCACCGACCACGACACACAATTGGCCTCGGCAAGCGGCGGCAATCCGGATCGCGCCAGCGGCGAAGGCATGTTTTTGTATTGGGGTCGCTGGGAAGGTCATCGTGTGCAGAACACGGCTGACGTCAACGTCTCCGGGCCGTTCACCTTGGGCGGACGTGAGCATGAGTTGATTGCCGGCGTGATGACCGCGCATTCGCGCCAGACGGGTTCGACCTATGACACCAGCGCCTTCGCCGAAGTCCCGGGGAGCATTTACGACTGGAGCGGCGACCTGCCGAAACAGGACTTCCCGAAGAACGGCAAGTACGAGCGCACGCAGAGCCAGAACGGTATTTACCTGGCCACGCGCCTGCACCCGACCGATGATTTGTCGGTGATTCTGGGCAGCCGCTTGAGCACCTTCAAATACAACGAAGACTACGGCTACAACCCGGGCGCCGGGCTCGACGACACCCACGCCAGCTACAAGGAACACGGCGTGGTCACACCCTACGCCGGGGTGGTTTATGACCTCGATGACACCTACTCGCTGTACGCCAGTTACACCAGCATCTACCAACCGCAAACCTACAAGGACAGCAACGGCTCGACCCTCGCGCCGGTCGAGGGCGACAGCTACGAGGCCGGCCTTAAAGCCGCGTACTTCGACGGTCGCCTGAACGCCAGCCTGGCGTTCTTCCGCATCGAACAGGACGGCGTTGCCGAGTCGATCGGCACCAATGCGCTGACCAACGAAGGCATTTACAAAGCCATCGACGGCGCCACCACCAAAGGCGTGGAACTGGAGCTGGCCGGCGAACTGAGCGACGGTTGGAACGTCTCCGCCGGCTACACCTACGCGCGCAGCCGCGATGCCGACGAGCAGCGCATCTACGGTTATCCGCTGTCGACCACCAAGCCGGAACACGTGGTGCGCACTTTCACCACCTACCGTTTGCCCGGCGTGCTCGACAAAGTCACCGTCGGTGGCGGTGTGAGCTGGCAGAGCGCGTTCTACGGCAAGATCTACAGTGCGCCGGCCGGCGATTACACGCGCATCAAGCAAGGTGGCTACACCCTTGTCGACCTGATGAGCCGCTATCAGTACAACGAGCATCTGAGCTTTACGGTCAACGCCAACAACGTGTTCGACAAGCGCTACCTCACAGGGCTGGGCAACTTCGACACGACGTTCTACGGCGAGCCGCGCAATGTGATGCTGACGACCAAGTGGGATTTCTGATCTTCAGCTGATTTTTTACTGCCTGTGCCGGCCCCATCGCTGGCAAGCCAGGCTCCCACAAGGTCTTGCGGCGTTGCCAATACAGTGGCAACACCGACCAACCCTGTGGGAGCTAGCCTGCTGGCGATGGGGCCAGCACGGGCAACATCATTCAATCCAGATGCGCCCAGGTCATCCGAAACGACGCTCCACCCCAATCTGACTCACCGACGTCAACCTGCCCGCCATGGGACTGCGACACCCGTCGCACCAACGCCAGTCCCAAACCAAACCCACCGGTACGCCGATCACGACTGGCATCCAGTCGTGAAAACGGTTCGAAAATTTTCTCTCGACCGTCCTCCGGCACGCCCGGTCCGTCGTCGTTGACGCGCACTTCGTAATAATCGCCGCTGCGCACCAGGGTCACTTCAACCCGCTGTTCGGCGTAGCGAATCGCGTTGCGCAGCAGATTGATCACCGCCCGCGCCATGAAGCGTGGCTCGATACGCACCGTTTCAATCCGGCAATCGCCGATCAACAATTGCACCCCCGCCGCTTCCGCCTCCAGCGCGACGCTGCCGACCACACTGTCGAGCCAGTTGGCAGCCTGGATATTCTCGCGCTTGATCACCGTCGCGCCGCGTTCGAGGCTGGCGTAGGTCAACAGTTCGGACACCATTTCCTCCAACTCGCCAAGGTCGGCGTACATGTCGGCAATCAGCTCGCGGTTCTGACTGGCGTCGGGTTGTTGCTTGAGTTGATCGAGTTCAAATGACAACCGCGCAATCGGCGTGCGCAGCTCATGGGACACGGCGTTGGTCAGTTCGCGCTGATTGGCGATGAGGCCTTCGATACGCGCCGCCATCAGGTTGAAGTGCTCGGCAAGGTCGCGGATGTTCGAGCGTTTGGACAATTGAATACGCGACGACAAGTCGTTGTCGCCAAAACGCTCGGCGGCCAGCCGCAGTTTCTCCAGATCACGCCAGTGCGGGCGCACCCAGAAGAACAGGACGATGCCGATCACCACGGCAATCATCAGGTAAGCCGCGACGATGTAAAAAGGCATCAGGCTCGGCTCGGCGGGCAAGCGAATACTCAATAGCTGCGTGCCGCCATCGATGGCTGAAATGTATTGGCTGTATTTTTCGCGGATAACCAGCAAGCCATTGCTCAGTTCCGCCTTTTCCTCGTCACTCAGGTTCAGTTGGCCGGCATCGACCAGCGTCAGGCCCAGCCCATAGTGCGGACGTATCGATTGCAGTTGGCTTTCCCGAGCAGGGCCATCGAGTTCACGCAACTGCTGGGTGAGCGTCCAGGCCTGGCCACGCACGGCTTCACGATTGTAGTCGCGCTGCTGATAATCGAGCAGAGCATCGAAAGTATGCTCGACCGTCTGCAACGCCAGCACCAGTCCGACCGTCATCACCAGGAACAGCCCGAAAAATAACCGCAGCATCTACAGCTCCCAGGCGAAAGGATTGAACAGATAACCTTTGCCCCACACGGTCTTGATGCACACCGGTTCGCGGGGATTGTCCTTGAGCTTGTTGCGCAACTTGCTGATGTACACGTCGACGCTGCGATTGAGCCCATCGAACGCAATGCCGCGCATGCGATTGAGAATGTCATCGCGCGAGAGCGTCTTGCCCGCCGCACTTGCCAGCAACCACAACAGCTCGAACTCCATGGTGGTCATTTCGATGATTTCTCCGGCCAGGCGCACTTCGCGGCAACTGCGGTCGATGCGCAAGTGGCCAAACTCCAACAGACTGACCACGCTGCTGTCCGGCACCTGCCGGCGTTGCAATGCCCGCAGGCGGGCCAGCAACACCGGCGGCTTGATCGGTTTGATCACATAGTCATCGGCACCGGACTCCAGCCCGAGGATATGATCGAGATCGTCTTCCTTGGCGGTCAGAATCACGATCGGCGTATCCGAAACGCTGCGAATTTCGCGGCACACGTGCAGGCCACTCTGCCCTGGAAGCATCAGGTCGAGCACCACCACTTTCGGTTTGAATTCAAGAAAGGCAGCCACCGCCAGATCGCCGCGATGCACCGAGCGGACCTCGTAGCCGTGTTGTTCGAGGAAGTGGGCGATCAGCGCGGCAAGACGCTCGTCGTCTTCCACCAGCAGGACTTTGCCAAAACCCAGATTATCCATAACGACCGTGTGCCAACCCATGTGTAAGGGCCGACATTATGGCGGGATTCGCGGGCGGCAGCCGGTTTTCGGTGATGTTTCATGCTCTTAAGAGTTTTTAACATTCATGCACTGATCGCTACCTCTGTAGGAGCTGCCGAAGGCTGCGATCTTCTGATCCGGCTTTTTCAAGAGCAAAAGATCGCAGCCTTCGGCAGCTCCTACACGGAGTCATGCGGTGGCAGGCACACCGCTGTGAAAGCGGAATTCTTCATCCGGCGATTCAATCAGCTCTTGCTCGGCAGCGCGGACTCGCTCGATCACCTGCGCAACATCCTTCGCATCACCGTACTGATAAGCCAGCTTCAGATAACCCTGAAAATGCCGCGCCTCGCTTTTCAGCAGACCAAAGTAGAACTTGCCGAGTTCTTCGTCCAGATGTGGCACCAGCGCTTCGAACCGCTCGCAACTGCGCGCTTCGATAAACGCCCCGACCACCAGCGTATCGACCAGCTTCACCGGCTCGTGGCTGCGCACCACTTTGCGCAGACTCGACGCGTAACGACCGGCATGCAGCTGGCGCAGCTCGATCTTGCGGCGCTTCATCAGGCGCATCACCTGTTCGTGGTGCACCAGTTCTTCCCGGGCCAGACGCGACATCATGTTGATCAGGTCAACGTGAGAATGGTACTTGGCGATCAGGCTCAGCGCTGTGCTGGCAGCTTTGAATTCGCAGTTCTTGTGGTCGATCAGCAGGGTTTCCTGATCGGCCAGTGCAGCCTGAACCCAGGCATCGGGGGTGCGACAGCCAAGGAATTCGTGGATTTCGGGAAGGATCATGGGGCTCACGGTAAAGGTATTCGAGCGAAAGGCGCCGATTATACCGGCCTGCCCACAGACCACCAGTCGCCCGCGTTGATATGCATCAAGTCGCAGGCGCATGAGCAGCAACTATAGTTGTGCAACGCCGTGCCTTTTCTTTGCTGGAGACTCCGCTCATGCAAGCCATTCGCAGCATTCTGGTGGTCATCGAACCCGAACATTCGGAAAGCCTTGCGCTCAAGCGCGCCAAGTTGATCGCGGGCGTGACCCAGGCCCATCTGCACCTGCTGGTGTGCGACAGGAAGCACGACCATGCCGGCATGCTCGGCGTGCTCAAAGCCGCGCTGCTGGCCGACGGCTACAGCGTGACCACCGAACAGGCGTGGAACGAGAGCCTGCACGAAACCATCATCGATGTGCAGCAGGCCGAGGGCTGCGGGCTGGTGGTCAAACAGCATTTCCCCGACAGCCCGCTGAAAAAGGCCCTGCTGACCCCGGCGGACTGGAAACTCTTGCGCCACTGCCCGACCCCGGTGCTGCTGGTGAAAACGTCCACGTCCTGGAAAGACCGCGTGATCCTGGCCGCCGTCGATGTCGGCAATGCCGATGGCGAGCACCGGCATTTGCACACGACGATCATTGATCACGGCTATGACATTGCCAGCCTGGCCAAGGCACATCTGCATGTGATCGCGGCGCATCCTTCACCGATGCTGTCGGCGGCGGACCCGACCCTGCAATTGAGCGAAACCATCGAAGCGCGTTATCGCGAGCAGTGTCGGGCGTTTCAGGCGGAATTCGATGTCGATGATGAACATCTGCACATCGAGGAAGGCCCGGCAGATGTGCTGATTCCGTTTATGGCGCACAAGCTGCAGGCGGCGGTGACCGTGATCGGCACGGTGGCGCGGACCGGTTTGTCAGGGGCGCTGATCGGCAATACCGCCGAAGTGGTGCTGGATGCGCTGGAGAGTGATGTGCTGGTGCTCAAGCCGCAGGAGGTTGAGGATCATCTGGTGGAGTTGGCGGTGAAGCATTAGGGATTGCGATGTCTGAACCCGCCCCTTCGCGAGCAGGCTCGCTCCCACAGGGGGTACGCATTTCAAATGTAGGAGTGAGCCTGCTCGCGATGGCGGTGTATCGGCCGAAGACTATGTTGAATGTACAGGCCTCATCGCGAGCAGGCTCACTCCTACAGGGGTACGCATTCCAAATGTGGGAGCGAGCTTGCTCGCGAAGCTTCTAGGCGCCAAAGGCGTCTTTGAGAAATCCGGGGGCGATGTAGCGCTGATAGTGCGCTTCCGACAGCAGGAAGAATTCCCGATCAATGGCATCGCGCAGTTCCGGCAGGTTCCACTCGCGAAACTCCGGGAGCAACACCATTCCGTACGCTTCCAGATTAATGATCACCCGTGCGCCCCGGGCGATCAGCTGATACGCCCAGCAATATTCCGACTGATGCGGCACGAAGCGGATCTTGCGTTGTTCGAGCTGCTCGCGCAGGCGCGCCGAATCGAAAATCTCGACCTTGGCCGCCATCACTTGTGACAGCAATTGTTCAAGACGCAACCACACCGCGCGTTTTTCCTCCTCGTTGTAACCATTCCAATGGATCACTTCGTGGTGGAAACGCTTGCAGCCACGGCACACCAGATCACCGTAAACAGTGGAGCAGAGGCCGACGCAGGGGGTCTTGATGGTCTGATTGGGCATAAGGTAGGCAAAGGCACTGAAACGCGGAACAGGTCGGCATGTTAGCCCTTTGTCTAACATTCATCACCCCTCAAACTTCAGGGACGAACTTACCTTTAAATTTTTTTTGCCGTAGAATCAGCCAGCCTTTTAAGGCGCCAATGTCCGTTAGAAGCTGTTTTCAAAGCGTCACGAGCACAGTCGTTCCTTCAGAGCGGTGTTGGCGAAGGGTTTTTCCAGCGGGGAAAAGCCCATCGCCAACCCTCATCAGCTCCCCGTTCTGCAGGCGTAAAACTTTGAAAGCAGCTTCTGTAAGGAATGGTCGGTAATTCTGGCTAAGTGGCCCACAACGCCACGCAGCGCATGAGTACGACCATTTCGGGATGAGCGTCCCGGACACCCATTTGGGACCACTGATGAGGGTAATAACTGTGCTTGAAGCCTACCGCAAACATATCGAAGAGCGTCCAGACGGGGCAGACTGTAGACAGGAGAGTAGATCGCGGGGGTCGCCGGCGCATGACGAGCTGCTGTTAATC
>NZ_JBIUVX010000002.1:0-294569 GCF_044743175.1 Pseudomonas sp. NPDC087690
GTGAAACTCACTGGCAACTCAAGGTTGTTGACGATGTGCAGAATCGCCACGGTGATGATGAACGCGCCGAAGAACCAGTTGCCCACATAGATGTGCTTGGTCTTGCGCTGCATGATCGTGCCGAAGAACACGACGGCGTAGGCGACCCAGACGATGGTGATCAGGATGTCGATCGGCCATTCCAGCTCGGCGTATTCCTTGGAGCTGGTGTAACCCAGTGGCAGGCTGATCGCCGCCAATAGAATCACCAGTTGCCAGCCCCAGAAGCAGAACACGGCGATTTTTGGCGCAAACAATTGGGTCTGGCAGGTGCGTTGCACCGAGTAGAACGAACTGGCGAACAGCGCACAGCCACCGAACGCGAAGATCACCGCGTTGGTGTGCAGCGGGCGCAGACGGCCGAAACTGGTCCAGGGCAAATTGAAGTTGAGTTCGGGCCAGACCAATTGGGCCGCGAGAAAAACCCCGAGCCCCATGCCGACGATGCCCCACACCACCGTCATAATGGCGAATTGGCGGACCACCTTGTAGTTGTAGGCGGTACTGATAGAAGTGTTCATGGTTCCCCATCCACGGTTCAGCCGAAGTGAGCGCGCGCAAGACACGCGGCGAATCCTTCGTCTGGAGTTATAGGCAGACTAAAAGCGAGGCAAGCATGGACAAACAGCACAAGGCCAGTATTGACGGGGATCAATGGGCGCAGTGTGTGCGGGATCGTGGGTGGCTTTGGGATGCTGCCAGTGGTGAGGCTGCGGCGACGTTGATCCTGGCTCACGGTGCCGGTGCGCCGATGGATAGCGAGTGGATGAACGACATGGCTGGGCGCCTTGCCGGGCTTGGGGTAAATGTGTTGCGGTTTGAGTTTCCTTATATGGCGCAGCGGCGGGTGGATGGGGTGAAGCGGCCGCCGAATCCTGCTGCCAAACTGCAGGAATGCTGGCGTGAGGTGTATGGCGAAGTGCGGCGTCATGTCGCTGGGGTTTTGGCCATTGGCGGGAAGTCCATGGGCGGGCGGATGGCCAGTCTTTTGGCTGACGAATTGGAAGCGGATGCCTTGGTGTGTCTGGGCTATCCGTTTTATGCGGTGGGGAAGCCGGAGAAGCCTCGGGTTGAGCATTTGGCTTCTTTGCAGACTCGGACGTTGATTGTGCAGGGGGAGCGGGATGCGCTGGGCAATCGGGAGGCGGTTGAGGCTTACACCTTGTCACCGAGTATTGAGGTGACGTGGTTAGCGGCAGCGGATCATGACCTGAAGCCACTGAAGGTTTCCGGGTTTACCCATGAACAGCATTTGGCCAGCGCTGCGCAGAAAGTAACCGAGTTTCTCAAGGGTTAACCGAGATCCCGAACCGCATAAGATCGGCTCCCTTTCCCCCTCGCCCCCTTGGGGGAGAGGGCTGGGGTGAGGGGGATGGATCT
Source organism: Pseudomonas sp. NPDC087690 (assembly GCF_044743175.1). NCBI lineage: Bacteria > Pseudomonadati > Pseudomonadota > Gammaproteobacteria > Pseudomonadales > Pseudomonadaceae > Pseudomonas > Pseudomonas sp. NPDC087690. The sequence continues at coordinate 1,420 of NZ_JBIUVX010000002.1, forward strand.
TGATGCGCTGCTGTCTTTCGTTTTGGGTACATATCCTTTCCTGCGGTAACGGCCACTCAGGGTTCCGCCCTTACGGCGGGTCACCTTTTCCAAACGCCGAAAAGGTAACCCAAAAGGCTTGCTCCTACGTACGGCCCGCTCGCTGGGGCTCGGGGTCCCTTCGCTCCGGGAGCGATCCGGGCGCAGCGCCTACGGTTTGCTTCGCTGCACCTCCTCTCGCTGTGTTTGGCTGCGCCAAACGGTCGCTACGCTCCCACCCCCGGATCAATCCCTCCACTCAGCCTTCCGACGTCGCCCGTGGATCAAGATCAAGAGCAGGCGAGCTGACACTCGGCCTATTGAGTGGTGAAGAGCGGGTGTTCGGCTTTTGTTTTGTGGTGCTCTTGCCCCTCATCGGAACGCCGCCCGCCCAGCCCGCTCCCGAGGGAGAGGGAGCCGATGGTGGGCCTCTCAAAATTTGCGTTCAACTCGGACTTTCACGTCGGCGTAACTCTCCCAAACACCTCGATCAGTCCCCTCTCCCTCTGGGAGAGGGCTAGGGTGAGGGGCGATTTCGCTGACACGATAAAAAACTGGAAGCCCTCACTACCCAGCAGTTCCTGTGCGTAAACATGATTCCGCGAGCGCGTTTAAAGTACACGAGCCGTTACGCCATCGGGCCTACAACACCTTGCGCCGTTACCTACGCGTACGCCAGAATCCGCCGGCTTACACGACCATAGCGCGGGCTATATCGTTTGCCTGCCACTGCCCATCAGTGGTCGGGTTTAGTAGCCCGTATGGTTTTAGTAAGTGCATAGGTCCCATTAAGTCAGGCGCATTTGCCTGCACTCAATGGTGGCTGTGCTCAGGGCGCTTTCGAGCGCGCCGGTCTTGCTAATTCCTCCGGTCTACTAACCTGCGCACAGCCGCCACCCTTCTTTTAGTAGAGAACGGTCGCGGCCCTTGTTCAGGAATTAGATATTTATGTTCAAAGCCACGCCAAACCCTCCGGGCACCGACCCAACCCCTCACGACCCAGCGCTTGAGTCTCAAAAGACAAAAGAAGCAATCGATCGCGCCCTCGACTACTACCTCAGACCAGAAGCCCTGGCGGCCCCGCCAAACTCGCCCAAGTTTCGCCCGGTCTATCTCGTCGACCCCACGCTGGATGACGAAACCCTCCTGGTCGAGGCTAGCGAGTCGCTTTCATACGCCCACGCCATGGCCGGTAACATCGCCAACTCAATCGGCGGCCCGGAACGCAAGCCGCTGCTGGCGCTGCAACAGGTGATCATGCTCAACGAACTGTTGGTCAATCGACTGTTGGATAAGCTGAAGTTGCCTCAGTAATTTCGCCGGCTGTTATGGCCTCATCGCGAGCAGGCTCGCTCCTACATTGGATCTGCGGTGATCACAGATTGTGAGCCCGACAACGATCCCCTGTAGGAGTGAGCCTGCTCGCGATGAGGCACCCGTCGCCGCCTACTTCACGCTTTGCACGTGCATATCCACCGCAATCCCGTCGCCTTTATCCGTACTGGCGTGATAGAAAAAACCGTAATCCACCAGATAGTAATAATGATCCATCGGCACGGGCTTCAAGCTCTTGCGCTGATCACGGCAACTGATCGCTTTGGCGTTACCACTCAACGCCGGGTTCAGCAGTTTGGCGGGTGACTCGCTGTCGACGGTGCAATCCACGGTAACCGGTTCTTCCCCCAGCGAGCCGATCAGGTTGCTGTTGATGCTGCCTTGGCGGGTGTAGCCCAGTTGGCTGCCGACGCGCATTTGCTGCCAATCACCTCGGAAACTCAAATTGTCGATCACAAGGGTGTTGCGGGACAGTTTGGCCTGTTCCCGACCGGACAGGGTGAGCAGGCCGCGCCAGCTGATTTGATGGCCGACGAGGTTTTCGCTCTTATGGTCAATGCTCAGTTGTTGGGTGACCGGGTCGGTGGAAATGAAGTATTCGGTGCGTTCCGGCCAGCTCTTTTTGCTATTGCTGGCGGTTCCGGCGAGGTCCAGGTAAGTCAGGGTCTTGAGTGGTTTCGGCAGGTGCAGCTGTTCGATGTTTTTCAGCACGTTCGGGCTGATGTCGGGGATAGCGTTGGCATCTACCGCCGCTTTGCTGCGTCGGGTCAGCGCCGGCAGGCTGGCGATGGACGTTGGTGCGTTGCACACCAGTTCAACCATCTTTGACTTGTCCGCCTCGGACGCCGTGATTACTTTGGTCTCGGGGAACATGTCGATTTTGCCGTCGGTGACCTGGTTGTCGGCGTTGAGGAAATAGCGGGCCAGCAGCGTGGAATTGCGTGTGGCGCAATCGAACGTGTAATGCTCGCGAGTTTGGGTGAACGGTGCGCTATTGACCAGGTTGAGGCGGGTTTTCGGCTCGTCGTAGGCCATCCATACATCGACTTGCCCGGCCTTGTTTTGCAGGTTGTTTTTATCGACCAGCAACCAGCGACCCGTGTCGTCTTCCGCCACTTTGCGCCAATCGGCGACGGGCAGGTTTTTGCATGCCTGGAGGAAGTCGCGGTTGTTCAGCAGTGTGGCGTGGTAACGCTCGGGCAACGCCCTCGCCGGCGCATAGTGACCCGGATTGCCCGGATAAATGTGGCGCATCAACAGGAATGAATACACTTCGTTGATCTGCGCCGTGCTGCAGGCCGCCGAGTACTGGAAGCGCTGTACCACCACGGATTGCGGATCGCGCGGCTCGATCACCTGAAAGTTGATGACGTCGCCTTCACGCATCAGGCTGTTGGGCGTCAACGGCTGGGCCAGCAACACTGCCTGGCGGTCGATATTTTTGGGCTGGGTGACGCAAGCGGCCAGCAGCAATGTGCTGATGCAAAGAATGATGCGCTGCACGGAACTCTCCGGGGGATCGATTGAAAGAGGCATTACGATTCATATAGCTCTGCTTGGGCTCAGCGCAGCGCCATCACCCTTACTCGTTCAAATCCTTGACCAGATAGTCGCCGACAATCTGCGAAACACCGGTCAACGCGGTGCGTACCAGTTCCGGTTCAGTGCGATAGCGCAGCGGCTCATAACCGTAGGTGTTGGCGCCGTTAAACGCGGTGATCGGCTCGTTGCGCTGCCAGATCAACTCGTCGCCGCGCTTCATCACGCCGTTGACCGCGATGGTCGGGTAAACCACGCTGCTGAAGCCCTGGGTCAGGGCGAAGCCCCAGTTGAATACGGTCAGTTCAATCTGCGCGTCCGCCGGTTCGTTGTCGCCGACGATTTTGAAGCGGCCGCTGGCGGCGAGTTTTTCTTCGAAGCTCGTTTTCACCAAGTCGCCGAGGTTGATGTTGGCGGTTTCCATGTTGTACAGGATCGCATCGACGGTCGACATGGAGGCCAAGTCGCCGGCCTTCATACCAGCGGCAAAACCGGCACCGCCGAGTGCCGCCGTACCGATTTTGCCAGCGCCCGCCGCCAGACCTACGCCGGTGCCGACGCCCGCGCCAATGGCGGCGCCCCATGCTTGTTCGCGGCCCATATAGCTCATTTCCCGGGGTTTCCATGACACCGCAAGGATTTTCACGGTGTGGATTTGGGTACGGTATTCGGGCTTGAATTTCTGGTTGGCGCATCCGGCCAGGAACAGAACGGCGAACATCAGGACAGCGATCTTCTTCATGAAGGACTCACAACAAGAAACGGACTTGCGGAGGTTGTCGTCCGCATGCAGGAATTCTGAAGGGGTGATGGCTATTAATGTGCCACTATCGCGGCGATCGAGTTCCGGCGCCTGAATGCCGCTGCCGCCAGCAGGTGGAAGCGCGCATCGGAAAACTCGCTGGACACACACAGCCCCACACGCTGACGTCTCGCGCTCTATTGCGAGAGATTCCCAGCGATGCGCGCTGTGCCACGGGCCGGATATCAAAAGCACGGGGTCGTTGGCGAAAAAGAGCAATCCGTCCACACCTGACCTGACCACCCCCGCGTTCAAGCAACGGCTAAATGATTACCCGGGGGTGATTGTGTCTTCGGTGATCCTGCGCCCGAACGGCAATCTGATACCGAAAACCTTGCAGGAGAATTCAAAAAGATCGCAGCCTGCGGCAGCTCCTACACGGATTATCTGTAGGAGCTGCCGCAGGCTGCGATCTTTTTGCTGTTAGCGGTTAAACCGCTCCACCAACGAGTACTGCGTGTTGGCCGTTTTGGTCAGCTCTTCACTCAGCAACGCCGAGTTATGCGCCTGTTCCGACGTCTGATCCGCCAACTCCGAAATATTGCTGATGTTGCGGCTGATCTCTTCAGCCACCGCACTTTGCTCTTCCGTCGCCGCCGCAATCTGCGTGGTCATGTCGGTGATGTTGGCCACCGCTTCGCTGATGCCGACCAGTGCCTGATCCGCTTCCAGCACCCGCGCCACACCTTCTTCCGCTTGGCGATGCCCGGCTTCCATGGTTTGCACGGCGCTGGACGCGGTCTGCTGCAACTTGGCGATCAGGGCATGAATCTGCCCGGTCGATTCGCTGGTGCGTTGCGCCAGTTGACGCACTTCGTCAGCTACTACCGCGAAGCCACGGCCCATCTCGCCAGCACGTGCAGCTTCGATGGCGGCGTTGAGCGCGAGCAGGTTGGTCTGGTCGGCGATGCCTTTGATCACATCAACCACGCCGCCGATTTCGTCGCTGTCCTTGGCCAGTTGGGTCACGGTCAAACCAGTTTCCCCGACCACCACCGACAAGCGCTGAATGGCTTCGCGAGTTTCCCCGGCGATGTCACGGCCACGACCGGTCAGGCGATTGGCTTCCTGAGTGGCGTCAGCAGTGCGCTGGACGTGGCTCGCCACTTCTTGCGTGGTCGCGGCCATCTGGTTGACGGCGGTGGCGACCTGTTCGGTTTCCACGCGCTGACGTTCCAGACCAGTGGAGCTGTTGTGCGCCAAGGCGTCAGACTGCTTGGCCTGATCGGTCAGGTGTTCAGCGGTGTCCTGCAGACGGGTCAGGCAGGTTTTCAGGCGTGCCTCCTGGCTGAGGATCGACATTTCCAGACGCGCCTGCGCGCCACGGCTGTCGGTGTACATCTGCGCGATCAGCGGGTCAGAGGTGGTCTGCTCGGCCAGACGCAGCAGGCGCTTGAGCCCGCGTTGCTGCCATTGCAGGCCCATCAGGCCCAGCGGCACCGACAGACCGGCGGCGAGAGCGAAGCCCCACTGCGAGTTCAGGGTCGCGCCGATCACGAAGCTCAGTTGGCTGACCAGAATGAACGGCAGCCAGTCTTGCAGCACTGGCAGCCATTTATCGCTGGAAGGGATCGCCGACTTGCCTTGGTTGATGCGTTGGTAGAGCGCTTCGGCACGGCGGATCTGTTCGGCGGTGGGTTTGATCCGCACCGACTCGTAACCGACCACCTGATTGCCGTCGAACACCGGTGTGACATAGGCGTTAACCCAGTAATGGTCACCGGTCTTGCAGCGATTCTTGACAATGCCCATCCATGGCAAGCCGTGTGTCAGCGTGCCCCACATGTGCGACCCCACCGCAGCCGGCACGACAGGGTGACGGACCAGCTAATGCGGCGCACGGATCAGTTCCTCACGCGAAAACCCGCTGATTTCGACGAAAGCGTCGTTGCAGTAGGTGATCACGCCCTTGGCGTCGGTTGTGGAAATCAACCGCTGCTGAGCCGGGAAAGTCCGTTCGCGTTGTGTAATGGGCTGGTTATTACGCATGGTTTTTCAATCCGCAAGGCTTTGAAAGGTTGTCGGCGGTGACAGCTTTTTATTGAAATTATTTTTCAATAATCAGCACGGCGTCGCAAAACGGCGCTTGCTTCAGCCGGCGAGCATCGGATAGGTGAACAGGCCGAAATGCAGCAGGTTCAGGCCGAAATGCGTGACGATCGCCGCGCCGAGTCCGCCAAAACGATAGGCCAGACCATAGCCGACCCCCGCCAGCCCTGCCAGCAACACCCAGGTCCAGCCCGCGCCGGCGTGCACCAGACCAAACAGCAACGAGGCCAGCAGCAGGGCGAGGTTGTCGCCGTATGGCAGCTGTTTGAAGCGCTGGCTGAGGCCGCCCTGTATATAGCCGCGAAACAGCGCTTCCTCGACCAAGGTCACCAGTAGCAGATTATTGAGCACCCACAGCCATGCCTGATCCGGCCACTTCGGCGCCCAGGCAATCACACCCAGCAACAGCGCGCCGCCGAGGGCCAGAACCGCGCTCAGCGTCAGGGCGAGGGCGGTGGCGTAGACGCTCAGGCGCAACGAACGGCGGCCGACAATCCACGGGCACACCAGCAGCAGCCAGAAACCAATCAGCGGTTTATCCAGATTCAGGTACATCGAGAACGGCACGGCGTTGTCGGTGAAGCGCTGCGGATCGATAGCCCGACCGTTGGCGAAACCCGGTAACCAGTGCAGCGCCAACGCCACGGCCAACACGATGAACAGCCCATGACCAAGAAAACGCGCGACCGGCACCTGTTGCTGGCGCACGGCAAAACCGGCGAACACCAGCAGCCCCACGGAAATCAAAGCGAGCCAGCCGAGGTGGCCGTAGCTCAGCGCCCATCCATAACCGAGGCTGAGAAGCGCCAGATAGAGCCATGGCAAAGCCTTCATCGAAAGTCCCTGTGCAGAATTTGTGGAAGCGCTTTCTACACGGGCGAGGGCTTGGGGACAAGTGAAGGTGTGGCGGTGATCGGGGACAACCCAAATATCCTTGGTAACCCGATCAACTGTAGGAGTGAGCCTGCTCGCGATAGCGGTGTGTCATTCAACGCAGATGTTGGCTGATCCACCGCTATCGCGAGCAGGCTCACTCCTACAGGCTTTTGTATTTGGCTGACGAATCAGTGCAAGTTGAGTTTGGCGGCAGCGCGCTCGGTAATTTCCGTACGTAGCTTCAGCGATGGCGCTGCACGCAAACGGGCCTCATCGACAACCGCACCCGGCGCAGTCTCCGGGCTGCCGGAATTGAACGGCGGTGCCGGGGCATATTCCAGTTGCAACTGGATCAGTTGCGCCGCGTCGGCACCCACCAACTCTTCAGCCAATACCAGGGCAAAATCGATCCCCGCCGTAATCCCGCCACCGGTAAACAGATTGCCGTCACGCACCACCCGATCTTTCACCGCAATCGCACCCAGCGTCGGCAGCAGATCGTGATACGCCCAATGCGTGGTCGCGCGTTTGCCTTGCAGCAGGCCCGCCGCGCCGAGGACCAGCGAACCGGTGCACACCGATGTCACGTACTTCGCCTGAAGGGCCTGGCGTTTGATGAAGTCCAGCGTCTGCGCGTCTTCCATCAACGGCCCGACACCGCCGCCACCGGGAATGCAGATCACATCCAGACACGGGCAATCCTCGAATGTGGTGGTCGGTTTCAGCAGCAGCCCGGTGCTGGCGGTGACCGGCATCAGATCCTTCCAGATCAGATGCACCTGTACGTCCGGCAACGAGGCAAGCACGTCATAAGGGCCGGTCAGGTCGAGTTGCTGAACCTGTGGAAACAACAGAAAACCGATCTGCAACGTCATCGTTCTTGCTCCATGAAAAGGGGTGGACGGCTTCACTGTAGGCGCGTAGGTTCTGGCGTATACGCCAATCACCCCACGAATTACGCCAAATGCCCAAAGCCATCCACGTACTCGCGTTTGCCAACATGCAGATCCTCGACGTCACCGGGCCGCTGCAGGTGTTCGCCTCGGCCAACGACCTTGCCCGCCAGCGCGGCTTGCCGATCCCTTATGCACCGAGCGTGATTGCCAACGGCGGCGGGGCGGTGATGTCGTCGGCAGGCTTGGCGGTGCTGGCCGAGCCTTTGCCGCAGGAACCCAGCGACACATTGATCATCGCCGGCGGCTGGGGGATTTATCCTGCCGCTGAAGATGTTCTTTTGGTGGATTGGGTACGCGAGCACGGCGGTAAATGTCGGCGCGTGGCCTCGGTGTGCACAGGTGCTTTTTTGCTGGCCGCCAGTGGCTGGCTGGATGGGCGTCGCGTGGTTACCCACTGGACCCGTTGTGAACAACTGGCGCAGCAACACCCCAATCTGCACGTTGAGGCGAATCCGATTTTCATCAACGACGGCCCGGTGTGGACCTCGGCAGGTGTCACCGCCGGCATCGACTTGGCTTTGGCAATGGTCGAAGAAGATCTGGGCAGCGACATCGCATTGGATGTCGCCCGCCATCTGGTGGTGTTCCTAAAGCGCCCGGGCGGGCAATCGCAGTTCAGCGTGACTTTGTCGTTGCAGAATCAGGGCAATCGTTTTGATGAGTTGCACGCGTGGATCGCCGAGAACCTCACCTGCGACCTTGGCGTGCCGACCCTTGCCGAGCAGGCCGGCATGAGTGAACGCAGTTTCGTCCGCCATTACCGCGCCGACACCGGCCAGACCCCGGCGCGGGCCATCGAAATGATCCGCGTCGAAACCGCCCGGCGATTGCTCAGTGACACTGGTCTGCCGGTCAAACGCATCGCCGCCAATTGCGGGTTTGGCAGTGAAGAGACGTTGCGTCGTAGTTTTCTGCGGGCGATTGGCGTAACGCCGCAGGCTTATCGCGAGCGGTTTTCGGTCAGTGCTGCAACAGATCCAGTAATGCCTTGAGGGTTTGTTCAGGGGCTTCCTCGGGAATGTTATGGCCGACATCGGGCAACACACGCCGCTCATAGAAGCCGGTGAAATGCTCTGCGTCTTCATCCTCTTGTGGTGCAGGGCCGACACCGTCGTCGGCACCGCACAAAGAAATGGTCGGCACGCTAATGGTCGGTTGCCGAGCCAGCAAATCTTCCATCAACTCAAACGCCGGATCTCCCGCGACGTACATGAAGCGGTGGCGATAGGAGTGGATCACCACGTCAACGAAATCGGGGTTGTCGAAGACAGGCGCAGTCAGGGGGAAACGCTTGGCGGCGTGCGACCAGGTCGGAGACCAAAGCCTCCAGAGCAGCTCACAAAACTCCCGACGATTGTGCGTCAGGCCCTCAACGCCACGTGGCGTGTGGAAGTAATACTGATACCAGAGCCGATGTTCGGTCTCGGGATCCAGCGGTCGAATCGAGTTGGGGATGTCCTGCAGGTTGTAGCCATCACCGGTCACCAAGCCGCGCACTCGTTCCGCAAATAACGCCGCGACGATACATGCCGCGCGACCACCCCAGTCATACCCGCAGAGCGTGGCTTGTTCGATGGAGAGTGCATCCATCAAATTCAGCAAATCCTGGGCGAGTGCGGCTTGCTGGCCTGAGCGCAGTGTTTGTGCATCGTTGAAGCGAGTCTGCCCGTAACCGCGCAGGTACGGAACGACGACTCGGTAACCCTGAGCGGCGAGGAGCGGCGCGATTTCGTCGTAAGCGCGAGGGGAATAGGGGAAGCCGTGAAGGAGGATCACCGGCGCACCGGTTTCCGGGCCATGCGCCTCATAGGCAATGGTCAGGCTAGCGGTTTTGCAGAACAGAATCGCTTTTCCACTCATACCGGGCTCCTGTTATCCGAACAACACCTTCTCCCAATGATCTTCACTGATGATGGCGATCGGCACGCCGCTGTCTCTCAGCTCAACGGCTTTTTTGATCTTCGTACCATAGCTGCTGTGCAGCCACTGTTCATTGCCGATGCTGCCGATCACTAGATAATGGATTTTCTTGCTGACACCTGCACCAATCATTCCGCCGCGTTCTACGATCAGCGATTCACACGCTTTGCGCGGCCCGTAAGCCATAACACCGGTAAACAGAAAAACACGATTGGCACAGTCCAGGGATGGGGCTGGACTATCGAGCGGCAGGCTGTTGGGCACGCTGAAGGTTTGTGCTGCGCCCACTGGCAGGCCGGCGAACTGATGAAGAATCTCCAGCAATTCCACCGATTCATCGGCATCCAGTACACCGTCGCTAAGCATGCCCCCAAGACGCTTGTAGAGAATATTTACCACCGGATCCCCCAAGTGAACCAAGTGGGTTTCGATCCAGGTCTTGAGAAACTCGGCTTCCTGCTGATTGATCTTGCCATCAGCGGCTAGCCCGGCAGCGACCCCTGCCAGTGCGTCGGCCGAACGCCTGTCAATCCGCGCTTCGTGAAAGAAACGGCTGTTATGAAATTCCTGATGCAAATCGACCATCGCTGCTTCTCCTTAAGCCTCGGCTTCCGCCACCTGATTGAAATACTTCGTCCGATCCGGAGTAAACGTCACCCGCATCTTCGTCCGCGAACAGGTCAACGAACGTTCTTCGCTCATATCAATATCCAGATCCTCGCCGCGCAAGCCTTGCCACTGCGCCAGATACTTCAACGAGCCATATTTTTCGGTTTTCTTCAGGCTGCGGCTCACGCCACCTTTCCAGCCGAGCACTGGCAGTTCGTCGGCGAGGCAGCGTTGGGCGAGGTCGGGGAAGCGGGTGGCGCGTTGGCGGCCGATTTCCCAGCATTTGATCAGGCCTTTGTCCGCGGCTTCCCAGAGTTGGCTGCGGGTCAGGCCGCTGCGAAGGGGCGTGTCGATTGTGCGCTGGACGTGCTGGGACATTCTGGTTCCTTGAATTCGGGTTTTATTGGACAGCTCCGCTGTGCCCGTTGCGGTGGATGGTAGGGGGGGATGTAACAGCTGGCAACAGGGTATTTCCGGGTGTGACTGCGAGGTTCGGGGGAGGGTGGACGCGGAGGATGTTGATCACCTGTAGTCCATTGCCATGCGAATTTGTGGCGAGGGGATTTATCCCCGATAGGCTGCGCAGCAGCCCCGAAGTGAGAAAACCCGGTACTTCTGGGGGAATGGGTTGGAGGGTTTTGGGGCTGCTTTGCAGCCCATCGGGGATAAATCCCCTCGCCACAGGGGTCCTACAAGGTCTTCGTTTTGTGGACTATTTCCTACAACCACTGGCGAACATTACGGCTGCCACTCACTCTTTTCCCCACTCAACCGACGATCCAGAAAACTCGCCGCGCTGATCAACGCCAGATGCGTCAGCGCTTGCGGTGTATTGCCCAAATGCCGGCCATGGCTGTCGAATTCCTCGGCGTACAAGCCCAGCGGGTTGGCGTAACGCAGCAGTTGCTCAAACTCCAGATGCGCTTTTTCCACTTGGCCGGCGCGGGCGAGGCATTCGACGTACCAGAATGAGCACGCAGCGAAGGCGCCTTCGGTGCCGGCCAGGCCATCGATATTGCTGTCGTCGTTGCGATAGCGATACACCATGCCGTCGCGCACCAGATGTTTTTCAATCGCCTCAAGCGTCGACAGCCAGCGCGGATCCTTGGCGCTGACGAAGCGCACCAGCGGCATCAGCAACATCGAGCCATCCAGCGCCGTGCCACCCTTGTACTGCACGAAATGCCCGCGCTCTTCATTCCAGAAGTTGTCCCAGATGTCGGCGTAGATCGCCTGTCGGGTCTGGTCCCACTGCGCAAACGGTGCCGGCAGCGAGCGTTTCGAGGCCAGTCGGATGGCCCGATCCAGCGCTACCCAGCACATCAGCCGCGAGTGCAGAAAGTGGTGCTGTTCACCGCGCATCTCCCAAATGCCGACGTCTTTGGTCTGCCACGTCTCACAGACTTGATCGACCACTTCGCGCACGTGTTTCCAGCCTTCGTGGGAAATTGCGTCGCCGTATTTGTTGACCAGATACACCGCGTCCATCAGCTCGCCAAAGATATCGAGTTGGATCTGATCGTAAGCGCCGTTGCCGATGCGCACCGGTTTTGCTCCGCCGTGCCCCGAGAGGTGATCAAGTTCGGTTTCCGGTAATTCCTGACGGCCATCGATGGCGTAGAGAATGTTCAGCTTCATCGGTTCGCCACAGCAGTCGCTGACCCGCCCGCGCAACCAGCCCATATAAGCGTTGGCTTCGCCGACAAAACCCAGGCGCATGAACGCGTACACCGTGAACGAGGCATCGCGGATCCATGTGTAGCGATAATCCCAGTTGCGTTCGCCCCCCGGCGTTTCCGGCAGGCCGAAGGTGGCGGCGGCGAGAATGGCGCCGTGTTTGCGCGATGTGAGCAGTTTCAACGCAAGGGCCGAACGGTTGACCATTTCGCGCCAGCGTCCGCGATAGATTGACTGACCGAGCCAGTCGCGCCAGAACTTCAGCGTGCGCTCCATGCAAAGTTGCGCGGCACCTGCCGCGAAACGCGGATCGTCTTCGCCACCCAGCATGAACGCAGCAGTCTGATCCTGTTTCAGGGTAAATGAGGCAACCGCTGCGTCGGTTTCGATGTGCAACGGCTGATCTGAGGTCAGGCGCATCGATGGCTGCCCATCGGCACTGAAAATCACCGCTTGCTGGTCCATCCGTGCACGGGTGTCGGCGCGCGCGTAGTCATGGCGCACCGCGCAACGCACGTGGAAGGTCGCCTCACCGCTGACCACGCGGACCCGGCGCATCAGCAGCGGCAAATCGTCCTCGTTGTCCGCCACCGGCAACAGATCGGTGACTTCGACCACCGCACGCTCACTCAGCCAGCGGGTTTGCAGCACATTGGTGTCAGGCAGGTAAATCTGCTCGCGGCGCGCATCGGGCAAGTCCGGCGCCAACTGGAAAATCCCCGCGTCGGGGCTGTCCAGCAACGAACAGAAAATCGACGGGCTGTCGAACTCCGGCCAGCAGAAGAAATCCACGCTACCGCGATCATTGATCAGCGCTGCACTGCGCATGTCACCGATGATGCCATGGGCATCGATCGGACTTTGTCGTTCCAGGTGATGCTCAGCCATTGCCGCGAAACTCCGGATAGAGGCTCATGCCGCCGTCGATGAACAGGGTGGTGCCGACGATGTAATCGGAGGCATCCGAGGCGAGAAAGACCACGGCGTTGGCGATGTCTTCCGCGTCGCCGATGCGTCCGTAGGGGATCAGCTCCAGCAGCTTGTCGCCGGCAGCGCCTTCGGTCGCGTCTTTGTTGATTGCCGTGCGAATCGCCCCCGGCGCGATGCCGTTAATGCGAATGCGTTGATGGCTGACTTCCTGCGCGAGGGTCTGCATCAATTGATCGACGCCACCCTTGGACGCTGCATAGTTGACGTGGCCGGCCCAAGGAATGCGCTGGTGCACCGAACTCATGTGGATGATCTTGCCGGCCGCGCGCGACACGCCTTCGCGAATGCCCTGGCGATTGAAGATGCGCAGGGCGGCGCGAGCGCAGAGGAACTGCCCGGTGAGGTTGACGCTGATCACTGCGTTCCAGTCGTCGAGGGTCATGTCCACGGCGGCAGCGTCTTTTTGCATGCCCGAGTTGGCCACCAGAATGTCCAGCGAGCCGAAGGCCTCGACGGTTTCGGCAAATAACCGTTCAACCTCGTTTTCTTTTGACACGTCGGCACCGATGGCCAGCGCCTGACCGCCCTCGGCAATGATCTGCCGGGCCAGTGCTTCGGCCGGTTCGGCCTGACGGTTGTAGTTGATGACCACTGCGGCGCCGGCAGCGGCGAGGGCTTTGGCGGCAGCGTGGCCGATGCCGGAGCTGGCGCCGGTGATCAGGGCTACTTGTCCGGTGAGGGAGATTTGCATGCAGGGTCGCGCCTTGAGTCGAGGACTTATCTAGCTGACTGACAGGCGGCGACGAGAGTTCATCCGTAATCATGAAAAGTTCGACACCTTCACACCTGATAACGGCCACTGGTGCGATGCCATTCGACATTGCCCGCCAGCCAGCTCTTGATTCCTCGCAAATAGCGTTTGAGCAGCGGCGATGCGCCCGGCAAGACGGCCAGCTCTGCGGCTTCATACAGATGCATGATCTCGTCATGGATAGCGGCGCTTTGCGCCATGGCCTGTTGCGGCGAGCATTGCTGCTCACGCATCAGCAGCAACGGTAAATTGAAATCACCAATGCCGGCCTGCTGTTCCTTCAACGCCGAAAACAGGTCGTTGGCAATGATCGTGGCGCTGGCAGCCAGTGTCGTCACCCGCCGCACTTGCGGTGCGCTGTAGACATTGGCGGGCAATTCATAGTCACCGACAATGTCGACGAGCGACAGGCATGGGAGGAAACTGTTGACCTGGCGGTGGGCGAGGTACTCCCAGAGCGCCGGTGTGAGTCCTTCGATGCGCCAGGCGGCTTCGGCTGTCATGGTTACGAACATGGCGATGATTTCATGGCGTACGCGTGCGACCTGTGCAGGTCTCGCGAAGGCCTCCACCCGCGCCAGATAGGCCTGCAGTGCGACCAATACCGGATCGCCACACAAAGCCTGTGCCAGACCAGGGCGAAACCGTTCGCTCAAATAAACCGGTTCCAGCGCGGCCAGCGCGACGGACAGGCGCGGGCCGACCAGTTTGGGTTCAGCCCCGGTTCTTTCATCATCACAGTAGTAATCATCGACGGCGAACAGCGCGGCAACACATTGCGCTGCCAGCAACACACGGTCCGGATCCTCCGTGTCGGTATGACACAGCATGGCGAAGCGCCCAAAGCCCATCGCGCGGACTTTTTCGAGTTGGCCCGGAAAGATCCCGACCTGCTCGATCCATGGCATGAGCTGTTCATCCACTGCCTCGGCCAGCGCAGCATCGACCCGAAAGGGAGCAGGGCAGTACAACGGTGGGATGGCCCAGGGCGAATCCATACGAACAACGTTTCGCGGCGGCGATGATGGTGAAGCGGTGCGCGCGCGCACTGCCTCGAACCAGCCTCGCACCCCCTCTATCCCGAACTGCTCGAACATCCGCCGAAACCAGACCGTGAAGACGTTGGGCGTCTGCTCGATGCGCTCCGCGATTTGCGGTAGCGCCAGCCACTCCCAGCTTTCGGCTTCATCAGGATTGGCCACCGGATCGGTCTGACTGATACCGGCAAACACATGATCGAACTCATGCTCGATCAGTTGATCGGACACTTGCTCGTGGTAGAGCATCGAGGCGACTTTGTGCAGCTTGCAGGTCATGCCCATTTCTTCCTGCAGTCGACGGTTGACAGCGACTGCCGTCCGTTCGCCCGCGCGAGGATGCCCGCAGCAGGTGTTGGTCCATAACCCGCCGGAATGATATTTGCCCAGCGCGCGTTGCTGCATCAGCAGCCGGCCCTGCGGATCGAACAGCAGAATGGAAAACGCCCGATGGCGCAGGCCCTGGTGATGCACTTGCATTTTTGCGGCCACGCCGGTCTGGCGATCCTTGGGTGAGACGAGAATGAGCTGTTCATCCATGGCAGGGCTCCCGAGTATGTTTGCTGCCAGATAGTTCCCATGCACGTTGCCTGTTCATCAGGAGCGCTGCGCAGTTGAGCGACGGATTAATGAAAACTTGTGTGGCGGAACAAGGCACCTGTCAGATCTGACAGGTCTGCCAGGTTTTCGACAAATGGTCGTTGTGATTCGAGAGGTTGACGGCCATTTCGGCTGTATCAGGCATCGGTCGTCAGCGCATGAGTCGAACCGCAGGCCGTAGTCGAGCACCTTCACATTCCACCAACAATTGTGCGCTTTGCGACCTGCAAGCCTTATGGCAACTTGGCGGCCCCTGATGAGGCAGCACCCATGGCAAACCCCTACCGCGAATTATTCACCGCCCCCGGCGCACGCAATTTTGTCCTGGCCGGAATGATCGCGCGCATGCCGATCTCCATGACCGGTATCGGCGTGATCACCATGCTCTCGCAGTTGAAGGGCGGCTATGCGTTGGCCGGTGGTGTGGCGGCGACGTTTGCTCTGGCCACGGCGTTTTGCGCGCCGCAGGTGTCGCGACTGGTGGACCGCTTCGGGCAGGGGAAAATTCTCCCGGTGTCGGCATTGATCGGCGGCGGCGCACTGCTGATGTTGCTGCTGTGCACGCGGTTGCAAGCGCCAAACTGGACGCTGTTCATCTTCGCCGCGCTGGCCGGGTGCATGCCGAGCATGTCGGCAATGGTGCGTGCGCGCTGGACCGAGATCTATCGCGGTCAGCCGCAATTGCAGACGGCCTATGCGCTGGAGTCGGTGCTGGATGAAGTGTGCTTTATCGTCGGCCCGCCATTGTCGGTGGGGTTGTGCGTGGCGGTGTTTCCCGAGGCGGGACCGCTGGCGGCGCTGCTGGCGCTGGCGATCGGCGTGACAGCGTTTGTCGCCCAGCGCAGCACCGAACCGCCGGTGCATCCGCACTCGTCCGAAGATCAGGGCTCGATCATTGCTTCGACCGACGTTCAATTACTGCTGGCGCTGATGATCGCCATGGGCGTTATTGTCGGCGTGATTGATGTAGTCAGCGTTGCGTTTGCCCAACAGCAAGGGCAGCCGGCGGCCGCGAGCATCGTGCTGTCGGTGTACGCGATCGGTTCGTGCCTGGCCGGCATCGCCTTCGGTGCGATGCGCTCGAAATTGCCATTGCCGCAGTTGTTCCTGTACGGCGGCGTGGCGACGGCGGTGACGACATTGCCGCTGTTGCTGGCGAGCAATATTTTTGGCTTGTCGCTGGCCGTGTTCGTTGCGGGGCTGTTCTTCTCGCCGACGCTGATTGTGGCGATGGCGTTGATTGAACGCATTGTGCCAGCGGCCAAACTCACCGAAGGGTTGACCTGGCTGGTGACCGGTTTGAGTATCGGCGTGGCTGTCGGGGCCGCCGGCTCCGGTTGGCTGGTGGACGCCTTCGGTGCGCGCAGCGGTTTCTGGCTGGCGATTGTGGCGGGGGCCGTGGTGCTTGGCTCGGCAATCCAGAGTTACCGCCATCTCAAGTAGGGGTCGCGGCACGCTGCGATCTTTTGATCTTGATCGTTAAAGTCAAAAGATCGCAGCCTCGTTTCACTCGACAGCTCCTACAAAGTAGAGGTGGCAACTGTTTACCAGCCCCGTCCCGAATTCACCCAGAAATTCACCGACAGTGATGTCGACACCGATTCCACCTGATGGAACCAGCCCTCCGGCAAAAACAGCAAATCCCCAGCCTCCAGCGTCACCCGCAGAAATGTCACGTCGCGGGCGGCAGGAAAACGCTCGTAGTCCGGCGCATCCGGGTTGAAATCACAGCCATCCAGACCACCCTTGGGCGCCGTCGACCAGGTCCCCAGCGCTTCACGGTGATGCGGCGCGGCGAGGGTGAAGGTCTTCTGCCCCCAAACCTGCGCGAAGAGGTTGTCGGTGTCGTCACGATGCAACGGCGTCAACGTGCCTTTCGGCCCGATCCAGATTCGCGGCGGAATAAACAGCGAGGTGTCGAAGTAGGGCGGGTACTTGATCTGCTGCATCAATTGCGCCGGCAGGATGTTGTTGCCCATGTAGGCGGGTGGTTCGCCATTCGCACCTTTGACCGCCGGTTGATCCAGCGAGGCGATGAAGTCGGCCATCGACGTGGAGCGGAAATCACGTTCGGTGGAGAAGGTCTTCTTCACGTAGTCGCCATGGCGAGTGATGCCTTGCAGCTCGGCGAAATGCACCAGCGATTCTTCGCGGCTGAGCTTGAACAGTGGCCAGTCGTGCAGCGCATTGCTGATCACCACCGGAATGCCATTGGGCAGGTAGCGGCTGTTGAATTCGGCGACCGACAGATCACTGCGGGCAAGGCGTTCGACGCTGCTTTGGGTCGGCAGGCTGGCAGTGAGTTTTTCGCTGAAGCGCGGCGGAGTCGGGTAGCGCTTGTTCATGTCGACTTTTTCCGCCACGGCGCCACCGTGCATCGCATGTTCGATAATCTGCGGCAGCATCGTTGCCAGGCCCATGTTGCCGCCGATTTTCAGGCGCCCGCTGGCGAACAGCTCTTCGACGTTGGCCATGCCGCTCATGATCCCGAGGAAATCGCGCTCGGCGACTTCAATGGTCACGTCCGGGCTGGCGTGGCGTCCGGGCTCGGTGCGGCTGCTGGCCTTGACCTCGGACCAGTAGGCCTGCTGCGGACCAAACACGAATTGAAAAACGCCTTCGATGCCGACGGCACCGGCATTGGCGAACAGCTTGCCCAGGATGCTCTGCAGGTCCACGGTGAATCCTCGTTATTGGTTTTGGCCTGAACAGTTAACGAGCACCTGCGGGGGGAATTTACCGGTCGACGACTAATTTAACCGCCACGGGATCCGTTTCTCTCTACAAGTGAATTTTTCGAGGAAAGCGTGGTGACCAAGCTGACCCTGCTGTGCCTGCCGTATTCCGGCGCCAGTGCCATGGTCTACAGCCGCTGGCGGCCGAAACTGCCGCAGTGGTTGCAGTTGCAACCGGTTGAGCTGCCGGGACGTGGTGCACGTTTCGGCGAGCCACTGCATACCGACATGCGTGCATTGGCGATGCAACTGGCCAAGGAGCTGCGCCCGACACTCAAAGTCCCTTATGCACTGTTCGGCCACAGCCTTGGCGCGTTGCTGGCCTGCGAAATGGCGCACGCCCTGCGTGCGCTGGGTTGCCCGGAACCGGTGGCGATGTTCGCTTCCGGCACGGCGGCGCCGACCCTGCGTGCCGATTACGATCGCGGCTTTGCCGAGCCCAAGACCGACGCCGAGTTGATCGAACAACTGCGCACGCTCAATGGCACCAGCGAGGAAGTGCTGGCCAACGAAGAGCTGATGAGCTTGACCTTGCCGATCCTGCGCGCGGATTTCCTGTTGTGCGGCAAGTTCGAGCCGCTGGCGCGACCGCTGCTCAACTGCCCGGTGCATGTGCTCGGCGGCAAGGCAGATCGCGCCACCACCGAGCAATTGATCGGCTGGAGCAAGGAAACCCGTGGCAGCTTCTCGGTGGACATGCTCGCGGGTGGGCACTTCTTTATTCATGAGCATGAAGCGAAGGTATTGAAGGTGATCAAGGATCAGCTCGATGTGCATCATCGCCGCCACGCCATGGCCGCGACTGCCTGAACACCTTATAACCTGTGGGAGCGAGCCTGCTCGCGAAAGCGTCGCAACAGTCAGCATTTTCATTGCCTGACATACCGCTTTCGCGAGCAGGCTCGCTCCCACCTTTGATTTGTCGTGCCCGAGAAATCCCCGCTCTGCCTCCCGCCTGACAGTTCTTCTCATTCGCTAATTTTTCCGGTCTGCATTCGTTTTATAGGGACGACGTGCCTTTGTGCTTCCTGCCTACTGATCCGGATGCTAAGAAATGAATGCTGAAGACTCCTTGAAACTCGCTCGCCGGTTTATCGGGTTGCCCCTGGAAAAGCGCCAGATGTTCCTCGCTGCCCTGCAGAGGGAAGGGGTGGATTTTTCCCGGTTTCCGATTCCGACCGGCGTCGAGGCCGAGGATCGGCAGGCGCTGTCTTACGCACAGCAACGCATGTGGTTTCTCTGGCAGCTGGATCCCCAGGGGGGTGCCTACAACCTGCCGGGCGCGGTGCGCCTGAGCGGTCATCTCAACCTTGCCGCGCTGGAGCAAGCCTTCGCCAGCCTGGTCGAGCGCCACGAAACCCTGCGTACGGTGTTCCAGCGCCAGGCCGATGACAGTCTGTCGCAAGTGCCGGCCAGCGCGCCGTTGGTGATCCGTCATGAAGACTTCAGCGCACTGCCGGCCAGCGAGCGAGAGCAGGCTGTGGTGCAGGCCGCCGAACAACAGTCGGTGTTGCCATTCGACCTGGCCGTGGGTCCGCTGCTGCGGGTGACGTTGCTCAAACTCGCCGATCAGGAGCATGTGTTGCTGCTGACCCTGCACCACATCGTTTCCGATGGCTGGTCGATGAACGTATTGATCGACGAGTTCATCCGTTGCTACGACGCGTTCGATGCCGGTCAGCCACCGCAACTGGCCGCGCTGCCGATCCAGTACAGCGACTACGCCTTGTGGCAACGCCGCTGGCTCGAAGCGGGCGAACAGGCGCGCCAACTCGATTACTGGCAGGCGCAACTGGGTGACGAACACCCGGTGCTGGAGCTGCCGCTGGATCATTCGCGTCCGGCGATGCCGAGCTATCGCGGCACTCGCTATGAATTCGCTGTCGATGAACAACTGGCCGAGCAACTGCGCAACACCGCGCAGCAGCATCAAGTCACGTTGTTCATGCTCTTGCTCGGTGCTTTCAACGCGCTGCTGCATCGCTACACCGGCCAGACCGACATCCGTGTCGGCGTGCCGATTGCCAACCGCAACCGTGGCGAAATCGAAGGGCTGATCGGCTTCTTCGTCAACACTCAAGTGCTGCGTACCCAACTGGACGGGCAGACCCGCATTGACGATCTGCTGCGGTCCGTCAAGGACACCGCGCTCGGTGCTCAGGCGCATCAGGATCTGCCGTTCGAGCAACTGGTCGAGGCGCTGAAGCTGGAACGCAGCCTCAGTCACACGCCGCTGTTCCAGGTGATGTACAACCACCAGCCGCAAGTGGCGGACATCGCCAGCATCAGCACGGCCTCCGGTCTACTGTTGAACAGTCTTGACTGGCAGAGCCGTACCACCCAGTTCGATCTGACCCTCGATACCTACGAGAAGGGCGGCAAGCTGCATGCGGCGCTGACGTACGCCAGCGACTTGTTCGAGCCTGCGACCATCGAGCGCATGGCGCGCCACTGGCTGCGCTTGCTCAAGGCCATGGTCGCCGATCCGTCGCAACGCATCGGCGAACTGCCGCTGCTGGAGGCCGATGAGCAGCACACGCTGGTGCATGACTGGAACAACGTTCACGCGGTTTATCCGACGCAAACCCCGATACACCAACTGATCGAAGCGCAGGTTGCGCGCACGCCGAATGCGCCGGCGCTGCTGTTCGGTGAGCAGACGCTGAGCTACGCCGAACTGGATGCGCGGGCCAACCGCCTCGCGCATTTGCTGGGTGAACAAGGCGTGCGGGCCGACAGTCTGGTCGGCGTTTGTGCCCTGCGTTCGGTGGAAATGGTTGTCGCGCTGCTGGCGATTCTCAAGGCTGGCGGCGCTTATGTGCCACTGGATCCGGAGTACCCGCAGGAGCGTCTGGCGTACATGATCGAGGACAGCGGCATCACCTTGCTGCTGACCCAGGATGCTTTGCTGGCATCGCTGCCGACTGACGGCGTGCAGGTCATCACGCTGGATCAGACGGGCCTGCTCGACCGCTGCAGCGATAGCCGTCCGAACGTCAGCATCGATCCGCTGAACCTGGCCTATGTGATTTACACCTCGGGTTCCACCGGCAAACCGAAAGGCGCCGGCAACAGCCACGCGGCGCTGGTCAACCGCTTGTGCTGGATGCAGGAAGCGTACGCGATCGACGCCAGCGATTCGGTGTTGCAGAAAACCCCGTTCAGCTTTGACGTTTCGGCCTGGGAATTCTTCTGGCCGCTGCTGACCGGCGCGCGTCTGGTGGTTGCCGCGCCAGGTGCGCACCGCGATCCGCTGCAACTGATCGACATCATCAACCGCCACGGCATCAGTACGTTGCACTTTGTGCCGTCGATGTTGCAGGCGTTCATTCATGAGGCCGGTGTCGAAAGCTGCGTGGGCCTCAAGCGCATCGTCTGCAGCGGTGAAGCATTGCCGCTGGATGCGCAACTGCAAGTCTTCGCCAAACTGCCGAACGCTGGCCTCTACAACCTCTACGGCCCGACCGAAGCGGCAATCGACGTAACTCACTGGACCTGCGTTGACGAAGGCGCCGACAGCGTGCCCATCGGCCGGCCGATCGCCAACCTGCGCACCCACGTCCTTGATGCTGAATTGCTGCCGGTGCCAAGTGGCGTGGCCGGCGAACTGTACCTGGGCGGCGCCGGTCTCGCGCGCAGTTATCACCAGCGTCCGGCGCTGACCGCCGAGCGTTTTGTGCCGTGCCCGTTCCACGACGGCGCGCGCCTGTACCGTACCGGTGACCGTGTGCGCCAGCGTGCCGACGGCGTGATCGAATACCTTGGTCGTCTCGACCATCAAGTGAAACTGCGCGGTCTGCGCATCGAGCTGGGTGAAATTGAAACCCGTCTGATGCAGCACCCGCTGGTGCGCGAAGCGGTGGTGCTGGTGCAGGGCGGCAAACACCTGGTGGCATACCTGGTGCTGGAACAGGCTCAGCCGGACGAGCAGTGGCAGCAGGACGTCAAGGCGTGGCTGCTCGGCAGCCTGCCGGAATTCATGGTGCCGACCTACCTGATGACGCTGACCAAACTGCCGGTTACCGCCAACGGCAAGCTCGATCGCAAAGCCTTGCCGCAACCGGATGCCGCTCCGCAACAAGCGTTCGTCGCGCCGCAGGATGCGCTGCAAAAAGCCTTGGCGGCGATCTGGGAAGACGTGCTCGGCCTTGAGCGCGTCGGTCTGGAAGACAACTTCTTCGAACTGGGCGGCGATTCGATCATTTCGATTCAAGTGGTCAGCCGTGCGCGACAGGCCGGGATTCGTCTCAGCCCGCGTGACCTGTTCCAGTACCAAACGGTGCGCAGCCTTGCGCTGGTCGCCACGCTGGATAATCAGACCTCGGTGGATCAAGGGCCGGTGACCGGCGCTGCCGTGCTCGGGCCGATCCAGCAGCATTTCTTCAGTCGTGTGATGCCGCTGCGTGAACACTGGAACCAGTCGCTGCTGCTGACCCCGCGCGACACCTTGAACGCGCAGTGGCTCGATGCCGCACTAACTCAGCTGATCAATCATCACGACGCCTTGCGCCTGCGCTTTGGCGAAAGCGCCGACGGCTGGCAGCAGAGCCATGGCCCGCTGGTGGGCAGCGCTGACCTGTGGTTGCGTGATGCCGAGTCGGCGGAACAGTTGCAGGCGTTGTGCAACGCAGCCCAACGCAGCCTCGACCTGCAGAAGGGTCAGCTGCTGCGCGCACTGCTGGTGACGATGGCTGATGGCTCTCAGCGCCTGGCGTTGATCATTCACCACTTGGCAGTGGACGGCGTTTCCTGGCGCGTGCTGCTGGAAGATTTGCAGCAAGCTTACGAGCAGCGCTCGGCGGGCGGAGGCATTCAGTTGCCGGCCAAGACCAATGCCTTCCAGAGCTGGACCGCTCGCCTCGAAAGCGCCGCTGCACGCTTCGATGAACAACTGGATTACTGGAAAAACCAGCATCAGGGCGCACAGGATCTACCGTGCGAGCGACCTGGCGGCAGCCTGCAAAACCTGCACGGCGAGAAAATCGAATGGCGCCTCGACGCCGAGCGTACCCGTCAGTTGCTGCAACAGGCGCCGGCGGCGTATCGCACGCAAGTCAATGACTTGCTGCTGACCGCATTGGCGCGCACCATCAGCCGCTGGAGCCAGCAGCCGGGCACGTTGATCGAGCTAGAGGGGCATGGTCGCGAAGACCTCTTCGATGACATTGACCTGACCCGCACCGTGGGTTGGTTCACCAGTCTGTTCGCGGTCAAGCTGACCGCTGCCGACGATCTCGACGGTTCGATCAAGTCGATCAAAGAGCAACTGCGCGCGGTGCCGGACAAAGGCCTGGGCTACGGCGTGCTGCGTTATCTGGCGGCGCCATCGGTGCGCGCCGAATTGGCGCAGTTGGCGCCGCCACGGATTACCTTCAACTACCTCGGCCAGTTCGACCGTCAGTTCGACGACGCGGCGTTGTTCGTGCCGTCCGCTGAAACCAGCGGTGTCGCGCAGGATCCGGCCGCGCCTCTGGCCAATTGGCTGACCGTGGAAGGTCAGGTCTATGGCGGTGAACTGTCGATGAGCTGGGGTTTCAGCCGCGAGATGTTCGACGGTGCGACCGTGCAGAAACTGGTGGATCAGTACGCCATTGAACTGCACGCGCTGATCGAGCATTGCTGCACGTTGCAAGCCGCACAAGCGACGCCATCGGACTTCCCGCTGGCGCGCGTGACCCAGGCACAACTGGATGCGCTGCCGGTGCCGGCGGGTCAACTCGACGATGTCTATCCGCTGTCGCCGATGCAACAGGGCCTGCTGTTCCACACCCTTTACGAGCAAGCGGCGGGTGAGTACATCAACCAGTTGCGCGTCGACGTCGAGGGGCTCGATCCCGAGCGGTTCCGCGCCGCGTGGCAGGCCACCGTCGATGCGCAGGACATTCTGCGCAGCGGGTTCGTCTGGCAGGGTGAGCTGGCGCAGCCGCTGCAGATCGTCCACAAGCGGGTGCAACTGCCGTTCAGCATTCTTGACTGGCGCGACCGCGACGATCAGCCCGCAGCGCTCGCGGCGTTGGCCGATGCCGAGCGTCAGCAAGGTTTTGATCTGAGCTGCGCGCCACTGCTGCGACTGCTGCTGGTGCAGACCGGCGCCGAGCAATGGCATTTGATTTACACCCATCACCACATCCTCATGGACGGCTGGAGCAACTCGCAGTTGCTCGGCGAAGTCTTGCAGCGCTACAGCGGTCGCACGCCGGTGACGGGCGGCGGACGTTATCGCGATTACATCGCCTGGCTGCAACGTCAGGACGGCCAACTGAGTGAAGATTTCTGGAACGGCCAATTAGCTGCCCTGCAAGAGCCGACGCGACTGGCCCGGGCAGCCACCGCTGGCGAGAAGCAGAGCGGCCACGGCGATCACTTCCTGACGCTGGACGTGCAACGCACCCAGGCGCTGGAAACCTTTGCCCGCCAGCAAAAAGTCACCGTCAACACCTTGGTGCAAGCGGCATGGTTGCTGTTGCTGCAACGCTACACCGGTCACGAAGCCGTGGCGTTCGGTGCGACCGTGGCCGGGCGTCCGGCGGATCTGCCGGGCATCGAGCAGCAGGTCGGCCTGTTCATCAACACCTTGCCGGTGATTGGCGCGCCGCGTCCGGATCAAAGCGTTGGCAGCTGGCTGCAAGCGGTACAGGCGCAAAACCTCAGCCTGCGCGACTTCGAACACACGCCGCTGGCGGACATCCAGCGTTGGGCCGGGCAGGGCGGTGAAGCACTGTTCGACAACATTCTGGTGTTCGAAAACTACCCGATTGCCCAGGCGCTGAGTCAGGCCGGGCAAGGGCTGACATTCGGTGATGTCGGCAATCTCGAGCAAACCCATTACGCGCTGAGCGTGGCGGTCACCCTCGGTCAGCAGTTGGCGTTGCACTACAGTTTCGATCGCGGCCAGTTCGCCAGCGATGTCATCGCCGGTATCAGTGCGCACCTGTTGCAATTGCTTGAGCAGTTCGCCGTGTCCGCCGAACGCAACCTCGGTGAAATCGCCTTGGCCGATGCTCAAGAGCAGGCCCGCCAGCAAGCCGAAAACCATCCGCAGCCGTACCCGGTGGACATCGGCGTACATCAGCGTATTGCCGCGTTGGCTGCGCAAAATCCGCAGCGCACGGCGGTGATCTTCAACGGTGAGCATTTCAGCTACGGCGAGATCGACCAGCGTGCCAATCAACTGGCGCACGCACTGATCGCCCGTGGCGTCGGCGCAGAAACCCGCGTCGGTGTAGCGCTGCCGCGCAGTGAGTCGGTGATCGTCGCGCTGCTGGCGGTGCTCAAGGCTGGCGGTGCTTATGTGCCGCTGGACACCAGCTATCCGCGCGAACGCCTGGCCTATCTGATCGAAGATTCCGGGCTGGCGCTGCTGATCAGCGACTCGTCGGTGTCGGCGCAATTACCGGTCGACGAATCGGTGCCGCTGCTGGAACTGGATCGTCTCGATTTGCGCGAGTTGCCGATCAAGGTACCGCTCGTGCAGCTCGATCCGCACAACCTCGCCTACGTGATTTATACCTCCGGTTCCACCGGCAATCCGAAAGGCGTCAGCGTCGCCCACGGTCCGTTGGCCATGCATTGCCAGGCCATCGGTCAGCGTTATGAAATGCGCGACAGTGACTGCGAATTCCACTTCATGTCGTTCGCCTTCGATGGTGCCCACGAACGCTGGCTGACCAGCCTGACTCACGGTGCGTCGCTGCTGATTCGCGACGACACGCTGTGGACGCCGGAGCAGACCTACAACGCGATGATCGAACACGGCGTGACCGTGGTCGCATTCCCGCCGGTGTACCTGCAACAATTGGCCGAACACGCCGAGCGCGTCGGCAATCCGCCGAAGGTGCGTATCTATTGCTTCGGCGGTGACGCGGTGCCGAACGCGAGTTTTGAGCGGGTCAAACGCGCGCTCGATCCGGACTACATCATCAACGGCTACGGTCCGACCGAAACCGTGGTCACTCCACTGATCTGGAAGGCCGGTCGCGAAGTGCCGTGTGGCGCCGCGTACGCGCCAATCGGCAGCCGTATCGGTGACCGCAGCGCCTACGTGCTCGACGCCGATCTGAACCTGCTGCCGCAAGGCATGGCCGGTGAGTTGTACCTCGGTGGCACGGGGCTGGCGCGGGGTTATCTGAACCGTCCGGGGCTGACTGCCGAGCGCTTCGTCGCCGACCCGTTCAGCACCACCGGCGGCTTGCTTTATCGCACAGGCGACCTGGTGCGTCAGCGTGTCGATGGCACGTTCGACTATCTGGATCGCATTGACAATCAGGTGAAAATTCGCGGTTTCCGTATCGAGTTGGGCGAAGTCGAAGCGGCCCTGCAAGCCCTCGACGGCGTGCGCGAAGCGGTGGTCGTCGCGCAGGAAGGCAGCGCCGGCAGTGGCAAGCGTCTGGTGGCCTATGTGGTGGGCGATTCCAGTCGTGCCGACTTCACCGACGATCTGCGTGCGCAACTCAAGGCGACGTTGCCGGGGCACATGGTGCCGGCGTATGTCTTGCGTCTGGAGCGCATGCCGCTGACGCCGAACGGCAAACTCGATCGCAAGAACCTGCCGAAACCGGACGTCAGCCAGCTGCAGCAGGCTTACCTTGCACCGCACACGCCGCTGGAACAGCAACTGGCGGCGATCTGGCAAGACGTGCTCAAGCTTGAGCAAGTGGGCATCAGCGACAACTTCTTCGAGCTGGGCGGCGATTCGATCATTTCGATTCAAGTGGTCAGCCGTGCGCGGCAGGCCGGGATTCGCTTCACACCGAAAGACCTGTTCCAGCACCAGACCATTGCAGCGCTGGCCGTGGTCGCGCAGACCGGTGAAGCGTTGCAATTGATCGATCAGCAACCGGTCGCCGGTAGCACAGCGCTGTTGCCGATCCATCAGGAGTTCTTCGCGCAGGCGATTCCCGACCGTCATCACTGGAACCAGTCGGTGATGCTCAAGCCGACGCAGGCGCTGAATGCGCAATTGCTGGAACAAGCACTCGATGCCTTGGTGCTGCATCACGACAGCTTGCGTCTGGACTTTGTCGAGCAGGCTGATGGTTGGGCCGCGCAATACCGTGATGTGGTAACGCAAGCGGGTGAGACCATTCTGTGGCAAGTCGAGGTCGCTGACCTTGCAGCCCTGGAAGCGCTGGGCGACAAGGCGCAACGTAGCCTGCAACTGAGCGGTGGCTCGCTGATTCGCGCGGTGTTGGCGAATCTGGCTGACGGTACGCAACGCCTGTTGCTGATCGTTCATCACCTGGTGGTCGATGGCGTGTCGTGGCGGATCCTGTTCGAAGACCTGCAAAACGCTTATCGCCAGCTCAGTGCCGGTGCATCCGTGCAATTGCCGGCCAAGACCAGCGCAGTCAAAGCCTGGGCGGCAGCGTTGCAGGATTATGCGGCAAGCCCTGCGTTGCAGGCTGAACTGCGCTTCTGGCAGCAGCAGTTGCAAGGCGCTTCGGCCGCCTTGCCTTACGACCATCCGCACGGCGGGCAGCAACACGATCAGGCGCTGACGATCCGCAGCAAACTGGACAAAGCCCTGACCCGTCAACTCTTGCAGGATGCGCCACAGGCCTATCGCACACAGGTCAACGATCTGCTCCTGACCGCACTGGCGCGAGTGATGGTGCGCTGGACCGGTGCTGATAACGCGCTGGTCTTGCTCGAGGGCCACGGTCGTGAAGATCTCTTCGACAACATCGACCTGACCCGCACGGTCGGTTGGTTCACCAGTGTGTTCCCGGCGCGTCTGTCGCCGGTCGCCGAGTTGGGCGCATCGCTCAAACAAGTGAAGGAGCAACTGCGGGCCATTCCGCACAAAGGCATCGGCTTCGGTGCGCTGGCGCATCTGGGTGATGAACAGGCGCGCGAAACCCTGCAGGCCTTGCCGGCACCGCGCCTGACTTTCAACTATCTGGGCCAGTTCGACGGCAGCTTCGACGCGGCCGACGAGGCCTTGTTCGTACCGACCAGCGAAGCCGGCGGTGCCGAAGTCAATATGCAAGGGCCGCTGGGCAATCCGCTGGCGCTGAACGGCAAAGTCTTCGGCGGCGAGCTGGACCTGAGCTGGACCTACAGCGGCGCCATGTTCAACGCCGCGACCATCCAGCGCCTGGCCGATGACTACATGCAGGAACTGACCGCGCTGATCGGCCATTGCTGCGACAGCGGCAACCGTGGCGTGACGCCGTCGGACTTCCCGCTGGCGCAACTGTCGCAGCCGCAACTGGATGCGCTGGTGCTGGAGCCGCAAGGCATCGATGACATCTACCCGCTGTCGCCGATGCAGCAGGGCATGCTGTTCCACACCTTGCTCGAACATGGCAATGGCGACTACATCAACCAGATGCGTCTGGACGTTGAGGGCGTCGAGCCGCAGCGCTTCCACGCCGCGTGGCAAGCGGTGGTGGATGCCCACGACATTCTGCGTACCGGGTTCTTCTGGCAGGGTGACCTGCCGCAGCCGGTGCAAGTGGTGCAACGCCAGGTCGAGGTGCCGTTCAGCGTGCTCGACTGGAATGGCAAGGCTAATCTGGATTCGGCGTTGCAAACCCTCGCTGACGAGGAGCGCGCCCTGGGCTTGGACCTGACCTGTGCGCCGTTGCTGCGTCTGGTGCTGGTGCGCACGGCGACCGACCGTCATCACCTGATCTACACCAACCATCACATCCTGATGGATGGCTGGAGCAGCGCGCAGTTGCTCGGCGAAGTGCTGCAGCATTATCGCGGCGAAGCGGTGCCGCGTCCGGCGGGTCGCTATCGCGACTACATCGGCTGGCTGCAGCGTCAGGATGCGGCGGCTGCCGAGAATTACTGGCTGGCAACGCTGGACCACCTGCAAGAGCCGACGCGTCTGGCCAACGCCATCGCGCGGCCAATCGACGCCTTGCCAAGTGTCGGTTATGGCGACCATTACCAAGTACTGGAGGCTGATCTGAGCGTGCGTCTCGGTGAATTTGCCCGTGCTTCGAAAGTCACCGTCAACACGCTGGTGCAAGCTGCGTGGCTGTTGCTGTTGCAGCGTTACACCGGCAAAGACTGTGTGGCGTTCGGTGCGACCGTGGCCGGGCGTCCGGCGGATCTGCCGGGAGCCGAAGAACAGATCGGTCTGTTCATCAACACCTTGCCAGTGGTGGCCGCGCCGCAAGCGCAGCAGAGTCTGGCCAGTTGGCTGCAAGCCGTGCAGGCGCAGAACCTCGCTTCGCGCGAGTTCGAACACACGCCGCTGGCGGACATTCAGCGCTGGGCCGGGCAGGGCGGTGACGCACTGTTCGACAGCCTGATGGTGTTCGAGAACTATCCGATTGGCGAAGCGCTTGAACGGGGCGCGCCGCAGGGATTGCGCTTCGGTGCGGTGGTCAATCAGGAACAGACCAACTATCCGCTGACGCTGCTGGTGAGCATGGGTGCGCAACTGTCGGTGCATTTCAGCTATCAGCGCGACAGTTTTGCGGCGGCGAGTGTCACGCAGTTGGGTGAAAGCCTGCAGCGTCTGCTCGGGCAGATGGCCGAAGCGGGTGAAGGCTCGCTGAGCGACTTGAGCTTGATCGACAACGTCACGAACGTCGAGCCCGACTTCGTCACCGAACTGTGCATTCATCAAGGCATTGCCCGCCAAGTGGCGGCCACGCCGGATGCGCTGGCGGTGACCTTCGCCGATACGCGACTGACCTACGCCGAACTCGATGCGCAAGCCAACCGTCTGGCGCACAAGCTGATCGAGTTGGGTGTCGGCCCGGAAGTGCGCGTGGGTGTGGCGATGCCGCGTTCCGAACAGCTGCTGATTGCCTTGCTGGCGGTGCTCAAATCCGGCGGCGCGTATGTGCCGCTGGATCCGGATTACCCGGCTGATCGCGTTGCCTACATGCTCGAGGACAGCCGTGCGCGGGTGTTGCTCACCGAGCAAGCGGTCGCTGCGACGCTGAGCGTGCCGGGCGATACCCAAGTGCTGCTGATGGATCAGGTTTCGCTGACCGGTTATTCAGGTGTCGCCCCGCAAACGTCGGTGCAGCCGGACAACCTCGCCTACGTGATCTACACCTCCGGTTCCACCGGCAAGCCGAAAGGCGTGGCGATTGCTCACCGCAACGTCATCGCGCTGATCGACTGGTCGGCGAAGGTTTACAGCCGCGACGATATTCAAGGCGTGCTGGCCTCGACTTCGGTGTGCTTCGACCTGTCGGTGTGGGAGCTGTTCGTCACGCTGGCCAATGGCGGATCGCTGATCATCGCGCGCAATGCACTGGAACTACCGACCCTGCCAGCTCGCGATCAGGTTCGCTTGATCAACACCGTGCCGTCGGCCATCGCTGCGCTGCAACGCGCCGGGCAGATTCCCGCGAGCGTGCGCATCATCAATCTCGCGGGTGAGCCGCTCAAACAAGGGCTGGTCGACGCGTTGTATCAGCAGCCGACAGTCGAGCACGTCTACGACCTTTACGGCCCGTCGGAAGACACCACCTATTCGACCTGGACCCGCCGTATCGCCGGCGGTCAGCCGCGCATCGGTCGTGCGCTCGATCACAGCGCCAGCCATTTGCTCGACGCCGATCTGCAAGCGGTGCCGCATGGGGTTTCGGCCGAGCTGTACCTGTCCGGCGCCGGCATCACCCGCGGTTATCTGGGGCGTGCGGCGATGACCGCCGAGCGCTTTGTACCGAACCCGTTCGTCGGCAATGGCGAGCGCATGTACCGCACCGGCGACCTGATTCGTGAACGCGAAGAGGGCGAACTGGAGTACATGGGCCGCATCGACCATCAGGTGAAAATTCGTGGATTCCGCATCGAACTGGGGGAAATCGAGGCGCGATTGCTCGCTCAACAGGACGTCAGCGAAGCAGCGGTGCTGGCCATCGAAAGCGAAACCGGTGCGCAACTGGTGGCCTATGTGGTCGCCCCGCAGCTGGACATGCATGACGGCGAAGCGCAGCGGCAACTGCGCGACGGACTAAAGACTGGCCTCAAGTCTTCGTTACCTGACTACATGATTCCCGCGCACCTGCTGTTCCTTGAGCAGTTGCCACTGACCCCCAACGGCAAACTCGACCGCAAGGCCCTGCCTGCGGTGGATGCCAGCCAGATGCAGGCCGCGTACGTCGCGCCGCAGAGTGAGCTTGAGCAGCAGGTCGCGGCGATCTGGCAGCAAGTGCTCGAGGTTGAACGCATTGGTCTGAACGATCACTTCTTCGAACTGGGCGGGCACTCGCTGCTGGCGGTCAACGTGGTGTCGCGCATCGCCCTCGAACTGGGCCTGACGCTGACCCCGCAACTGTTATTCCAGCACCCCGTCCTGAGCGACTTTGTCGCTCGACTCGATACAGGAGGCGGGGCAATCAACGAACAGAAACTGAGCAAGCTGGAAGCCCTGCTTGACGATATGGAGGAAGTCTGATGGACAAGAGTGTTGCTTTGAGGGTAGCCAAGCGCTTTATCACTCTGCCGCTGGACAAACGTAAGCTGTACCTGGAAAAGATGCTCGAAGAGGGCGTCTCTCCGGCCAACCTGCCGATCCCGGAAACACGTTCCGGGTTTGCCGCCATTCCTCTGTCGTACGCTCAGGAACGCCAACTGTTCCTCTGGCAAATGGACCCGCACAGCACCGCGTATCACATCCCCAGCGCCTTGCGCCTCAAGGGCCAGCTGGACGTGGCGGCGCTGGAACGCAGCTTCAATGCCGTGGCCGCGCGCCACGAAAGTTTGCGCACCACGTTTGCCGAGCACGGCGAAACCTTCTGCCAAGTGATTCACCCGCAATTGCCACTGAGCATCACCCTGACACCGCTGCCGGCAGGCCTCGACAGCGCTGGCGAAGAGGCGGCGATCAAGGCGTTTGTCGAAAGCGAAACCGCGCGCCCGTTCAATCTGCAACAGGGTCCGCTGCTGCGCGTGGCATTGCTCAAGGTCGCTGATGACGATCATGTGCTGGTGTTGATCCAGCACCACATCATCGCCGATGGCTGGTCGATCAAAGTGCTGGTCAAAGAGCTGATCCAGCATTACGCCGCCGACAGCGCCGGGCAGCCGTTGAGCCTGCCGGAACTGGAGGTGCAATACGCCGACTATGCGATCTGGCAGCGCCATTGGCTGGAAGCGGGCGAGCGTGAGCGACAACTGGCTTACTGGATCAAGACACTGGACGGCGAGCAGCCGGTGCTGGAACTGCCGATCGATTTCCCGCGTCCGGCAGTGCAAAGTTTGCGCGGTGCACGCCTGCAACTGGACCTGCCGGCGGCCCTCGGCGATGCGCTCAAGCAACTGGCCCAGCGCGAAGGCGCGAGCCTGTTCATGCTGTTGCTGGCGTCGTTTCAGGCGTTGCTGCATCGCTACAGCGGCCAGGCGCAGATTCGTGTCGGCGTGCCCACGGCCAACCGTAACCGGGTCGAGACCGAGGGCCTGATCGGCTTCTTCGTCAACACTCAAGTCTTGAATGCCGAAGTGCATGGGCAACTGCCGTTCAACCAATTGCTGGCCCAGGTCAAGCAGGCGGCGATGGCCGCCCAGGCGCATCAGGATCTGCCGTTCGAGCAGTTGATCGAAGCGCTGCAACCGGAACGCAGCCTGAGCCACAGCCCGGTGTTCCAGGTGATGTTCAACCACCAGACCAGCCGTGATCAGGGGCGTGGCGCGGTGCAACTGCCGCAACTGAGCGTCGAGGATGTGCAGTGGGAAGGACGCACCGCGCAATTCGACCTAACCCTCAATACCTATGAATCGAATGACGGTTTCGCCGCCGAGCTGACCTACGCCACCGATCTGTTCAAGCCGGAAACGGTCGAGCGTCTGGCGCGTCATTGGCAAAACCTGTTGCAAGGAATTGTGGCCGCACCGACTCAACGGGTTGGCGAGTTGCCCTTGCTGGAAAGTGCCGAGCACGGCGTTCTGTTGCAGGACTGGTTCCGCGTGGCTGACCGCTGCGCGCAGGCCGAGTGCGTGCAGCAGGACTTTGCCCTGCAAGCGCAGCAAAACCCGCAGGCCACGGCACTGATCATCGGCGACGACGTACTGACGTATGGCGAACTGGATGCCCGGGCCAATCAACTGGCGCATCACCTGATCGAGGCCGGCGTCGGCCCGGATCAGCTGGTCGGCATCGCGGTCGAGCGCAGCGTTGAGATGATCGTCGGCCTGTTGGCGATCCTCAAGGCCGGCGGCGCTTATGTGCCGCTGGACCCGGCGTATCCCGAGGATCGCCTGGCCTACATGATCGAAGACAGCGGTCTGCAATTGCTGCTGACCCAAACGCATTTGCAAGCGCAGTTGCCGATCCCGGCGGGTGTGCAAATCCTGTTGCTCGATCAGCCAGCTGCCTGGCTGGCGGCTTATCCACAGACCGCACCGGACGTGGCCGTCAATGGCGAGCATCTGGCCTACACGATCTACACCTCCGGCTCTACCGGCAAACCGAAAGGCGTGATGGTGCGCCACGCGGCGCTGAGCAACTTTGTCGCGAGCATGATCAACCAGCCGGGGATTGCCGCTGCGGATCGCATGCTGTCGCTGACCACGTTCTCGTTCGATATTTTTGGCCTGGAAATCTATGGCCCATTGCTGGCTGGCGCCTGTGTGGTGCTGACCGGCAAGGATGTGCATCAGGATCCGCAAGCGGTGCTCGAACTGATCGAGCGTCATGCCGTCAGCGTCCTGCAAGCCACGCCATCGACCTGGCGCATGCTGCTCGACAACGAACACGCAGCGATTCTCAAGGGCCGCACATTCCTCTGTGGCGGTGAAGCGCTGCCGCAGGAACTGGCCCAGCGCATGCTGGCGCTGACGCCGAGCGTGTGGAACCTGTATGGCCCGACCGAAACCACGATCTGGTCGGCGCAACACGCACTGAGTGCGGACAACAGCCGCCCGTTTCTCGGTACGCCGATCGACAACACTGCGCTGTACATCCTCGGCAGCGACCTTGAGCTCAATCCGCTCGGCGCACCCGGTGAATTGCTGATTGGCGGTGACGGTCTGGCGCGCGGTTATTTCCAGCGCCCGAGCCTGACCGCCGAACGTTTTGTGCCGGATCCGTTTTCGGCAAACGGTGCGCGTCTGTACCGCACCGGCGACCTGACCCGTTATCGCGCAGAAGGCGTGATCGAGTACATCGGGCGCATCGACCATCAAGTCAAAATCCGTGGTTTCCGAATCGAGCTGGGCGAGATCGAAGCGCGTTTGCTCGCGCGCGACAGCGTGCGCGAAACCGTGGTGGTCGCGCAGGACGGCCCGACTGGACCGCAACTGGTCGGCTATGTGGTGCCATCCTCCAGCGCTGTTGATGAAGTCGAACTGCGCGCTGAATTGAAAGCCAGCCTCAAGGCCGAGCTGCCGGAATACATGGTGCCGGCGCACCTGCTGTTCCTCGCGCAACTGCCGCTGACCCCCAACGGCAAAGTCGACCGCAAAGCCTTGCCGGCGCCAGATGCCAGCCAGTTGCAATCGACTTACAGCGCGCCAAAAACCGCGACTCAACATGCCGTCGCCGAGATCTGGCAAGCGGTGCTCAAGCTTGAGCGTGTCGGCCTCAGTGACAACTTCTTCGAACTCGGCGGCCATTCCTTGCTGGTGACGCAAGTGGTCTCCCGTGTGCGTCAGGCCCTGAACGTTCAGGTGCCGCTGCGCACGCTGTTCGAGAACAGCACGCTGGAAGATTTCGTTGCTGCTTTGGGTGTCGATCAGGCGACTCAGGAACCGCCGATTGTTGCCTTGCCACGCCTGCAACCGCTGGCGCTTTCCTATGCGCAGGAGCGTCAGTGGTTCCTCTGGCAGCTGGAACCGACCAGCACCGCCTATCACGTTCCGGCTGCGCTGCGTCTGCGCGGTGAGCTGAATCTGCCGGCATTGCAGCAAAGCTTCAATGCGCTGATCGAGCGCCACGAATCCTTGCGCACCTGCTTCGTCGAACAGCAGGGCCAGACCCTGCAAGTGATTCAGGCGCATGGCACGCTGGATCTGCAAGTGCAGGACGTGGCGGGGCTCGACGACGCGGCGCTGCGAGCGCTGGTCGCCGCAGAAACCCTGCACCTGTTCAACCTGCAGCAAGGCCCGCTGCTGCGGGTCAAACTGCTGCGTCTCGCTGCTGATGACCATGCGCTGGTGATCACCTTGCACCACATCGTCTCTGACGGTTGGTCGATGAACATCATGGTCGATGAACTGGTGGCGCTCTATGCCGCGTACAGCCAGGGCCAGACTGCGCAATTGCCGGCGTTGCCGGTGCAATACGCCGACTACGCCGTGTGGCAGAAACAGTGGATGGACGCCGGTGAGCGCGAACGTCAGCTGAATTACTGGACCGCGCAACTCGGCGATGGCGATCAACCGCTGCTGGAACTGCCGACCGACCGTCCGCGCCCGGCCGAGCAAAGCTATCGCGGCGCGCGTCGCGACATCCCCCTGAGCCTCGAACTGGCCACTGCCCTCAAGCAAGTCGCGCAACGTGAAAACGTCACCCTGTTCGCGCTGTTGCTGGCTTCGTTCCAGACCTTGCTGCACCGTTACAGCGGTCAGGCCGACATCCGCGTCGGTGTGCCGGTAGCCAACCGCAACCGGGTCGAGACGGAAGGGCTGATCGGCTTCTTCGTCAACACCCAGGTACTCAAAACCGAATTCGACAGCCAGCAGACGTTCCGCAGCCTGTTGCAGCAAGTGAAGAACACCGTGCTCGGCGCTCAGGCCCATCAGGATCTGCCGTTCGAGCAACTGGTCGACGCACTGCAACCGGAACGCAGCCTCAGCCACAGCCCGCTGTTCCAGGTGATGCACAACCACCAGAGCCAGGCGCGTCAGGCGCAGGGCGCGACACGCCTGCCGCAACTGCAGATCGAAGGCTTGCCGTGGGCGTCGAACACCGCGCAGTTCGATTTGACCCTGAACACCTTTGAATCGACCGACAACGTCTGGGCCGAGCTGACTTACGCCACCGACCTGTTCGACGTCGAGACCATCGAGCGCCTGTCGCAACACTGGACGAATCTGCTGCAAGGCATCGTCGCCGACAGCGGCCAGCGTATCGCTGAGCTGCCGCTGCACGACGCCGCCGAACGCGCAGCAACCCTGCTGCAATGGAACCCGGCT
The DNA here is from genome assembly GCF_044743175.1 of Pseudomonas sp. NPDC087690. Lineage (NCBI taxonomy): Bacteria > Pseudomonadati > Pseudomonadota > Gammaproteobacteria > Pseudomonadales > Pseudomonadaceae > Pseudomonas > Pseudomonas sp. NPDC087690. Next base: position 37,365 of record NZ_JBIUVX010000002.1, read on the forward strand.
GTGGCCGATTTCCCTAACGAGCAGTGCCTGCATCACTTGATCGAAGCCCAGGCCGCCCGCGCACCGCAAGCGGTGGCCGTGACGTATGCCGAGCAATCCTTGAGCTACGGTGAACTCAACAGCCGTGCCAACCAGTTGGCGCACAAGCTGATTGCCAGCGGCGTCGGCCCGGACGTGCGCGTGGGTCTGGCGGTGGAGCGCAGCCTCGACATGCTGGTCGGTTTGCTGGCGATTCTCAAGGCTGGCGGTGCGTATGTGCCGCTCGACCCAAGCTACCCGGAAGAGCGTCTGAGCTACATGATCGGCGACAGCGGCATCGGCCTGCTGTTGAGCCAAAGCCATCTGCTCGGCCGACTGCCCGTACCGGACTCGGTGCGCAGCCTGATGCTCGATCAGGCTCGTGAAGACCTCGAAGGCTACAGCGACTGCAACCCGCAGGTGCAGATGAGCGCGGACAACCTCGCGTATGTGATCTACACCTCCGGTTCGACCGGTCAGCCCAAGGGCACCTTGCTCGCGCACCGCAACGTGCTGCGCCTGTTCGAAGCCACTGCGGCGTGGTTCGATTTCGGCGCGCAGGATGTCTGGAGCCTGTTCCATTCCTACGCGTTCGACTTCTCCGTGTGGGAGATTTTCGGCGCGCTGCTGTACGGCGGCAAACTGGTGGTAGTGCCTTACGAGGTCAGCCGTGCGCCGGAAGATTTCTTCGCTTTGCTGTGTCGCGAAGGCATCACCGTGCTCAACCAGACACCCTCGGCGTTCAAGCAACTGATGCAGGTCGCCTGCGCCCCGGAACACGCCGCGCAACAACTGGCGCTGCGTTACGTGGTGTTCGGCGGTGAGGCGCTGGAAGTGAAAAGCCTGCGTCCATGGTTCGAGCGTTTCGGCGATCAGGCACCGCAACTGATCAACATGTACGGCATCACTGAAACCACCGTGCACGTGACCTACCGGCCGTTGTCGATGGCCGATTTGCAGCGTGACGCCAGCAGCCCGATCGGCGAGCCGATTCCGGACCTGTCGTGGTACTTGCTCGACGGCGATCTGAACCCGGTGGCCAAGGGTTGCATCGGTGAGCTGTACGTCGGTCGCGCCGGTCTGGCGCGCGGTTATCTGAACCGCGCCGACCTGACCACGCTACGCTTCATTCCTGATCCATTCGCCACTGACGGCGGTCGTCTGTACCGCACCGGCGACCTGGCGCGTTATCGCGCTGACGGCGTGATCGAATACATCGGGCGCATCGACCATCAGGTGAAGATTCGCGGTTTCCGTATCGAACTGGGTGAGATCGAAGCGCAACTGCTCGAACAGGCTGCCGTGCGTCAGGCGGTGGTGCTGGCGCAGCCGGGCCTCAGCGGTCAGCAACTGGTTGCTTGGCTGGTGCCGAGCGATGCCACGTTGCTCGACGCAAGCTCTGCTGAACAGGCGCAGTGGCGCGACCGCGTGCGTGCCGAACTCAAGGAAAACCTGCCGGATCACATGATCCCGGCGCACCTGCTATTGCTTGAGCAATTGCCGCTGACCGCCAACGGCAAACTCAACCGCAGTGCCTTGCCGTCCCCGGACGCCAGTCAGGCGCAGCAGGCGTATCAGGCGCCACAAAGCGTCATGGAGCAGCGTCTGGCCGAGATCTGGCAAGACGTGCTGAAGCTGCCGCAAGTGGGCCTCAACGACAACTTCTTCGAACTGGGCGGCGATTCGATCATCTCGATTCAGGTGGTCAGCCGCGCGCGACAGGCCGGTATTCGCTTGAACCCGAAAGACCTGTTCCAGCACCAGACCATTCAACGTCTGGCCCTGGTCGCGCAGTTGGGCGATGACGATACGAGCATCGACCAACAAGCGGTGACCGGCGCAGCGTTGCTGTTGCCGATCCAGCAGCAGTTCTTCGACGATGAAATCCCTGAGCGTAATCACTGGAACCAATCGGTGCTGCTCAAGCCGCGCCAGCCGCTGGACGCGGAAAAAGTCGAGCAAGTGTTGCGTGCGCTGGTTGCCCATCACGATGCCTTGCGCCTGAGTTTCACCCAGCACAACGGCGTGTGGCAGGCCGAGCACCGCGCGGTTGAAGATCAACCGCAAAACCTGCTGTGGCAGGAAGCCGTCGCCGATGCCGACGCACTGGAGGCCTTGGGCAACCGCGCGCAGCGCAGCCTCGATTTACAGAACGGGCCGCTGTTGCGTGCGGTGCTGGCGAATCTGGCCGATGGCACCCAGCGTTTGCAGTTGGTCATTCATCACTTGGTGGTGGACGGCGTGTCGTGGCGGATTCTGCTGGAGGATCTGCAGAACGCGTATCAGCAATTGCTTGACGGTCAGGCGCTGCGCCTGCCCTCGAAAACCAGCGCCTTCAAGGACTGGAGCGAACACTTGCAGCGCTACGCCAACAGTGCAGCGTTGCAGCAGGAACTGGCTTATTGGCAGGCCTGCCTGAGCGATGTCAGCACCGATCTGCCGTGCAAGCGTGCCGATGCCGGTCAGCACAATCGTCTGGCGCACACTGTGCAGACCCGTCTCGGCAGCGAGCTGACCCGACAGTTGCTGCAAGAAGCCCCGGCGGCGTATCGCACCCAGGTCAACGACTTGCTGCTGACGGCGTTGGCGCGGGTCATTGGCCGCTGGAGCGGGCAGGCGTCGACGCTGATTCAGCTCGAAGGTCATGGGCGTGAAGAGCTGTTCGACGGTGTTGACCTGACCCGCACCGTGGGCTGGTTCACCAGCCTGTTCCCGGTGCGCCTGACCCCGACGGTGACGCCGGGCGAGTCGATCAAACAGATCAAGGAACAACTGCGCTCGATCCCCAATAAAGGCATCGGTTTCGGTGCACTGCGTCATCTTGGCGATGCTCAGGCACAACAGAGCCTGCGTGAATTGCCGACCCCGCGCATCACCTTCAACTACCTCGGTCAGTTCGACGGCAGTTTCGAGGGCGATGACGGCGCGCTGTTTGCACCGGCGCCGGACAATGCCGGTCTCGACCAGAGCCCGGACGCGCCAATGGGCAATTGGCTGACCCTCAACGGTCAGGTGTACGGCGGCGAATTGCGCGTAGGCTGGACATTCAGCAGCGAGCGTTTCGACAGTGCTGTGATCGAAGCACTGGCGGCGGACTACGCCGAGGAGCTGGCCACTTTGATCGGCCATTGCCTGACCCCGGGCGTCGCTGGGCTGACGCCTTCGGACTTCCCGCTGGCCGGGCTGACCCAGGCACAGCTCGACGGCTTGCCAACCCGTCCACAGCAGATTGACGACATCTATCCGTTGTCGCCGATGCAGCAGGGCATGTTGTTCCACACCCTCTACGCGCAACAGTCCGGCGACTACATCAACCAGATGTGTGTGGCCGTCGATGGCTTGCAGGTCGAGCGTTTCCGCGATGCCTGGCAAGCGGCGATGGACAGCCACGAAGTGCTGCGCAGCGGTTTTGTCTGGGAAGGTGACCTGCCCAATGCCCTGCAAGTGGTGCACAAAGGCTTGCAAGTGCCGTTCAGCGTGCTCGACTGGCGTGATCGCAGCGACCAGGCGCAAGCGCTGAAAGCCTTGGAACTTGAACAACGCCAGCAAGGGTTTGATCTGCACGCGGCACCGTTACTGCGTCTGGTCGTGGTGCAGGTGGCGGCTGAGCGCTTCCATCTGATTTACACCTCGCACCACATTCTGATGGACGGCTGGAGCAACTCGCAGTTGCTCGGCGATGTATTGCAGCGCTATCACGGCCACGCGCCGGCGATGGGGGCGGGACGTTATCGCGATTACATCCAGTGGTTGGCGCAGCAGGATGCGCAGGTCACGGAAAACTTCTGGAAGGGCCAACTGGCCGACTTCGAGACACCGACGTATCTGGCCGATGCCGTGCCGCACCTCGTTGATGCAAGCGTCAGCGGTCAGGGTGAATACCTGCTGACCCTCGACACTCACGCGACCGCTGAACTCAACAGTTTTGCCCGCGCGCAAAAGGTCACGGTCAACACGCTGGTGCAAGCCGCGTGGTTGTTGCTGTTGCAGCGCTACACCGGGCAGGACACGGTCACGTTCGGCGCCACGGTATCGGGGCGACCAGCGCAGTTGAACGGCGTCGAAGGTCAGATCGGTCTGTTCATCAATACCTTGCCGATCATTGCCAGCCCACGTGCCGAACAGTCGTTGCCGCAATGGCTGCAACAGGTGCAGGCACAGAACCTGCTGCTGCGCGAGCAGGAACATACGCCGCTGTTCGACATTCAGCGTTGGGCGGGGCAGAGCGGTGAGGCGTTGTTCGACAACATTCTGGTGTTCGAGAACTACCCGATTGCCGAAGCCTTGCAACAAGCCGAATCGGCGGATCTGCGCTTTGGCGAAGTCGACCGTTATGAGCAGACCAACTATCCGCTGACGTTGATGGTCAACCTCGATCAGCAATTGACCGTGCACTTCAGCTATCAACAGACAAGTTTTGCCGCCGGCACCGTGGTCAAACTGGCAACGCAGTTGCAGCAACTGTTGAGCGGCATGCGCGCCAGTGTCGAAGGCTGTCTGGGCGAATGGAACCTGCTTGAAGCAGACGATGAGCAGCGCATCCTGCGTGACTGGAATCCGCAGGCAACCGCTGACCTTGAGCCGATTTGCATTCACCAGGCCATCGAGCGTCAGGTCGCTGCCCAGCCGAACGCGCGCGCCGTGACGTTCGGCCAGCAATACTTCACCTATGGCGATATCGATGCCCGGGCCAATCGCCTGGCGCACCGTTTGATCAGCACTGGCGTCACCGCCGAAGTGCGCGTCGGTGTGGCGATGCAGCGCTCTGACAACCTGCTGGTGGCATTGCTCGCGGTCCTCAAGGCTGGTGGTACCTACGTGCCGCTGGACCCGGATTACCCGGCGGATCGGGTCGCCTACATGCTTGAAGACAGCCGCGCCCGCGTGCTGCTGACCGAGACCGATGTGGCGGCCTCCCTGTCGCTCGCCAGCGACATGCAAGTGTTGCTGCTGGATCAACTGGATCTCTCGGCCTACAGCACGGTCGCGCCTGTCACCGACGTGAGTTTGAACAATCTTGCCTACGTGATTTACACCTCTGGTTCCACCGGCAAGCCCAAAGGCGTATCGATCAGCCATGCCAACATCATGGCGCTGAGCGACTGGTCGAAGCACCTCTACAGCCGCGAGGACATTCAAGGTGTGCTCGCTTCGACGTCGGTGTGTTTCGACCTGTCGGTGTGGGAGCTGTTTGTCACCCTGGCCAATGGCGGTTCGTTGATCATCGCGCGCAACGCGCTGGAGTTGCCGAACTTGCCGGCGCGCGATCAGGTGCGCCTGATCAATACCGTGCCGTCGGCAATCAATGCCTTGCAAGACTCTGGCGATATTCCGGCCAGCGTACGCATCATCAACCTGTGCGGCGAAGCGCTGAAGCAGAACCTGGTGGACACCCTGTATCAACAGGCGACCATCGCCGATATCTTCGACTTGTACGGCCCGTCGGAAGATACCGTTTACTCCACCTGGACCCGTCGAGAGGCTGGCGGCACGGCGAACATCGGTCGACCGATGATCCGCACCGCCAGTTATGTGCTGGGCGGCGATCTGCAACCGGCACCACAGGGTGTGTCGGCGGAGTTGTACCTGGCCGGTGCCGGTCTCAGCCGTGGCTATCTGGGCCGGGCGGCGATGACCGCAGAGAAATTCGTGCCTAACCCTTTCGCCGGCAATGGCGAGCGTATGTACCGCACCGGCGACCTGACCCGTTATCTGGGCGACGGCACGTTGCAGTACGTCGGGCGTATCGATCATCAGGTGAAGGTGCGCGGTTTCCGTATCGAGCTGGGCGAAATCGAAGCGCGTCTGTTGCAGATCGACAACGTCAGCCAGGCACTGGTGGTGGCGCAACCGATCGCCTCCAGCCATCAACTGGTGGCGTATGTGGTGGTCGATGATGCGACCGTGGCCAGCGCCGATGCGGCCGCGCAAGCGCTGCTGCGCGAAGCGCTGAAGACGCAACTCAAGGTGCACCTGCCGGACTACATGATTCCGGCGCACGTGCTGTTCCTCGCCAGCCTGCCGCTGACGCCGAACGGCAAGGTCGACCGCAAAGCCTTGCCGAGCATCGACGCGTTTGTCGCGGCGGGTGACTTCGTTGCCCCCGTCGGTGAACTGGAACAGCAGATCGCAGCCATCTGGCAAAACGTCCTGGAACTCGATCAGGTCAGCCGCGAGGATCATTTCTTCGAACTGGGCGGGCACTCGCTGCTGGCCACTCAGGCAGTCTCGCGTTTGCGCCATTTGACCGGCGGCACGTTGAGCCTGCGGGACCTGTTCAACTATCCGCGCCTCAAGGATCTGGCCACCTGGATGGCCGAAGAACAAACACCGGCCCTTGGCGGGGCGGCCAGTCAGGCCGTTCCACTGAAGGCCTGGGGCAGCAAATCGACGGCACCGCTGTCGCTGGTGCAACGGCGTTTGTGGGTCGCCGAGCAATTGTCCGGCGGCAGTTCGGCCTACGGCATGCCGCTGGCCCTGCGCTTGCGCGGTGAGCTGTCGGTCGAGCGCTTCATGAGCAGTTTTGCCGAAGTGGTGCGCCGTCATGAAGTGCTGCGCACCGCGTACTCGCAGGATGACGAAGGTGATCCGATTGCGCTGATTGCCGAGACGGTCGATGTCGACTTCCCGTTGCTCGATTTGTCCGGTCTGTCGCGCAGTGCCCAGGAAGAACAGGTCGCGCAGGCTGCGCTGGATAACGCGCGAACGCCGATCGATCTGGAGCAGGCGCCATTGTGGCGCGGGCGCATTCTGCATCTGTCACCGACCGAGCATGTGCTGCTGTTCTCCATGCATCACATCATTTCTGACGGTTGGTCGATGGGCGTATTGATCAACGAACTGGTGCAGCTCTATGAGCTGAGCAAGGCCGGTGCTGCCGCGTCGTTGCCGGCGCTGGAAGTGCAGTACTCGGACTTTGCCCTGTGGCAACAGGAGCTGGAACGGCAAGGGATTCTTGGCCAGCAGGCGGATTACTGGAGAGAGATGCTCAGTGGTTACAGCGGGCAGCTCAACCTGCCGCTGGACACCCCGCGAGGGCCGGTGGCGTCGTACGACGGTGATGCCGTGCAGTTCCATCTGCCGAAGGATTTGAGTCAGGCCTTGCGCAAGGTTGCCAATGACGCCGGGGTGACGCTGTACAGCACGCTGCTGGCGTCGTTCCAGGTGTTGTTGCATCAATTCAGCGGCGGCAACGACGTGTTGGTCGGCGCCGACGTCGCTGGACGCGAGCAGGCGCAGCTGGAACAACTGATCGGCTTCTTCGTCAACGTCTTGCCGCTGCGTTCACGCTTCTCGGCGGACACGGCGTTCTCGGCATTCCTCACCCGCACGCAGGACACCCTGCTCGGCGCGCTGGAGCATCAGGACCTGCCGCTGGACATGATCGTCGAATCCTGTGGCGTGCCGCGCCACAAGGGCATGAACCCGTTGGTGCAGGTGTTGTTCGTGATGAACAACCTGCCGGGCCGTACCCAATCCATGGGCGGTTTGAGCGTCGAGCCGCTGGCGGCGCTGCAGAGCCATTCTAAATTCGACATGGCATTGTTCGTTGACGAAGAAGAAGGGCAATTGCTGGGTAATTGGCAATTCGCCACAACCTTGTTCGGACACGAGCGCATTCAGTACCTGGTGCAGGCCTGGATAGCCCTGTTGGAACAGATCGTCGCTGATCAGGACATTCAATTGGGAGCTATCAGCATGCCAGTCGACAATTTAGCAGTGGCCGCCAAACCCGCTGCCCCCGGACCCAAGGCCGACAAACTGGGCAAGTTCCTCAAGCGTGGCGCCGCGCCGGTGGCCAAGGTTCGCCCGGCGCCGATCCGCGAATCGCTGATCGCCGCGCCGCAGCCGTTCCCGCTGTTGATGGAACCGAACGAGCCGCAGCTGGATTTGATCGAGTGGATCAAGCACAACCGCCCGCTGATCGAAGAAAAACTCGCGACCCACGCCGGCATTCTCTTCCGTGGTTTCGAGCTCGACGGCATTCAGGGCTTTGAGGCGTTCGCCGAAGCGATCCAGCCAGGCCTGTACGGTCAATACGGCGATCTGCCGAAGAAGGAGGGCGGCAAGAACACTTATCGCTCCACGCCGTACCCGGAACGCAAGATGATCCTGTTCCACAACGAGAGCTCGCACCAGGATCGCTGGCCGCGCAAGCAGATGTTCTATTGCGAGCAAGCGGCGCCGGTCGGTGGTGCGACGCCGGTGGTGGATTGCCGCTTGATGTACGAAAAACTGCCGGCGGACCTGCGTGACAAGTTCGAGTCCAAAGGCTTGCTGTATGTGCGCACCTTCACCGACAACCTCGACGTGTCGTGGCAGCACTTCTTCAAGACCGAAGACCGTGCCGAAGTCGAAGCCCGTTGCCGCGCCGGCGGTATCGAGTGGCGCTGGCTCGACAACAACGAACTGCAAACCCGTACACCGGGGCCGGCGATCATTCGCCACCCGATCACCGGGGCCAAGTCGTTCTTCAATCAGGTGCAACTGCACCACATCTACTGGCTGGAACCGGATGTGCGTGAAGACCTGTTGTCGATGTTCGGCGCCGAACGCATGCCGCGTCACGTGTACTACGGAGACGGTTCGCCGATCGAAGACGACGTGATGCAACGCATCGGTGAGCTGTATGAAGAGTGCGCCGTGCGGTTCGACTGGCAGAAGGGCGACGCGATCCTGCTCGACAACATGCTGGTGGCGCATGCCCGTGATCCCTTCGAAGGTCCGCGCAAGATTGTCGTGGCGATGGGTGACATGTATGACCACGGCAGCCTGGAGCGCCCGACAGCCGCCGCTCAGGTGGCAATGAATACTGAGGAAAGCGGAGCATGAGCGAAGTCATGATGGACGTACAGGATCCGGGTTTCGCCCTGACACCTGAGCAACAGGCGCTGCTTGAGCGCCTGTCGAACACCGCCACCTGTGGCGAGGCCATGCGCTGGCTCAGCGTTGTCATTGACGGTGATCTCGACCCGCAACGTTTGCAGGCCGCGTTCGATAGCGTACTGACAGAGCAGCCGATGTTGTTGGCGCGGCTGGGCAAGGCTCCCGGTTTCCACGGTTTGCGTCAGGCCGCGACCGGCATCGAACGTTTCCCGTTGACGATCCATGCTGCCGAGCAACGCGCCGGGGACGTTCTGGCGCAAATCAGCGAATCGCTGGAACGCGCCTTTGTCGTCGGCGAATCGGCCAGTGTCCAGGCGGTGCTTTATCGACTGGCGTCACAGCAATGGCAACTGGTGCTGGGCATTGCTCGCTACAACGCCGACGCGCCATCGTTGAACCTTGTGCTGCAACAAGTGCAACAGGCGTACGCCGGGGTTCAGCCAGCCGAAGACGAAGAGTCGGGGGAGTTTGCCCAGTATCTGGAATGGCGCAGTGAGGTGGTGCTCGATGAAGATGCCGCCACCGCTCGAGCGTACTGGCAGCAACACCTGCAAGGTGTGCAGACGGACATCGCAACGCCTTGGCTGGCTGCTCGCAGCGCCAGCCTCGAAGCGAGTGCTGCCGATTCGCGCGTAGCGCTGAATCTGCAGGCGGCGCAGCGTGATGCTCTGCAAGCGCTGGCCGAGCAGCTTGGTCAGCCAGTCGCCACGTTGCTGCAAGGCGCGTGGTGGCTGTTGCTCGGGCGTTTGAGCGGTCTCGATCAAGCGCTGGTCGGTCTGCGCCATGACAGCCGTGGCGACTACGAGTATTTCGCCAACGCCGTGGGCGTGTTCGAGAAAACCTTGCCGCTCTCGCTGGAATTGCCTGGCAGCGCGCGCTTCAGTGACTGGCTGGGACAGTTGGCCGCGCGTGTCGAAGAACATCGTACCTGGCAGGAATACTGGACGCCGGAACTGGCGCCCGACGCCGCGCGCCCGGCTTACGGCTTTAGCCTTGGCCAGATCGGCGTTGCCACCAACAGCAGCGGTTTGCGCTGGATCCGGGCTGAAGCCGTGCAGGTGCAACCGGATGCTTTCGAGTTGTTGTTGCAGGTGCAGCTGGACGAAAACCAGCGTCTTGCCGGCGCTGGTCTGCAGTATGCCGCTTCGCGCTATTCGCCAGCGGCAGCCGAGGCCGTACTGGATCAGTTCGGCGCACTGTTGAGCGCGATTGTCGAGGCGCCGCACACAGCGCTTGGCCAACTCAATCTGCTCAGTCACGCCGCCGAACAGCGCCTGCTGGCGATCAACCCGCCGCCGCGGGCGCTGGTCGACACCCGTTACCTGCCACAGCGTATGGCTGACTTGGCGACGCATACGCCAGACGCAATCGCCTTGACCGATGCTGAGCAGCAATTGAGCTATGGCCAGTTGCTGGATCGTGCAGAAACCGTGGCTCAGGGCCTGAGCAACAAAGGCGTGGGCAAAGGCTCGATCGTCGCGCTGGCGCTGCCTCGCTCGGCGGACCTGGTCATCGCGATGTTGGCGAGCTGGCGCATCGGCGCGGCGTATCTGCCGCTGGATGTGCAATGGCCACAGGCGCGTCAGGCGTTGATGCTGGAACAGGCCAACGCAGCGCTGTTGTTGACCGATGCAGCGCACGTGACGGCCTGGCAGGATCAGCCGCACACCGCGCTGACCCTGGCCGACCTCGGCACGTCGCACGCGGTATTGCCGCGGCTGTCGACCGAGGGTAGCGATATCGCTTATGTGCTGTTTACCTCCGGCTCTACCGGTGTGCCAAAAGGCGTGGTGATCGAGCATCGGCACTTGCTCAATTATGTCGCGCAGGCCAGTCAGGCGCTGGGCCTGGAGCAGTGCAAAAACATCGGCTTCAGTTCCACCGTCGCGGCAGATCTGGGCAACACCACGTTGTTCGGTGCGTTGTTCAATGGTGCAACGCTGCATGTCGCCAGCGATGCGCAAATGCAGGACGGCGCGTTGTTCGCCGAGTACCTGCAGCAGCGTCAGATCGACGGTCTGAAAATCGTCCCCTCGCACCTTGCCGCGCTGCTTGACAATGAGCAGGCGACCTTGCCGCACACGCTGGTGCTGGGCGGCGAGCCGATTGCGCCGACGCTGATCGAGCGCATTGTGCGGCTGCGCAGTGATTGCCGGGTGTTCAACCATTACGGCCCGACCGAAGCCACGGTCGGCGTGATGATTCATCCGCTGACCCTTGACGGCTCGGGCGGCGATTGTTCGGCGTTGAGCCAGGTGCTCGGCAACAACCAGGTGTTTGTGCTGGACGCTGACCTGCGGCTGGCGCCGGAGGGTGTGCTGGGTGAGTTGTATCTGGGCGGGGCGCAAATATGCCGTGGCTATTTGAACGCCGAGGCCGATGCGCAGACGTTCATTCAGAGCCCGTTCGATCCTGCGCAGCGTTTGTATCGCAGCGGCGACCTGGCCTGTTACCGCGCCGATGGTGCAATCCAGCTGCAGGGTCGACGTGATCAGCAGGTCAAGGTGCGCGGGTTCCGTATCGAGCTGGCGGAAATCGAAGCCGAGCTGCTGCGCTTGCCAGCGGTTGCCGAAGCGCTGGTGCTGCCTGCGGCGTCGGCCGAGCAAGGCCTGTTGGCATTTATCGTGGCGCAGCAAGGCGCTCCGGCGGGGCTGCTTGACAGCGCTCGTGCCGAGTTGAGCACGCGCTTGCCCGCCGTGATGGTGCCGCAGCATTTGCAACTGATCGAACGGTTTCCGCGTTTGGCCAATGGCAAGATTGATCGTAAAGCGCTGCAACAGTTGGCCGGCACTGCCGCCAATGACGAAGGTGAGGCGCCGCGCGATGCGTTGGAGCAATTGCTCGCTGGGCGCATGGCGCAACTGCTGGGGCTGGAGCGTCTGGGCATAGACCGTGACTTCTTTGCCGCCGGTGGCCATTCGTTGCTGGTGATCAAACTGGTGGCCGGTATTCGCAAGTTGCTGCAATGCGAAGTGCATCCCGGGCTGGTCTTCGATCATCCGACCGTGGCGTCGTTGGCGCTGGCGTTGCGGGCGGTCGAAAGCACGCCGGGGCAGTTGGAAAAACTGGCTCAGGTGCGTCTGCGCATGGATGCAATGAGCCCCGAGGAAAAGGCTCGACTGGCTGAACAAGCGCGGCAGCTGCAAGCCGCCAAGGCTGCGCAGACAAGCTGAAATAGCAAGAAACAAAAGGCCGTCGCCCAACAGCGTCGGCCTTTTTTTTAAATTTTTGCGCTAATGATAAATAAACTCATTCCGGTTTTCTGGAGGTGCTGCGTCTTACTAAGGTATGTGGACAAAGCCGGTTGGCAGGGCAGCCTCGCACCGGATCTGTTCAGCAGAAAAAATTTCGCCGTTGTTTCGCCAGATGATCGTGCCCGGGGAGGGGCTGGTCGGCCACGCACTGTCATGTTGCCCAAGGGGCCATCGACAGTGTGCGGTTCTCGAGTGCAGGCAGCGGCGGGCCCGTCGGCCCAATGGACTTTCACTTTTACCAATAATAGAGAGCACGATGTCAGCAATTCATGAGTTGAAACCTCTGTTCAAGGCACTCGTCATGTCCCGCGGCTTGCGTTCGCGTCGGGTGCTGACCGGTCTGGGGCTGGTCTGTGTGTTGCCAATCAGCGCCCAGGTGATGGCGGAAGACGTCAGCATCAACATTGCGGCGCAATCGTTGCCGCAAGCGCTGCAAGCCTTCGGCCAACAGACCAACCAGCAAGTGATCTATAACGCTGACGACATGACCGGGCTCAGAAGCCACGCGGTCAGTGGCAAGATGAGCCCGCAGGCGGCCATCGCCGAATTGCTCAGAGGCACTGGGGTGCGCTACAGCATCGAAGGCAACACGCTGATGCTGGTACGTGGCAGCAACACCCAGGGCCTGGAACTGGGCGCGACCAACATCAGCGCGCAACAGGTCGGTGCGACCACCGAAGGTAGCAACTCGTACACCTCCAACGCCGTCACCATCGGCAAGGGCACCCACACCCTCAAGGAAATTCCGCAGTCGGTCACGGTGATGACCCGCAAGCAAATGGACGACCAGGACCTGGTTGACCTCAAGGACGCGCTCAACCAGACCACTGGTGTCGTGGGTCTGCAGGGTGTCGGCAAGGGTTTGATCATTTCCTCGCGCGGCTTCCAGATCGACGACTGGCAGTACGACGGCGTGCCGATCCCGCGTAACACCTATTCGCTGGGTAACTGGGCGACCCAGGATCTGGTCTTTTTCGACCGCCTGGAAATCCTGCGCGGTGCCTCCGGGTTGCTGCAAGGCACTGGCAGCCCGGGTGGCGCAATCAACCTGGTGCGCAAGCGCGGTCAGGCGGCACCGACTGTAAGCGTGACCGGCAAGGCTGGCTCGTGGGATCACTACGGTCTGCAAGTCGACGCAGGCGGCCCGCTGAACCAGGCCGGCACCATCCGTGGTCGTCTGGTAGCCGATCAGGACCAGAGCAATTCTTTCATCGACTCTGAATGGAGTCGCACCCTGTCGCTGTACGGCTCGCTGGACTTCGACCTGAGCGAAGACACCACCCTGGGCCTGGCCGTCAGCCGTTCCGACGGTGATTCGCGTCCGATGATCCGTGGTCTGCCGCGTTATGCTGACGGCAAGATGCCGGACGTCTCACGCTCCACCTACACCGGCGCGCGCTGGAACAGTTCGGACATCGACGTCACCACGCTGTACGCCGATCTTGAACATCGCTTCAACGAAGACTGGGCATTCAAGGTCGGTGCCGTGCGCATGACCGAGAGCAACAAGGCGAAGAACCAGCGCGTGCAAAGTGCCGGCGATGGTCTGGAAGCGGATGGCAGCGGCGTGCAGTACGCTAACTTCCTGACCGATTTCGACTCCACCAAAGTCGGCATCGACATGAACCTGAATGGCAAGTTCGAAGCCCTGTCGATGCAGCAGGAAGTGATGTTGGGCGGTAACTTTTCCCAGCTCGAAACGGACGACCAGCTCGCCCGTACTTTCAGCAACAGCAGCGACACGATCTTCAACCTGAACAAGGACCGTACCGACATCAGCTATGACAGCCTGATCGCTGCCAACGGTCGTGGCACGCTGAGCAAGTATGACGTTCGTCAGAAAGGTGTGTACGGCACCTGGCGTGTCAAACCGGTCGACGATCTGACCCTGGTGCTGGGCTCCCGTGTCAGCTGGTATGACTTCAGCTACAAATCCAAGGCGCAATCTTCGTTCGGCGGCATCACCAAGAATGACCCAAGTACCGCGACTGAAACCGGCGAAGTCACGCCTTACGCTGGTATCGTCTATGACCTGAGCCGCGAGTGGGCGGTTTATGCCAGCTACACCGACGTGTTCCAGCCGCAGACCAACCGCGATGTCAACGGCACCGTGCTCAAACCGGTTATCGGCAGCAACTACGAAATCGGTCTCAAGGGCGAGTTGATGGACGGCCGGGTCAACACCTCGTTGGCACTCTTCCGCTACGACCAGGAAAACCGTGCGATCAACGACATTGCCGGTGGTTTCGAGTGCGATGGTTCGTACTGCTCGACCGCTTCGGGCAAAGTGCGCAGCCAGGGTATCGACGCCGAGATCAGCGGCGAAGTGGTGCAAGACCTGCAACTGTTTGCCGGCTACACCTACAACACCACCAAGTACATCAAAGATCCTAGCAACGAAGGTCGCGTGTTCAGCACCTGGACGCCAAAACACATGCTGCGCATGTGGGCCAACTACCAGTTGCCGGGTGAGTGGAATCGCGTCAGCACCGGCCTGGGCTTCGTGACCCAGAGCCATACGCTGGGTTACGAAGGCACCTACGATGTTGCGGGTTACACCGTATGGAACGCCCGCGTCGGCTACCAGCTGACACCTGAGGTCGGCCTGGCGATGAACGCCAACAACCTGTTCGACAAGAAGTACATTGCGGCCGGTTACAACCAGCTCGACGGCAACAACAACTTCGGTGATCCGCGTAACGTGATGTTCTCCGTGAAGTGGACCCCTCAGTTCTGATGCACTGAAGGCCCTTCACCGAAGCGGCCCACGCTCCTCTACAGAGGGCGTGGGCCGTTTTTTTTGCCCGTCTGCAGCTGAATCCCGCAGGTTATGCGTCAAGTCACGCAAAAAAAAACGCAGAAGCCAGCGCTTCTGCGTTTTTGTTGGCCAGGATGAAAATCAGTTTTTCAGTGCCGCCTCGCACGTCAGGAACACCGATTCGAAGGACTCCAGCAACGACTCACCGTAAATCATGCTGCGGTGGGGCAGGGTGGAATGCACCGAGCCTTGCAGTCGTCCGCTGACGGTGTGTTCACGCAGCACCTGTTCCGAGTGCAACACCTGTTCCAAAGTCTTGTGCGACAGCGACCACCAGCAACTGGCCTCGACCTTTAGCGTTGGCAGCGTGAAGGCGTCGTAGGATTTCACCAACCGATCATGGATCTCGAACGCCTGGGCATTCATGATTTCCTGTTTGATGGCGTCCAGTGTCGCCACCATTTCCTGTTCGCTGGTGGCAGCCTGTTGGCTGGCCCACTGGTAGAAAGCCTTCAGATCGGTCTGCGGATTCTCGGCGAGGAAGCGTGCCGCCGCTTCGTGCAGATGCGCGAACATCAGGCTGAACATTTCCACCGCCGTCGCCAGTTCATTTTGTGCGCTGAAGTACTCGGGATTTTCTTCTTCCAGCGGTTTGCGCGGCAGATCGGCCGGCAACAGGCTGTCCGGCAAGGTGGTATCGACCAGACCGAGGAAGCTCACTTTACGTCCCTGACGCTCCAGTTCCGCAGCAATGTCCATGGCGATGGAGCCGCCGAGCGACCAGCCCATCAAGCGATACGGGCCGTCCGCCTGCTTGTCGATAATCTGCCGGGTGTAGTCGGCGATCATCTGCGCCCAGGTCTGGGCGTGGGCGTGTTTATCGGCGAAGCCTGTGTGCATCACGCCGAAAGTGCGCGCGTGTTTGCTCAGGCGTTTGGCCAACGGTTGGTAGCAGAACACGATGCCGCCGCTGGGATGCAGGCAGAACAGCGGCGGGGCGCTGGTGGCCGAGGCCGAGAGCTCCACCACGCACTGGGCTTGCTGCTGGTGTTGCGTGGCAATGAATTGCGCAAGGGTTTCGACGGTGGCGTGGGCGAGCATTTGCTGCAAAGCGAGTTTGATCCCCAGGCGCGCATTGAGCGCGGCAATAAACTGGATGGCCAGAATCGAATGTCCGCCCAATTCGAAGAAATTGTCGTCGAGGCCGACCCGGTCGACGTGCAGGGTTTCCTGCCAGAGCTCGGCCAGCGCTTGCTCCAATGCAGTTTCCGGGGCCTTGAAGCGGGTCTCCGATAGACTGAAGTCAGGCAGCGGCAACGCTTTGCGATCGAGTTTGCCGGTGGGGCTGACAGGCATGGCTGCCAGCACTAGCAGATGGCTGGGCACCATGTAGCCGGGCAGACGGCTTTTCAGTTCAGCCTTGAGGGCTGCGCGCAGTTGATCGTGCTGCTCACTCGACAAATCACTGGCGCTCGGCACGACATAACCGATCAACTGCATCCCGGCCAATCCTTCGCGAGCAAGGACCAGGGCTTCGCGAACGGCCGGGATTTGCAGCAGGCAGGATTCGATTTCACCGAGTTCGATACGGAAGCCGCGAATCTTCACTTGATGATCGAGTCGGCCGACATATTCGATGACGCCATCGGCGCGATAACGTGCCAGATCACCTGTGCGGTACAGGCGCCCGCCCTGCGTGCTGAACGGATCAGGCATGAAGCGTTCGGCGGTCAGTTCCGGGCGCTGGAAATAGCCCCGGGCCAATAGATCGCCAGCAATCACCAGCTCGCCGACGACGCCCACCGGGACTGGTTGACCACCGCTGTCCAGCAGATAAATGGCGCGTCCAGCCAAGGGGCGGCCGATCGGCATGGTTTTCGGCAGTGGCATTTGCCCGGTGACGTAATCCGTGCAATCGAGCACCGTGGCACTGACCGTGGTTTCCGTAGGGCCATAGGTGTTGAGCAGGCGCACATGGCCAAGTCCCGCTTTGCCCCACGCTGCCACGCCTTCCGGTGGCATGGCTTCGCCGCCGACGATCACCTGGCGCAACGGGCCATAGTCACGCACACCGGCAGCGGCAAAATCCCTCGCCAGCATGTTCCAGTACGTGGTGGTCAGGTCGCTGACCGTGAATTGCTTGTCGCGCAACTGCCGGTACCAGGTTTCGCTGTCCCAGATGTCCGGCCCGCGCAGTACCACCGACGCGCCGCAGATCAGCGCCGGGTAGAGCTGTTCGACGAAGGCATCGAAGTTGAACGTGGCAAATTGCAGCGATCGATCGGCGGCTGTCAGGCCGAGGAATTGCAGGGCGACTTGCGCGTGTCGGGTCAACGCCGCCTGGGTAATCCCCACACCTTTTGGTCGGCCGGTGGAGCCTGAGGTGAACATCACATATGCCAGGTTATGGCCATGGGTACGGCAGGGCGGATTGTCGCTGTGCGTGCTGTCGAGGAGGTCGAGTTCATCGACGCACAGCACGCTCACCGCGGCTACCGAAGGCAGGCGCTGGAGCAAAGAGCGCTGGCTGAGCAGCACGCTCAGGCCGCTGTCTTCGATCATCGAGGTCAGGCGTTCCTGCGGGTATTCGGGGTCGAGAGGCACGTACACACCGCCAGCCTTGAGCACCGCCAGCAGGCTGACGATCATCCGCGCCGAACGCTCGACCGCGATGCCCACCCGCACTTCCGGGCCCACGCCGTAGCCGAGCAGGGTCTGCGCCAGGCCATTGGCTGCCGAGTTGAGTTGGGCATAGCTCAGGCGCACGTCATCGCAAATCAGCGCGAGGGCATGCGGCGTGGCCAGTGCCTGGCGTTCAAAGAGCTGATGCACGCCTGCGCTCGGCAATGGCGCAACGGCTGGGTTCCATTGTTCGCGTTGCTGACGGCACTCGGTGTCGCTCAGCAGCGGCAGTTCGCTCAGGGCAATATCGGGATTTGCGGTGATGGCGCGCAACAGATTCTGCCAATGCCCGGCCAACCGCTCGATGGTGGCGGGGCGGTACAGGTCGCGGCTGAATTCGATGTTGGCATCGATGCGGTTCAGGGAATAACTGACGTCCAGCGACAGGTCGAATTTCGCCTGGCCGCTGCCGGCATCGACAAAGTCCAGGGTCAATTCGCCCAGATTCAGCGGCACCGAGGCGCCGCCGTCCGTGCGCCAGTTGAACAGCACCTGGAACAACGGATTGATCTGCTGACTGCTTTGCAGTTGCAGGTCGTCGAAGCTCAACTCCAGCGGATAGTCAGCATGGTCGAGCGCGGCCAGCGATTCGCGGCGCAGACGTAGCAGAAAGTCCTTGCAAGGCAACTGCGGGTCAATCCGCACGCGATAGACCTGGGTGCTGACAAAGAATCCGACCAGATCCTGAATTTCACTGCGGTTGCGTGTGGCGTTGGGCACGCCGACGGTGAAATCGTCCTGGCCACTGTAGCGGCTCAGGAGCAATTGCCAGGCGCCCAGGGCGACCACAAAGGGAGTCAAACCGTGCTGCTGGCAGAAGCGATTGAGTGCTTGCGCCAATGTGGCGGGCAGGCTGAAGTCGTGTTTGCCGGCCGCATGGCTGTGCTGGTCATTGCGCGCAAAGTCCACCGGCAGATCCAGCGGCGGCAACGTCTGGCCCAGATAATTCTGCCAGTATTCGGCGCTGGTCTTGCAGGCCGGGCTGTGCAGATAGTCGCCACGCTGCCAGTCGGCATAGTCGGCGTACTGGATGGCCGGGCGCGGCAGTGGCGCGCTCATGCCCATTGCCGCTTGCGCGTAGGCGCGGGTCAGGTCCTGCATCAGAATCGCGTTGGACCAGGCGTCCGAGGCGATATGGTGCATGTTGAGCAGCAGCAAGTGCTCCGTGTCGGCGACTTGCAGCAGTGTCGCGCGCATCAGTGGTGCGTGCTTCAGGTCGAAGGGCTTGGCGGCCTCTTCGGCAATGCGCAGGTCAATCTGCTGTTCGCGCGCTTCAGCGCTCAGCCCGCGCAGATCATCGAAGCCCAACTGCAGCGTTGCGTGTGCATCGACCACCTGCATGGCTACCCCGTCGATCTCGACGATCGCACTGCGCAGGACATCGTGGCGTTCGATGACTTTATTCAGCGCCATTTCCAGATGCTGTGCTTGCAAGGCACCGCTGAGGCGCACGGCGCGTGGCAAGTTGTAGGCGGCACTGTCAGGTGTCAGCTGTTGTACGAACCACAATCGCTGTTGCGCGAAGGAGAGGGGGGCCGGGGCCGGGTGGGGACGGGCAATGATGCCTTGGGATTGCTCGCCGGCATCTGCCATCAGCAGCGCCAGTACCTCATCATCGAGTAAGTCGTTCATCGGGCTCTCGTGGTTGGCAGCACCGTGAGCGCTGACGGCGTTGCCGACAGTCGGGTCCACGGCGATAGACATTCGGATTGAAGGCCGGCAGGACGGGCGTCCGGCCGGCTGCAAAGGTGCAATCGATCAAGCAGTCTCGAGGGGCTTTTTGTGGGTGACCACTCGGCCTCCCTCCATCCTCACCAGTTGATCGGCGACGTCGAAGTAGCGGTCGTCGTGGGAGATCACGATGATGGTCTTGCCCATCTGTTTCAGCTCCGGCAGCAGCTCGGTGTAGAAGATGCGCCGGAAGGCCGGGTCCTGATCGGCAGCCCATTCGTCGAACACCAGCACCGGACGCTCTTCCAGCCAGGCGTTGATCAGCGCCAGGCGTTTGCGCTGGCCGGTGGACAGATCGGTGGTACTGAAAACACCGTCGTTGATGCTCACCTTGTGCGCAATCTCCAGGCGTTCCAGATAGCGGCTGGTGTCGGCCGGCACTTGTTTGTCGCCCTGTACCAGTTCATCGAACAGGTAGTAGTCGGCGAAGATCGTGGTGAACAGTTGGCGATAGTCATCGCGCGCCTGGGCATCGACCACCTGGCCATTGAGCAGGACTTCCCCGCGTTGTGGCGCATACAGGCCCAGCAACAATTTGATCAGGGTGGTTTTGCCGCCGCCGTTCTCGCCGACGATGAACACGATGTCACCCTGCGCGATGTTCAGATTGACCGGCCCCAGTTCAAACGCTGCGCTGCCCTGAACCGGCGGGAAGGCGTAGTGCACGTTGTGCATTTGCAACTGTTGCACTGCGGTCTTGCTCGCGGGCGTCGACTCGCGCAGGAGCAAGTGCGGTTCCGGCGAGGAAAACTGCTCGGCCAGTTCGGCAATGCGTTTGAAGGCAATGTTCGCGCGACTGACCACCGGCAACGTGGTGACCAGATATTCCAGTGGGCCCTTCATGTACAGCAACACCAGCACGAAGCCGCTGAGCACGGCTTTGTCGGTACCGAGCCAGAACGATTGCAGCGCGAGGGCCAGACCGATCACCACGAAAAACAGCATCGAGCCAAAGGTTTTCGCCACCACGAACGTGTTGATGGAGCGGATGTGTGTGTTACAGATGTAATCCGCCGTGCCCTCGATGCGCTGGCTGAACATGCGTTGGCGGCGCGGGCGATGAATACGCAATTCCTTGGCACCCGCGGCGATCGCGCTGTAGTGCTTTTGCAGTTCGTCCTCGGCTTCTCGTGCCGCTTCGAAACCTTTGATGCCTTTGGCCCGGGCAATGTATTGCACGACGGTGCCGATCACGATCGCGATCAACAGCAGGGCAAACATCGGCAGGGACAGGTAGGCCAGGTAACCCAGGCAACCGAGGGTGACGGTGAAAGCGATCGCCAGCGGCGCAAAGGAAAACGCGAAATCACTCACGGTGTCGACGTCATGGGTCAGCACCGGAATCAGGCGATGACTGCGAAACCGCTCGATCTGTTCGATAGGTGCCAGCAGGACTTTTTCGCCGAGTGATTTGCGCAGGCCGGCGATGATGTGCTGGCCGACATGGTTGGTGCCGATGTCCGACAGAATCGAAGTCAACAAGGCAAACGCGCAGAGGCCGGCAAACGTCAGCAGCACTGTGGCTGACGGAACGCCGCTACCGTTCAGGGCTTTGTTGATGGTCGCCAGCAGGGCGGTGACGCTGACGCCACCAAGCATGCCGAGCAGGATCGACAGCGCCACGACGACCCGGTAAGGCTTGAGCAGGCCGAGGACTTCACTGATGGCTCCGCGCGATTTTGTGGTCATGGAGGTTTCCGCTTCTAGTGCCGCTAACGGCATCGTTTCAAGGATTGGGCTGGTTAAAAGACGAAACCCGTGGGCGGCGATTTAGCCGACCACGGGTTTATCGAGGCTCAGGCGACGAGCGAGCGGCCCGCGCCGCCATGGCGGCTGTCGTTACCGCTGTCCTTAGAGATCGCGCGCGACGCGAAAACCGATCCAGTCGCCGCGCGTATCGCTGTAGGTGGCGTTGCGATTACCCGAGCGCGAGAACACCGGTGCTTCACCCCAGTCGTTGCCGCGGATGCGGCGGATCTTGCAGTCACCGGTCAGCCAGGCACTGCCGTCACTCGGCGCGCCGGCATAGTTTTCGTTGTAGCAGTCGGCGGTCCATTCGTAGATGTTGCCGTGCATGTCGTAGACGCCGAAGGCGTTCGCCGGAAACTTGCCCGCCGGCGCGGTGAAGTTGTAGCCGTCGGCGGCGCCATAGGTATTGGCGTGTTTGGCGATGCTGTATTCCTTGCCTTCATCGAAGGGGAACGGGAAAGGTCCGGCGCTGCCGGCACGGGCGGCGTATTCACGCAGCGATTCGCTGACCAGTCGATACGATTTACCGGTTTTCTTCGACAGCCAGGCTACATAGGCCTCGGCCTCGGGAAAGTCCATGCACACCGCCGGATGCTTGTCGGTGTACTGCTTTTTCGGATCGCTGCCCGCGTAGTCGGGAATACCGGCCTTGCACGCGCGGCCCGGGCGTTTGTCGCCGTCGGGCATCTGATAGCCGGTGTCGGCGAGGTAGGCGTCCCATTGCCCTTTGAGCACCTGGAAACGACTGATGGCCAGCGGTTTGGCAAAGGTCACCGGGTGCATCGGACCTTCGTCCGGCTCGCGGCCGACTTCGTCCTCCGGGGTGCCCATGGTGAAGGTGCCGGTGGGCAGCACGACCATTTCCGGGCAGTCCTTGCAGTCCTTGAAGACTTTGCCCGGTTTGAGCGGTTCGGCCGCTTGCGCCAGCCCCGACAAGGCACAACCGAGCAACGCGGCGAGGCCCAGTGCGGGCAAGGCCTTCAAGGAAAAATTACGCAGTTCACTACTGTTCATCATGACTCTCGATAACAGGTTGAAAGGAAACGTGGGAGCGGGGCGCCTACAGCTGTTTGGCCAATAGCGCCATCAAACGATCGATTTGCGCTTCGTCGTTGAGCAGGCCCGGTGCAGTACGAATCACCGGGCCCACGTCGCGGTTCACGGCGTCGGCGACCACCCGGTTTTGCATCAGGTACGCGGCGACTTTGTCGCTGTCCTGGCCCTTGACCCGGAAGAAAGTGAAACCGGCCGACAGTTGCGGACTCAGCGGCGTGACGAGTTCGATTTGCGGGTGTTCCAGCAGGCGCTTCTTCAGGTAGCTGTTGAGCGCGTGGATGCGCGCTTCGACCTCGGCCTTGCCCAGTTGCAGATGCAGCTTGAAGGCTTCGTCCAGCGCCCAGCGATACTCGAAAGAGTGGTAGCCACCGGGCGTCATGGTGGTGGAAAACGCGGTGGCTTCGGAGAAAGTCGGGGTGATCGGCGTCACGTATTTGACCTCCTCGAAACGGCTGCAGACGATGCCGGTGCCGCGCGGGCCAAACATCCACTTGTGGGTGCCGGCGATGAAGAAATCACAGTTCATCTGCGCAAAGCTCAGGTCGTCGACGCCGAAACCGTGCACGCCATCGACCACATAAATGATCCGGTCGGCATCGCTGCGGCCACGGTTGTGCTTGTCGACGATGGCGCCGATCTCACCGATCGGCAGCTTCACGCCGCTGCCCGAATGCACCCAGCACATCCCCAGCACACGGGTTTCAGGGCGGATGGCAGTGTCGATGGCGGCGAGGATTTCGGCTTTGGTCGCGGTCTGCGGATCCTTGAACAGACGGATCTTGCGCACCTGCGTGCCTTCACGTTCCTTGCGCAAGGCGAGGATGGTGTGGGTGGCGTAGTGTTCGTGGGCGGTGGTGAGGATTTCCTGATCGGGGCGCACATGCACACCGCCGTAAATCATCGTCAGACCTTCAGTGGTGCTGCCGGTCAGGGCGATCTGTTTTGCGTTTACCTGCAGGTATTGGCCGGCCCAGACGCGGACGTTTTCCTCGCGCTGCTCGATCACGCCGAGGTCCCAATCCATGGCCAGGCCGGGATTTTTGTCGAGGGCGGCGCGATGCCGTTCAATCGCTTCGCGCACCGGTTGCGGGTGCGAGGTGATCAGGAAGTTGGAAAAGTGCAGGTAGTCCGGATCCTGATTGAACAGTTGCTGCAACTGCGTCCACTTGCTGCGCGGCATTGGTGCAGCGGGCGCAGCCGTGGCGGCAGCGCTGGCGATGTTCGGCAGGCTGGCGCCCAGTGGCAGCGCAGCGGCGAGCAGTCCGGCCTGTTTCAGAAAATCACGACGATTGCTCATGGCTGCGTCGTTCCCTGCGCGTTGGCCAGCGCCGGTTTCGCGGCTTTTTCGACCTGATCCCAGACGCGCAGGAAGTTGCCGCCCCAGAGTTTGCCGATGTCGGCTTCGGAGTAACCGCGCGACAGCAGTTCAGCGGTGACATTGCGGATCTCGCCGACGTTCTCGAAACCTTTGACGCCGCCGCCCTCATTGAAGTCGGAGCTGATGCCGACATGGTCGATGCCGATCTTGCGCACGGCGTATTCGATGGCGTCGCCGAAATCCTTGAGGCTGGCCTTCGGTTCGTCTTCGAGGATCGCGTACAGACGGCTGGCGTACAGGCCGAATTTCGTTTCGGACCAGGCCGCAATGATCGGGTCGCCCGGCATCAGCGCCATCGCCAGGTTTGGCAGGGGCGGCAGGTCGAATTCCTTGCGCAGTTCGTTGAGGCGATCCTGGGTCTTCTGGGTCAGCGGCCGCAGGTACTGGGAGAACGCGACGATTTGCACCACGCCGCCGCTGTTTTTGATCAACTGCATCTCTTTGTCGCTGAGGTTGCGTGGGATGTCGACCATCGCGCGCGGCGCCGAGTGCGAGGCAATCAGTGGCGTACGGCTCAGCTGTGCGACTTGTTCGAGGGCTTTGGTCGACATTTGTGATACGTCGATGATTACGCCCAGATCATTGAGGCGCTTGACCGCCTGCTTGCCCAGATCGGAGAGGCCATCGAGGGCGTCCGGAGAATCATTGAGAAATGGCAACGGGCGCGATGAGTCCGCCCAGTCGTTGTTGCCGATATAGCTGAAACCGAACATGCGCATGCCACGCGCCGTCCACAGGTCCAGCAGATTCAAGTCATGGCCCAGTGGATAGGCGTTAAGCATGCTGATGAAAATCGCGAACTTGCCTTCGCCGTGCAGGCGGCGCATATCGTCCGGGGTGTAGGCGATCGCGACCTGATTGGGGAAGTCGCGCACCATGCCGGAAATGATCTTGTAGCGGATCTCTTGCTGGTTGCGTGCTTCATCAATGAAGCCCGCGGTAGGTTTGTGCGGGGCATCGGGGCCGTTCCACATTTCCGGCCAGCCGAAAATGGTCAGCGCCGCGCCAGACAAGCGACCGCGACTGGCCTTGGCCAGGTCGAACTGGCCGGAGCCATCCTTGTCGGCCTCGTGACCGTCGGTGCCGAAGTTCTGCATCAGGCTGACATGGCTGTCGAAGGAGAGCATGCGTTCGTGCAGTTCATCTGCCTGTTTCACAATCTTGGCGTCATAGCCAAGGTCGTCCTTGAACCAGTGATGCCAGACGGCAAAGCCTGCACCGGCACTGATCGCCAGGGCTAAGGGCAGGCCGATGAATAGAGCCTTTTTCGAACGTGGTTTTGTCATTGCCATCTCAGTCGGGTTCGCCATCGAGGTGCAGGCGCAAAGCCTTTGCTATCTGGGAAGAACGAGTGGATGGCCGTGGAATTTAGCTTGCCAGGTTAAAAGATCGCAGCCTTCGGCAGCTCCTGCAGGGATATACATTCCATGTAGGAACTGCCGAAGGCTGCGATCTTTTCAAACCCACATAAATTTACCCGCGCAACAAACGTTCTAGCTTGGATAAAGCCTGCTTCATGGCTGACACAGGTAGGGCAATGAAGATTTCTCGACGATGGTTCATGGCAGGTCTGGCGCTGACTGGCGCTGCGGTGCCTGCGGCTTGGTTTGGGCATCGTGAATGGACGAAGCCGGATCCGACGATCACTCCGGGTGAAGCGTCTTTCGACGTCGCCGACCTCGCCGGACAACGCTTGGCCAGTGCCTTGCGGGGCGTCTGGGATATTCGCTTCGAAGGCCGTGACGCAGGCCTTGAAGGGCTTCCGGCCAAGGGCCTGCAAGTGTTCCTCGACATCGGCCAGAAAGGCCGTGGCGTCTGTGGTTTTCTTGATACACCGGAGCGTTTGCGCTCCGGCGAAACACCTCGTTACCGAATTCTTGGCGATCTCGCCGGTGCCGACGCCGCGAAGTTGACCTGGCGGCTGATCGGTGCGCAAGACCAGATCAACTATGAGCTGGAGATGATCCTCGACGAGGTCTGGGCCGATTTCGGCAACGCCGGCAAAGGCACCCTCAGCGGTAAAGCCTTGCGCCTGGATCGCCCTCTGGCCTTGCCCGCACAGGACAACGGCTTCGTAGCGGTCAAGCGACTGTTTCCCGAAGCGCGTGAACGTACGCCGCTGAATCCGACGCTGCTGGCCTGGCTGATTTCCCCCGAGCACCGGCTGTTCCACCAGTTGTGGCATGCGACGCGGGACAAGTGGCACACCTTGCCAGAGGACAAGCGCGAAGCCTTGCGCGGCATCGGCTGGCAACCGGGGCCGCGCGACAAGGAGCGCGATGCTCGTGGGCCGCGCAAGGATCGCAATGGTTCCGGCGTCGATTTCTTCTTTATGCACCGGCACATGCTCGGCACGGCGCGCTCGATGCAGGACCTGCCATCGTGGCAATACTTTCCGCTGCCACAGCCGGAATTGATCCGTGATCGCCCGGGTTTCGCCCGTTACTTCGACAATCATGACGGCACGGCGCTGCCGCCTCCGTGGCTGGCCGACGGTGATGATGAATACAGCAAGTGGGTCAGCGATCTCAAGACGGCCGAGACCTACGAAAGCAACTTTCAGGTCTGGGAGTCGCAATACCGTGATCCGGCGTATCTGGCCAGACTGACGCTGGGCCAGTTCGGTTCCGAGGTGGAGCTGGGTCTGCACGACTGGCTGCACATGCGCTGGGCGTCTGTGCCGCGCGATCCGTCCAACGGTCAGCCCGTGCCTTTTGCGCGTGATCCTGCCGACTTCGCTGCACGTTGGTATGGCCCGGAAAATGACTTCCTTGGCGACCCGTTTTCATCCCATGTCAACCCGTCGTTCTGGCACTTCCATGGCTGGATCGACGATCGTATTGAAGACTGGTTTCGCGCTCATGAGCGTTTCCATCCGGGGGAGGTCACGCGCAAGGTGGTCAATGGTGTGCAGTGGTTTGCACCGGGACGCTGGAACGAAGTCGATGACCCCTGGCTGGGTCCGGTCACCCATGGTTGCAGCACCACGCCGGGGTTGCAGGCGGGCAAGACCGTGGAGATGGACCCGGAAACCATGAAGCTGGCGCTGCGCATCACCTTCCTAAACGACGAGGAAAAACTCGCCGGGCTGTTCCGCCGCGTGCCGCAACGACCGTGGTATGCGCGCAATCTGAAGGCCAAACAGACTCAGGCCTGATTACCGCGTCAACTTCTTCGCGAGCAGGCTCGCTCCCACAGGTTTTTTGTTGGGCCGCAATGGCTGCGACACCTTGAGTCATTGTGGGAGCTGGCTTGCCAGCGATGGCGTTGTGTCAGGCAACTTTGATGTTGGGAGTGGCGGCCTCATCGCTGGCAAGCCAGCTCCCACCGGGTGATTACAGTGCTTGCCAGCCGCCGCCCAAGGCCTTGTACAAGGCAATGCTCGCCTGCATTCGCGACAGCCGCAGTTGCACGTTCTGGTCCTGCGCCGCATACAGCGTGCGCTGGGTTTCCAATACGGTCAGCAAGTCCTCGGCGCCGGCCTGATAGCGGCTCTGGGCGATGTTGAAGGCGGTTTGCGCCTGGTTCAGCTCTTCGCTCTGCCACTGCCGTTGTTCATCGAGGCCGCGGATGCTGTTGAGGGCTTTTTCGACGTCGGCGAAACCGTTGATGATCGCGCCTCGATAGGTTTCCAGCAGCTCCTGCTGACGAGCCGTGGCTTTGTCGCGTTCGGCGCCCAAACGACCATTGTTGAAGATCGGTGCGATCAGCCCGCCGGTGAGGTTGTAGAACGGACTGCGCCACAGGTCACCCGCCTGATTGGCGCCGGAGCCGATGCTCGCGCTCAGGGTGATTTTTGGCAGCATCGCCGCGCGAGCCACGGTGACGTCCGCCTGGGCTGCCGCCAGTTGCGCCTCGGCGCGGGCAATGTCCGGGCGGCGGGTCAACAGCTCGCTGGGCAGGCCGGCAGCAATCTGCGGCCATTGCAATTGATCGAAGGACTCATGACCGGTCGGCAGGTCTTGCACTGGACGCCCGAGCAGCGCTGCCAGCGCGATTCGCGCATCTTGGGCTTGTTGCCGGACGGTCGGCAGTTGGCGTTGTTGTGCGGCCACCAGGCTTTTCTGCTGGGCCAGCTCCAGCGCGGTGGCCGAGCCGGCGTTGTAGCGCGTCTGCACCAGTTGCAGAACGCTTTGCGCATTGGCCAGGTTCAGCTCGGCAATGCGACTCTGCTCCTGCAGCGACAGCACCTGGGTGTAACTGTTGGCGACGCCGCTGAGCAAGGTCAATTCGACGGTGGCGCGATCGAACTCGCTGGCTTGCAGGCTGAACTGTGCACTGTCGCGCGATGCGCGCTTGCCGCCCCAGAAGTCGATTTCGTAACTGGCGTTGAGGCCGACATCGAAGTAGTCCACAGCCTTGTTGCTGCTGTCGGCATCCAGTTGACGGTAACCTTCGCCACGCAACAGCTTCTGCCGATTGGCGTTGCCGGTGCCTTGTATTTCCGGCAATTGCGAGCCACCGGCAATGACGGTGGCAGCGCGCGCCTGACGCACGCGAGCGATGGCTGCGGCCAGATCATAGCTGCCGACCTGAGCCTGTTCGATCAGTTGATTGAGCTGCGGGCTGGCGAAGCGCGTCCACCAGCGCAGGGTGTCGCGCTCGGCGCGGGTGTCGTGTGGCGATTGCCACGCAACAGGCGGGACAATGCCGCTGTCCGGACGTTGTGCGGAACTGCCGCAAGCGCTGAGTATCAGGCAGGCGGTCAACAGGCTGAGGCGCGGTTTCATAGAGCGATCATTCACTGGTAAGGGCCGTGACCGGGTCGAGTCGGGCAGCTTTGCGGGCCGGCATGAAGCCGAAGACAACACCGGTGACCAGGGCGCAACCAAAAGCGCCGAGTACCGCCATCAACGAGAACGCTACCGCGACTTCACTGAGAATCAGCACGCCGCCAATGATCAGCGCCAGGGCGATGCCGGCGATGCCGCCGACCACTGAGAGCATCACCGCTTCAGTGAGAAACTGGCGCAGGATGTCGCGCTGACGGGCGCCGGTGGCCATGCGGATACCGATCTCGCGGGTGCGTTCGCGGACGGTCATGAGCATGATGTTCATCACGCCGATGCCGCCGACCAGCAACGAGATCGCCGCAATCGAGCCGAGCATCAGCGACAGGGTGTTTTGTGTGCGCGCTTCGGCCTGGATCATCGCGGCGTTGTTGGTCAGTTCGAAATCCTTTTTGCCGTTGTGCAGGTTCAACATCAATTGTTCGATGGCATGTTCGGTGTCCTTGACCTTGCGTGCGTCGGCGGCAGCGATGGCCACGTACTCGGGATTGCGCGTGCCGAACAGCCTGACGCTGGCAGCGGAGTAGGGCACGGCGATGCGGTTGTCGCTGTCGGAGTCGCCGGAGCTGGCACCTTTTTCCGCGAGCACCCCGACCACCTGAAACGGTACGTTCTCGATCAGGATGTACTGGCCGATCGGATTGGGTATGTCCTTGAGGAGTTTGGTCCGCACCTTGTGCCCGATCACCGCAACGGCGGCTGCGTTCTGTTCATCGGCCTCAGTGAAGTAACTGCCCTGTACCACCGGCCAGTTGAAGATCGCCGGGAAATTGGTGTCATTGCCGCCGACGTAACTGAGGTGGTCGGCGTTGCCGAAGCGCACGCCGGCTTCGGCGCCATTGACCGGCATGATCCGCTGCACTTGCGGCAGGCTCGCCAGAGCGTGCACATCGTCGAGGGTGATGATGCCCGGTGGCGTTCGCGGGTTGGGCGCCGAGCCGCTGAGATAAATGATGTTCGAACCGAACGCGCCCATTTGCGCCATGACCTGACGCTTGCTGCCCTCGCCGACGGCGAGCATCACCACCACCGAGGCGACGCCGATGATGATGCCGAGCAGGGTCAGCGCGGTGCGGAAGCGGTTGATCCACATCACTCGCCAAGCGGCGTGCAGGGCATCGACCAGTTCACCTTTCCAGGCGCCGGTAGCTTCGGCGCCTTCGCTCAAGCGCTTGCGCAGATCCACCGCTTGCAGGGCGCCGGGATTGGCACTGTGCTGGGCATCGGGGTTGTTTCTGGCGCTATCGCTGATGATCAAGCCATCGCTGATTTCGATAATGCGCTTGGCCCGCGCCGCCACTTCGCGGTCGTGGGTGATGAGAATGACCACATGGCCCTGGCTCGCCAGTTCATCGAGCAGCGCCATGACTTCCTTGCCGCTGTGGCTGTCGAGGGCGCCGGTCGGTTCGTCGGCCAGAATGATGTGACCGCCATTCATCAGTGCGCGAGCAATCGACACGCGTTGTTGCTGGCCGCCGGACAGCTGATGGGGGCGGTTGCCGGTGCGCGCGGCCAGGCCGAGACGGTCGAGCAGGGCGGCGGCGCGCGCATGGCGTTCGGCGGCGGGTGTGCCGGCGTAGATGGCCGGCATCTCGACGTTCTCCTGGGCCGAGCCGGACGGAATCAGGTGATAGCCCTGGAACACGAAACCGAAGGCTTCGCGCCGCAGCCAGGCCAGTTCATCGCTGTCGAGGCCGGCGACGTTTTCCCCGGCGAAGCGGTATTCGCCGGACGTCGGCCGGTCGAGGCAGCCGAGAATGTTCATCAGTGTCGATTTACCGGAACCGGACGCGCCGACAATCGCCACGAACTCGCCGGCGTGAATCGACAGGTCGATGCCGCGCAACACGTGAACTTCGGGAGCGTCACCGCCGCCGTAGGATTTGCGGATGTCCTGCAGGTCGATCAGAGGCGTTTGCATTCAACCTCCGCTGCCGTCGGCCGGGCCGATCAGCAAGTGATCGCCTTCGTTCAAGCCCTCGATAATCTGCACTTTGAGACGGTCGCTGATGCCGGTGCGTACTTCGCGGGACTGAATCTGGCCATTGGCGGCGATGACCTGCGCGGTCTGCCGATTGGCCACCGCGCTGCCTTGCAGGGCAGCGACCGGTGCGGTGAGAACGTTTTTTGCCTGGTCGGCAACGAAGAACACTTGCGTGGTCATCTCTGCCATCAAGGCGTTGTCGGCGTTATCGACGTCCAGCAGCACGGTGTACAGCACCACGCGCGCGCTGCCGCTTTTACTCGAACTGGCCGGGCTGCCGCCGCCCTGACTGGTTTGATCCAGCGGTTTGGGTGGCACCGGCAGAATTTGTCGTACGGTGCTGCTCCAGCGCCGATTACCACCGCTGAGCGTGGTGAAGTACGCGGTCATGCCCGGTTTGACATGGCCGATGTCCGCCTCGGAGACCTCAGCCCAGACCGTCATTGGCGACAGTTTGGCGATACGCAGAATCAGCGGCGTCTGTTGCTGGGCATTGAGGGTCTGGCCTTCGCGGGCATCGAGTGCAACCACCGTGCCTTCCATCGGCGCATAGATGCGCGTGTAACCGAGTTCGGCCTGGTCACTGCGCAGACTGGCCTCGGCCTGACGGATCTGCGCACGGAACATGTCGATCCGCGCTTGGGTGGCCTTGAGTTCGGCGCGCGCGGTCTGCACGTCTTCTTCGCGGGTGGCGCCACCGGCCGCGAGGTTCTGCTGGCGTTGGTACTTCTGTCGCGCCAATTCGTGCTGCGCCTGTTGTTCTTGCAACTGCGCCTTGAGGTTCTCGATGGAGAACTGGCTGGCGTCGAGTTTGGCCTTTTGCGTCGATGGATCGATTTCGACCAGCAATTGTCCTTGCTTGACCACGTCGCCGACTTCCACGTGGATTTTGCGGATCTGCCCGGAAGCCTGCGCACCGACATCTACGTAGCGCCGTGGCTGCAACGTGCCCAGCGCGGTGACGCTGCTTTCAATGTCGCCGCGACTGACTTGCACGGTGGCGAACTTGTCCCGGCCAGGGGGCAATATCTGCCAGGCGGCTACGGCGACAACGGGAATCAGACAAAGGGCTACGAGCAGGGCGCGTCGGGCGGGGCGGGGACGTTTCATGCAGGGTTCCGGCCAGTGGAAATCGACCCGTCATCCAGCCGGCACCGCACAGGGGCCAAGACCGAACGCTGGCGCAGGAGGCGACAGATACGGGGAACTGTTTTTTAAACGAGGGACGCGTTGGGTAATTTAAGTGCTGAAAAACGCGGTAACAGGTATAGAAGCTAACAATTTGTCGGGCAAATCGAAACAGCGCTTTAAATCTATATGAGAATTACTATAAATTACGCATCTGAAATTGCCAGCATCGTGCCACTGTCGTTTTGACGGTGGCGGGTGTGGCTCAAGGATCGAAACCGCACTGCTGCGGCCGGGAGTCATGTTGGAAAACTACTATCGCGAGCTGGTGTGTTTCCTGAACGCCAAGCTGGGCAACCGCCAGGTTGCCGAGGATGTGGTGCATGACGCCTATTTACGCGTACTCGAGCGCTCCAGCGACACGCCGATCGAGCAGCCCCGGGCGTTTCTTTATCGAACGGCATTGAATCTGGTCATCGACGACCATCGTCGCAATGCCTCGCGCCAGGTCGAATCGCTGGAAGTGCTCGACAACGAAGAGCGCTATTTCAGCCCGTCGCCCCATGGCACCCTCGATCACGGTCAACGCCTGGAGATGCTCCAGCGCGCGCTGGCCGAATTATCGCCGCTGTGCCGCGAAAGCTTTCTGCTGCGCAAGATCGAAGGCCTGTCCCACAACGAAATCGCCGCAAGCCTGGGCATTTCCAAAGCGCTGGTGGAAAAGCACATCGTCAATGCCATGAAACATTGCCGGGTGCGCATCAAACAATGGGACGCCCATTGATCCCTCCTCAGTAAATTTCTTTTCACCGTCCTCGTTCCTACTCAACAGACGATCTGCTGTCCTGCTCCGGGCCGGTCAGGTCACCCAGGCTTTATCCCCACGGTTGAGGGGTTCATCCAGAGGACACTGGAAATGACACAGGCAATTGCATCGCCCATCGTTCACGACCTGATCGGCGTCGGTTTCGGCCCTTCGAACCTGGCGCTGGCCATCGCTCTGCAAGAGCGCGGCCCGATCCAGGGTGAGCTGGATGTGCTGTTCCTCGACAAGCAGGCCAACTACAGCTGGCACGGCAATACCCTGTCGACGCAAAGCGAGTTGCAGATTTCCTTCCTCAAGGATCTGGTGACCCTGCGTAATCCGACCAGCCCGTATTCGTTCGTCAATTACCTCAAGTACCACGGGCGTCTGGTCGACTTCATCAACCTCGGCACCTTTTACCCATGCCGCATGGAGTACAACGATTACCTGCGCTGGGTCGCCGGGCAGTTCACCGAGCAGAGCCGTTACGGCGAAGAAGTGCTGACCATCGAGCCGGTGCTGCACAACCATCAGGTTGAAGCATTGCGGGTTATTTCCCGTGGCAGCGACGGCCTGCAACATGTGCGCACGACCCGCTCGGTGGTGGTCAGCGCCGGCGGCACGCCGCGTATTCCCGAGGCGTTCAAGGCGCTGAAGGGCGACACTCGCGTGTTCCACCACTCGCAGTATCTGTCGCAGATGGCCAAACAGCCGTGCGTGAACAATCAGCCGATGAGCATTGCGATCATCGGTGGTGGGCAGAGCGCGGCGGAAGCCTTTATCGATCTGAACGATTCGTTCCCGTCGGTGCAGGTCGACATGATCCTGCGCGGCTCGGCGTTGAAGCCTGCGGACGACAGCCCGTTCGTCAACGAAGTGTTCTCGCCGGAATTCACCGACCTGGTGTTCCAGCAGAACAGCGCCGAGCGTGAGCGCCTGGTCAACGAGTACCACAACACCAACTATTCGGTGGTCGACATCGACCTGATCGAGCGCATCTACGGCATCTTCTATCGTCAGAAGGTTTCCGGGATTGCCCGTCACGCGTTCCGCACGCTGACTACCGTCGAGAGCGCTACTGCCACCGACAACGGTATCGAACTGGCCGTGCGCAACAACGCCACCGGCGAAGTCACCGTGCGCAACTACGACGCGGTGGTTCTGGCCACCGGCTACGAGCGGCAGATGCACCGTAAACTGCTGGCACCGCTGGAAGAGTACCTGGGCGACTTCGAGGTTGATCGCAACTACAAACTGATCACCGACGAGCGCTGCAAGGCCGGCATCTACATGCAGGGCTTCTGCCAGGCCAGCCATGGTCTGAGCGACACGTTGCTGTCGGTGTTGCCGATCCGCGCGGACGAGATTGCCGGTTCTTTGTATGAGCATGGCAAGCATCGTGGGCATCGTTCGATGGCGGATCTGCTGTTGGCGACTGCCAGCTGAATCTGCTGCGCCTGAACCAGATCGTTCCCACGCTCTGCGTGGGAATGCCTCTACGGACGCTCCGCGTTCGGCCTTTGATAGGGACGCGGAGCGTCCTGGGCTGCATTCCCACGCAGAGCGTGGGAACGATCATCCTGAACCCTTCCTGAACATCCCCCACATTCCCCGACACACGGGCTTTTGCGGGTTTACTCTCCAATCATCGGGGCGTAAGCTTCGCGCGTTTTCATCAATAGCGGAGACCCACAGTGGGTACTTGTTCGAGTGACAGTTGTCGGCCGGTCTCGGTAACCGGCAGATTCTCGGCAAGATAACGCGCAGCCTTTCTCTGCCGTTGTCTCGCCGTAAAGCGAGCAGCGGCATCCCGTGCATGACCCGTCCTGGGCCATGTCTGGACGTTCCTTCTCATCGACGCTGAACAGAGCGTGATTGCGACTTTATTGTCGTGATCGCAGCCCTATCGACACGCCTGTCTTTTCTGACCGGCGCGCCAGGCCTTGCCGTGCCGGTTTTTCCGGCGCACGAGGCGCGGCCGTACCTGCTTGACGGTTTCCCGGCTGACCATAGGGGCAACAGCCATGAAACTTACGCTCAAGGAATTTTTCGCAGGTTTTCTGCGGACCCGCCACATCGCCCGGCATTTCCGTCGTCTGGCGCTGCTGGAATCGATCAACGACACCACGGTCAGCCGTGAAGTCCCACCCACTCTGGCCAACACCCTGGTCGATGCCGCGCATTGCGACACCGCTGGTTTACTGTCGTCACTCGGCACCCACTCCGATGGGCTTACCGATTTCGAAGTCGATGCGCTGCGTGCGCAATACGGCCTCAACGAAGTCGAGCACGAGCAGCCGCTGCCTTGGTGGATTCACCTGTGGCACTGCTACAAGAACCCGTTCAACCTGCTGCTGACCCTGTTGGCAGTGGTCTCGTGGCTGACCGAAGACCTCAAGGCCGCCGTGGTGATTTTCTCCATGGTGGTGCTGTCGACGCTGCTGCGCTTCTGGCAGGAAAGCAAATCCAACCAGGCCGCCGATGCGCTGAAAGCCATGGTCAGCAACACCGCCACGGTGATGCGCCGTGACGCGCCGCGCAGCGAATTGCCGATCAAGCAATTGGTGCCGGGCGACCTGATCGTGCTCTCGGCCGGTGACATGATTCCTGCCGATTGCCGGGTGCTCAGCGCCAAGGATCTGTTCGTCAGCCAAGCGGCGATGACCGGAGAATCGATGCCGGTAGAGAAGTTTCCGCGTCAGGCTGATCGCGATACACGCAATCCGCTGGAGCTGGACAACATCCTGTTCATGGGCACCAACGTTGTGTCAGGCACGGCGGTGGCAGTAATTCTCACCACCGGCAACAGCACTTATTTCGGTGCGCTGGCCCAGCGGGTTGGCGCAACCGATCGCGCAGTGACTTCGTTCCAGCAAGGTGTCAACAAAGTCAGCTGGCTGTTGATCCGCTTCATGTTCGTCATGGCGCCGCTGGTGCTGTTCATCAACGGGTTCACCAAGGGTGACTGGACTGAAGCACTGCTGTTCGCGTTGTCGGTTGCCGTCGGCCTGACCCCGGAAATGCTGCCGATGATCGTCACCTCGACGCTGGCCAAAGGCGCGGTGTTCCTGTCGCGCAAAAAAGTCATCGTCAAACGTCTCGACGCAATCCAGAACTTCGGCGCCATGGACGTGCTGTGCACCGACAAGACCGGCACGCTGACCCAGGACAAGATCTTCCTGGCGCGCAATGTCGATGTCTGGGGCGCCGATTCCGACGACGTGCTGGAAATGGCTTACCTCAACAGCTACTACCAGACCGGCCTGAAAAACCTGCTTGATGTCGCTGTACTGGAACACGTGGAAGTCCACCGTGAACTGAAAGTCGGCACGGCATTTCGCAAGGTCGACGAGATCCCGTTCGACTTCAATCGTCGGCGCATGTCGGTGGTGGTCGAAGGCCGTGGCCAGCCACATCAACTGATCTGCAAAGGTGCGGTGGAAGAAGTGCTGGCGGTGTGCAGCCGTGTGCGCCATGGCGAGGTCGATGAAGCCTTGAGCGATGAATTGCTGACCCGGATTCGTCAGGTCACCGCAGCATTCAACGCTGAAGGCTTGCGCGTGGTGGCGGTGGCCGCCCGCTCGATGCCCGCAGGTCGCGAAATTTACAGCCTGGCCGATGAACAGGAACTGACGCTGATCGGTTACGTGGCGTTCCTCGATCCACCGAAGGAAAGCACCGCGCCAGCGCTCAAGGCCCTGGCCGAACATGGCGTGGCAGTGAAAGTGCTGACCGGCGACAACGAGCTGGTAACCGCAAAGATCTGCCGCGAAGTCGGTCTCGCTCAGCAGGGCTTGCTACTGGGTAACGACGTTGAACGCATGAGCGATGCCGAACTGGCCGTGGCCGTAGAGACCACCAACGTCTTCGCCAAACTGACGCCG
Organism: Pseudomonas sp. NPDC087690; assembly: GCF_044743175.1. Taxonomy (NCBI): domain Bacteria; kingdom Pseudomonadati; phylum Pseudomonadota; class Gammaproteobacteria; order Pseudomonadales; family Pseudomonadaceae; genus Pseudomonas; species Pseudomonas sp. NPDC087690. Next base: position 73,468 of record NZ_JBIUVX010000002.1, read on the forward strand.
TCGCACAAGGAACGCATCGTGCGCATCCTCAAAGGCAACGGTCACGTAGTCGGGTTCATGGGTGACGGCATCAACGACGCACCCGCACTGCGCACCGCCGACATCGGCATTTCCGTGGACAGCGCGGTGGACATCGCCAAGGAAGCGGCTGACATCATCCTCCTCGAAAAGAGCCTGATGGTGCTGGAGGAGGGCGTGCTCGAAGGGCGGCGCACCTTCGCCAACATGCTCAAGTACATCAAGATGACCGCCAGCTCCAACTTCGGCAACGTGTTCTCGGTGCTGGTCGCCAGTGCGTTCATTCCGTTCCTGCCGATGCTGCCAATGCACCTGCTGGTGCAGAACCTGCTCTACGACATTTCGCAGATCGCCATTCCGTTCGATAACGTCGATGAGGAGATGCTGAAAAAACCACAACGCTGGCAGCCGGGCGACGTCGGGCGCTTCATGCTGTTCTTCGGCCCGATCAGTTCGATCTTTGACATCACCACGTTCGCCTTGATGTGGTACGTATTCGATGCCAACACCCCGGATCACCAGACCCTGTTTCAGTCCGGCTGGTTCGTGGTCGGGTTGCTGACCCAGACGCTGATCGTGCACATGATCCGCACGCCGAAAATTCCGTTCCTGCAAAGCCGTGCAGCGATGCCGCTGCTGGTGATGACCGGGATCATCATGGCGGTCGGCATCTTCCTGCCGATGGGGCCGCTGGCGCACTACTTCAAATTGCAGGCGCTGCCGTCGCTGTACTTCGTGTTCCTGCCGGTGATCCTGCTGGCGTACATGGCGCTGACCCAGGCGGTGAAAGGTTTTTACATCCGCCGGTTCGGCTGGCAATAACCGCAGGATTGCTCTCCCCTGTAGGAGCTGCCGCAGGCTGCGATCTTTTGATCTTGTCTTTTAAAAACAAAATCAAAAGATCGCAGCCTGCGGCAGCTCCTACAGGGGGATTTGTGTATTCAGGGAAATTACTATGCAAGCCATCAACAACCTCAACCTCGATTCGCTGCTCGACACCCTCGTCAGCCTCAGCTCCGCGTTCATCCTCGGTGGCCTGATCGGCTTCGAGCGCCAGTACCGGCAACGCACCGCCGGTCTGCGCACCAATGTGCTGGTCGCGGTCGGTGCAGCGATTTTCGTCGACATGGCCAACCGTCTCGCGGGTGCCGAAGGCGCGGTGCGCGTGGTTGCCTACGTGGTCTCCGGCATCGGCTTTCTCGGCGCCGGGGTGATCATGCGCGAAGAAGGCAACGTGCGCGGTCTCAATACCGCCGCGACCCTGTGGACTTCGGCGGCGGTGGGCGCCTGTGCCGGTGCCGATCTGCTTGCCGAAGCCGTGCTCGGCACGCTGTTCATCCTCGCCGCCAACACTTTGCTGCGGCCGATCGTCAACAACATCAACCGTCAGCCACTGGACGTGGTCTCGGCGGAAGTCACCAACATCGTCTATGTCATCGCCCGACGCTCACAGCAAACCGCCGTGTTCGCCTTGCTTGAAGCCGAGCTGGAGCGAAGCAACTACCCGGCCAGCGATGTTGATGTGCATGCGTTTGGCGCCGATGAAATCGAGATTGAAGCGACGCTGGCGACGACATCGGTCGATGGTGATGAACTCGACGCACTGGTTGCGCGGATTTCCACATCGGCGCTGGTGGTGCAGGCGTTCTGGAGTCCGAGTACCACCGAATGAACCGCGCTCGTCCGTTCAGTAGCACCGCCACATCCGGTCATACCGGGTTTGGCTTTTTTGCTTGCTCTCGGCTGTTCTCCATTCATTTTTAAGATTCGTCCTACAGGCGTCACGGCTCCTTTTGCTTAGCCTTGTCATTCACGTGATGAGCGTGATTTTCCTGGGCTGTGAAAGACAATGTCCTACAAACGCTGGCGAATCCTTATTGCCGACGAGCAACGGTCGCTGCATGTGCGAATCGGCAAATGCCTCAACGAACTCGGCTATCGCGGGTACGCGTCGGTGTATTCGTTTCGTGAGCTGCTGGGTACGACGCATTACTCGTCCGATCCGTTTGAGCACTATGACCTGCTGATCATCAACGCTGAGCTGATAGCGGTAGGTGGAGACGATCCTTTGCGTTTTTTTCAATGCAACCTGCAGATTCGTCATGCTGTTATTACGACAAACGTCGCGGCGAGGCAGGCGCGCAGGCGATATACAGCGCTGATCGACGCTATTTGACCCTGATCCGTATACCGGATCGGCAGACACTCGGCCCTTTGATCGCTGACCTGGCGACATCACAGTGATGGGCAGGACTCGGATGAGTAACCTTTTTTTTCGGATTATTCCTACAGAACCCGCCACGCAGCTTGCGTAGTCTTGCCGCACCCAGAAACCGTGACCCCGGGAGATCGATCATGATCAATAAAGCCCTGCGCATTCTGATCGCAGACCCTCAGCATTTTCACCGGATGAAAATCGAGCGACTGTTCAATGGCCTCAATTATTACCGCATTGCTCCGGTGCAGAACCTTACCGAGCTGCTGACTCTGGTGGACTACGGTTGCGAGCCCTTCGATGTGGTGGTCATCAACGCCGAACTCGCTGCAGGCTCACTGGATCTGCTGGGTTTTTTCCTCGATAACCCGCAGGTTCGTCAGGCGTTGATCTACAACGAGCAAACGGCGCCGTTGCAGCTGGCTTCCGGCTTCGCTCAGGAAAATGTACAGATCAGCCATTTGTCACTGCCATCAAAACAGTTGATCGAGCAGTTGATGGCGCTGGTCGACGCTCCGGCACGGGCACAGACGTTATCAGCCCCCAGGGTAAATCCGTTGGTGCAGAGCGCTGCGCATGCATAGAAAAGCACTTCCTGCACCTGTCAGATCTGACAGGTGATTTGCGCGCCGTTACGTGTAACAGTCCCTGCGCAGCCACTGAGTCCGGAGCAGCCCCAATCGGTGGCCTGTTCGTCAGACTTTGTACTGGGAGTGGCCATGAAGTCAGCGCTGATCGTCGACGATCATCCAGTGGTGTGCGCCGCCATCCGGATCGTATTGCAAGCCGAAGGATTCAAGCAGATATACGAGGCGTCCAGCGGCAACGAGGTGCTGTCGCTCTTTCGTGAACACAAGCCGCAACTGGTGATACTCGACCTGCGTTTACCGGCACTCGACGGGCTGGAGGTGCTGGCACGCATCAAGGCCAATGATCCTCGTTGCCGGGTTCTGATCTTCAGTTCTCACGACCCTCTGTTTTATCAGGAGCGCTGTCTGCGTGCCGGGGCCATGGGCTATGTGACCAAAACCAATCAGTTGCACCATCTGCACAAAGCCATTCAGGCGCTGATGTCGGGCTACACCTATTTTTCCTCGATGCCGGAAAACCTCAGTGTGTTGAACGCGGTGCAGACTACGGAAAAGCAGATGGTCGATCAGCTTTCCGATCGTGAACTGAGCATTTTCGAGCAACTGGCGCGGGGCAAATCGAACAAGGCGATTGCCGCGGACATGCACCTGAGCCACAAAACCGTCAGCACCTATAAAACCCGTCTGATGAAAAAACTCGGGGTGTACTCATTGGTGCTCTTGCGCGAGTTCGCCAAGCGCAATCATGTGATCTGAGCAAGCGCACATGAGGCACGGATGCTGGATTGTCTGCCTGTGGTTGAGCCTGATCGCCAGCAGTTGGGCGGGTGACGCGCCGCAGGTGCTGCAGGTATTGACCCGTACTGGCCTGGCAAACGTCCAGCTGCGACTGGACAAGCAGGACCGCCAGTGGCTGCGTCAGCACCCGGTGCTACGCATGGGTATTTCCGGTCCGGATTACCCACCGTTCGAGATCACCCGCAATCACCAGGAACTCGAAGGGCTCACCGCCGATTACGCTGATCTGCTGGCGCAGTTGCTCGGCATACGCATTGAAGTCCGGCGCTTTGCCAACCGCGATGCGGTGATGGCGGCACTCAAGCGTGGTGACCTCGATCTGCTGGGGACCTCGAACAATTTTGAAGCCGCCGACCCGGATTTCATCCTGTCCCGCGCTTACGCCGAAGATCAACCGATGCTGGTGACTCGCCTCGATGAAAAGCTGCCGGCAGATCTTGCCGGCAAGCGCGTGGCCATGGTCGAGGACTATTTGCCGCTGGCGAATGTGCAGGGGTTTTATCCCTATGCCAGTGTGCAGCGTTACCCTTCGGCAATGGATGCGCTCGGTGCGGTGGCCTTCGGCGCGGATGATGTGTATCTGGGCGACTTCATCAGTGCCAACTATCTGATCAACACCAATTATCGCAACGACCTGCAATTAGCCGGCCCGTCGGGGCTGGACGCCAATTCGTTCGCTTTTGCCTTGTTGCGCAGCGATGTACGCCTCAAACGCATCGTCGACAAGGTGCTGGCCGCCATTCCCATGGAGCATCGCCAACGCATCGAGCAGCGCTGGAGCGTTGGCCTTGCCGAGATGGCTGAACAATCACGGGTGCAACTCAGTGCCAGTGAGCAGGCCTGGCTGGACCAGCATCCACGGGTGAGGGTCGGTGCCATCGACGATTTTGCGCCGCTGACTTTTTTTGATGCCGACGGCCGCTTCAGCGGGTTGTCCGCGCAGTTGCTGAGTTTGATCAGCCAGCGCAGCGGGTTGAACTTCGAGATCGTGCGCGGGGCATCGCTGGATCGTCAGATCGAACAGCTCAAGGCCGGGGAGCTGGATGTGTTGCCGGTGGTGACGCCGAGCAGCGAGCGTGAAATCGAACTGCAATTTACCCGCGCCTACCTGAACAATCCGTTTGTGCTGGTCAGTGCGATCACTGTTCAGGGGCCACTCAACCTTGATGACCTGGCCGGCAAACGGCTGGCCATTTATCGCGGCCATCCTTTGCGCAGTTATCTATTGGGCCGCGTGCCGCATCTGCGTCTGGTCGAGGTCAAAAGTCCCGCGGAGGGCATGGCATTGATTGCCAAAGGTCAAGTCGACGCCACGGTGAGCTCGCTGTTGGTGGCGCGCTTTCTGATCGCGCGCCATTACCGCGAACGTCTGCGCATCACCGGCACGGTCGGTGACCAACCGGCGCGCATTGCGCTGGCGACATCCCCGCAAATGCCGGCACTGCATTCGATCCTGAACAAGGCGCTGTTGAGCATCGCCCCGCAACAGATGGACGAACTGGTTGAACGCTGGAGCCACGATGTGGTGGTGGATGGCAGTTACTGGTTACAACATCGCCGCGAGATTCTCCTGGGGTTCGCCGGTGCGGCGGTCTTGCTGGCACTCGCGCTGGCCTGGATCGTTTTTCAGCGCCAGCAGATCCGCCGACGCCAGCAATGGTTGCAGCAATTGCAGGAAGCCAAGGATGCGGCGGACGACGCCAATCGGGCGAAAACCACGTTTCTGGCGACCATGAGCCACGAAATCCGCACACCGATGAATGCCTTGATCGGCATGCTCGAACTGGCCCTCAAGCGCGCAGAAGAAGGCGTGACCGATCGCTTGGCGATTCAGGTGGCGTCCAACGCCGGGCAACAATTGCTGGCCTTGATCGGCGACATTCTCGACATCGCGCGGATCGAGTCCGGGCACTTGTCCCTCGCGCCTGAACGCGCCAACCTGCGCGAACTGGTGGGGTCAGTGTGTCGGGTGTTTGAAGGGCTGGCGCGGCAGAAGCGCTTGCTGTGGCACATCGAACTGGATCCCCGTAGCAACGTTGATGTGCTGATTGATCCGACGCGGTTCAAACAAGTGCTGTCGAATTTGCTGAGCAATGCGATCAAGTTCACTGAAGAAGGCGAGGTCAGTCTGCGGCTGGTGGTGAGCGCAGCGGTAACAGAAACACTGGCCGTGAAAGTGCGGATCGAGGACAGCGGGGTCGGGATCAGCCACGACGATCGGCGGCGCTTGTTCAGCCCGTTCGTGCAGGCGAGCAATCACTCGCAGTCGGCACGCAGCGGTTCCGGGCTGGGCCTGGTCATCAGTCGCAGCCTCTGCGAAATGATGGGCGGCACGCTGCGGCTCGACAGTGCGCCGGGCGAGGGAACGCAAGTCGAAGTCAGTCTTGAACTGCCGCTGTTGGCCGCCCTCGCTCAGACCCCGGCACCCCCGCAAGCCGTCGTTGCTGCTGCGTGTTCTCTGAGTGTGCTGGTGGTGGACGATCACCCGGTGAACCGTCTGCTGCTGTGCTGGCAGTTGAGTGAACTCGGCCATCGCACGGTCGACACCGAAAACGGTGATGAAGGTCTTGAGCGCTGGCGTACGCAAGCGTTCGATGTGGTGATCACCGATTGCAATATGCCGAGGCGTAACGGTTATCAACTGGCGCAGGCCATTCGTGAAGAAGAAGCGATTGCCGGGCGCAAGCCTTGCCTGATTCTCGGCTTTACCGCCAACGCGCAGGCCGAGGAAAGGACGCGCTGCCTGAAGGCCGGCATGGACGAGTGCCTGTTCAAACCGATCCGCTTGCACGATCTGGCGCAGGCATTGATGGCGGCCAGTCATTGCGACATCGCGGCGGCCTCGAGCGCGGCGCCAGCATTGGCGGAGATCGATCTGAGCACCCTGGAGCAAATGGCCGGGAATGATCGTGGCTTGATCGAGCATTTACGCAAGGAGGTGCTGAACAGCTTGCACCTCGATCTGCAACGTCTGGATCTGTTGCAGCAAGAGCAGAATCGCGCAGGGCTTCGCGAACTGGCTCATCACATCAAGGGTGGGGCGCAGATGGTCGGGGCCGCGCGGGTGGTGGCGGCGTGTATCGAGCTTGAACAGGCGTGTCGCGAAGCGCACGCGGCGCCTTTGGATACGTCGAGCGATGCGTTGCGCGAGGCCATGGCCGGCCTCGCGCAACGCCTGCAAAGCTGACGGGTGCCGAGTCAATCCCAGGCAGGCGCAATGCCTTTCGGGCTGGTCAGGCGATGGCCGCGATCCAGCGTGGCAATCAGCGCCATGTCGGCATCGCTCAAGGTCAGCGCCGTGGCGGCAAGGTTGCTTTGCAGGTTGGCACGTTTGGTCGACGACGGAATCACCGCGTAACCCGATTGCATCGCCCACGCCAGGGTCACTTGCGCCGGGGTGGCGTGCAGACGTTCGGCGATCTGCTGGATCAGCGGGTCTTTCAACACTTCACCGTAGGCGAGGGTCATGTACGACGTGGTGTGGATGCCCTGGCGCTGAGCGAACTCAACTACTTTGCGGTTCTGCAGGTACGGATGCAGTTCGATCTGGTTTGTCGCGATGTTTTCTGCACCGACCGCAGCAATCGCCTGCTTCATCAAATCGATGGTGAAGTTGGACACACCGATCTGCCGGGTCAGGCCCAGGCGCTTGGCCTCCAGCAGGGCGCCCATGAATTCTTCCACCGGCACCTGATTTTCCGGCGAGGGCCAGTGAATCAAGGTCAGGTCGAGGTAGTCGGTCTGCAATTTCTGCAGGCTGTCCTTGAGGCTGTCGATCAAGCGATCCTTGGCGAAGTTGGCGACCCAGATCTTGCTGGTGAGGAACAGCTCTTCACGCGGGATGCCGCTGGCGGCGATGGCCTCGCCGACATCGGCTTCGTTTTCGTAGATTTGCGCGGTGTCGATGACCCGGTAGCCGAGTTCGAGGGCAGTGCTCACTGAGTCAATGACGACCTGGCCTTGCAGACGAAACGTACCAAGGCCGAAAGCGGGAACAGACATGCAGGACTCCAAGGGTTGCAGTGGGAATGGGCAGGAGTATCCGCGTCTGCATCGTTGAGAAAAACCGCTGGTGGGGCAAAGCACTGTTGACCGCAAGTCATGAATCAAAAGGGACGTTTGGGTTGTCTGGGCTGGCCCCATCGCTGGCAAGCCAGCTCCCACAGAGATTTGTGCATGTGAATGAATGATGTGTACACCCCCGAAACCTGTGGGAGCTGGCTTGCCAGCGAAGGGCGCACCACCGATTCAGGCAATGTCACTGTGCGCAAATTCCTCGCCGAGAAAATCAATCAACGTACGCACCGACGGCAACAACCCGCGCCGCGACGGAAAGATCGCATGCACCACCCCGCATTTCGGTGCCCAGCCCGGAATCAACTCCACGACGCGCCCGGCGGCAATGTCCTCTCGCACGACTACGCTCGGCAAATGCGCCACGCCAACCCCGGCAATTACCGCCTGACGCAACGCGATCAAATCATCGGTGACCAGCCGTGGCGTATGGCGAATCAGCGCCGTGTTGTCATTCGGCCCCAGCAACTCCCACTGATATTCACGCTGCGCTGCGCCCCAGTGCAGGCTCGGCAAACCATTGAGGTCAGCGGGCGAGGGCGGAGACGACAGGCGTTCGACAAACTGTGGGCTACCGACCACCGATTGCGTGCTGTTGCCCAGTACCTTCATGACCATGTCGGTGTTTTCCAGCGGCGGAAAACGCACGCGCAGCGCGATGTCGAACCCTTCATGAAGCAAGTCGACCCGGCGATTGGTGCTTTCGATGAACAACTCCACCAGCGGGTACTTGAGCATGTAGCGCGTGAGCATCGGCCCGACCCACGAGTTGAGCAGCGCCGTCGGGCAACTCAGGCGTACCAGGCCTTGCGGTTCGGAGCGGTTGCGTTCGATCAGTTCGGCGGCGCTCTCGGCTTCGATGCGCATGGCCAGGCAACGCTGGTAATAGGCCTGGCCGATTTCGGTCAATGAACAATGACGGCTGGTGCGGTGCAGCAGGCGCACGCCGAGGCGTTCTTCCAACTCGGCAATGCGCCGGCTGAGTTTTGATTTGGGCATGTCCAGCGCGCGCCCGGCAGCGGCGAAACCGTGGTGTTCGACCACTTGAGTGAAGTAATAGAGAGTGTTGAGGTCTTCCACCATCGTTCTCCAGATAGAACGCTAAGGCCGATTTTTGCAGTCTAGTGCATTAATGGTCATGGATTTAAGCTTAATCCATCGCATCACTCACCCCCATTGGAGACAACCATGAAAAACATCATCGGTATCTACACCAGCCCGCGCGGCCATTGGGTCGGCGATGGTTTCCCGGTTCGCACGCTGTTTTCCTACGACAACCTGGGCAAACACATCAGCCCGTTCCTGCTGCTCGATCACGCCGGTCCCGCCGATTTCACCGCGACCACCGAACGGCGTGGCGTTGGTCAGCATCCGCACCGTGGTTTCGAAACCGTGACTATCGTGTATGAAGGCGAAGTGCAGCACCGCGATTCGACCGGCAGTGGCGGCGTCATCGGCCCTGGCGATGTGCAATGGATGACGGCCGCGTCCGGGATCCTCCACGAGGAGTTTCATTCGGAAAATTTCGCCAAAACCGGCGGCAAACTGGAAATGGTGCAGTTGTGGGTCAACCTGCCGGCCAAGGACAAAATGGCCGCGCCGGGCTACCAGACCATTCTCAACAGCGACATCCCGAGCATCGCGCTCAAGGACAATGCCGGCCGCCTGCGTCTGATCGCCGGTGAATTCGATGGTCACACCGGCCCGTCGCGCACCTTTACGCCAATCGACGTATGGGATCTGCGCCTGAACGCCGGCAAGTTGCTGACGCTGGAGCTGCACGAAGGCCGCAACACCGCGCTGGTGGTATTGAAAGGCTCGGTGCAGGTCAACGGTGTGGAAGCGGTGCGTGAAGGGCAGTTGGCGCTGTTCGAACGTGACGGTCATCAACTGACCCTCGAGGCCAGCCAGGACGCGGTGGTGTTGCTGCTCAGCGGCGAGCCGATCGACGAGCCGATCGTCGGCCACGGCCCGTTCGTGATGAACACCGAGCAGGAAATTCACCAGGCCTTCGCCGACTTCCAGTCCGGCCGCTTCGGCCAGATGCACGCTTAACGCACAACCACTCCGCTCTACACAGGACGCGTAGGCCGGTTCGCAGGCCAGGGATGGCTGTTGCCTAAAGAAAAGAGGACACGCACATGAACACAGTCAATGCCGCGAACTTCGACGGCCAGAAACCGACCATCGATGCCAGCGACGCAGCCATGCTGCTGATCGATCACCAGAGCGGTCTGTTCCAGATCGTCAAGGACATGGACGTGCCGCAGCTGCGCGCCAATGCCATCGCGCTGGCGAAAGCGGCGACCCTGCTCAAAATGCCGGTAATCACCACCGCCTCCGTGCCGCAAGGACCGAACGGGCCGTTGATCCCGGAGATTCACGAAGCGGCGCCGCATGCGCAATACGTGGCGCGCAAAGGCGAAATCAATGCCTGGGACAATCCGGAATTTCACGCAGCGGTCAAAGCTACCGGCAAGAAAACCCTGGTGATCGCCGGCACGTTGACCAGCGTTTGCCTGGCGTTCCCGTCCATCGCTGCCGTGCATGAAGGTTACAGGGTGTTCGCCGTGGTCGATGCGTCCGGTAATCACTCGAAACTGGCCACTGATCTGACCGTCGCCCGTTTGGCCCAGGCCGGGGTGGTGCCGATCGACATCATGGCTACGCTTTCCGAGCTGCAAGGCTCGTGGAACCGTCCCGATGCCGAGCAGTGGGCGGCCGTCTACGCCCAGGCCATGCCGCATTATCAATTGCTGATCGAGAGCTACCTCAAGGCTCAGCAAGTCGCGAACGAACACGAAGTGCTGGATTCCCAGCGCTGATCGAGTCTCCTGAGGCCGACCACCGGCCGGCCTCTTCAACCCGCGAGGATTACTGCAATGACCACTCAATACAAACGTCTGGACAAGAACAACGCTGCGGTGCTGCTGGTCGACCATCAGGCCGGGCTACTGTCGCTGGTGCGCGATATCGACCCGGACAAGTTCAAGAACAACGTGCTGGCGCTGGCCGATCTGGCCAAGTACTTCAAGCTGCCGACGATCCTCACCACCAGTTTTGAAACCGGCCCCAATGGCCCACTGGTGCCTGAGCTGAAAGCGCTGTTCCCGGATGCGCCGTATATCGCTCGCCCAGGGCAGATCAACGCTTGGGATAACGAAGATTTCGTCAAGGCGATCAAGGCGACCGGCAAGAAGCAGCTGATCATTGCCGGCGTGGTCACCGAAGTCTGCGTGGCATTCCCTGCGTTGTCGGCGCTGGAAGAAGGCTTCGATGTATTCGTGGTGACTGACGCGTCCGGTACGTTCAACGAACTGACCCGCGAATCGGCGTGGAACCGCATGTCCACGGCCGGTGCGCAATTGATGACCTGGTTCGGTCTGGCCTGCGAGCTGCATCGCGACTGGCGCAACGACATCGAAGGATTGGGCACGCTGTTCTCCAACCATATCCCCGACTACCGCAACCTGTTCACCAGCTACAACAGCCTGACCAACGGTAAGTAATCTGTCACCCCGTAAACCTGTGTAGGAGCTGCCGCAGGCTGCGATCTTTTGATGTTGTTTTTTAAAGATCAAAAGATCGCAGCCTGCGGCAGCTCCTACATGGGTTTTGTGGTGTTTTTGCGCGGGCGTTCATCCGCTGAAATCAATTGCTCCTACACTTGCTCAATCTGTGCGATCTTCTCGCGATTGGCCCCCGTCGGAGTTGTTTGATGCTGTCTCTGCTGACCGAACATCCGTTGTTCTGCGCGTTGATCCTGATCCTCCTCGATCTGGGCCTGTGGCGCCTGATCTCCTCCCATGGCAGCGAGTGGAAACTGCTGGTGCGGGTGCTGATTTTCACACTGTTCAGCGTGCTGTTGTTCAACGAAGGCCTCAATCCGATGGAGCCGGCACCGTGGGCCGACAACGTGCCGTTGCATCTGGCGGCGACGGGGTTGCAGATCGGCTGGTGGCTGTTCGGCGCGCGCACCCTGACGGTGTTGATCGGCGCGGTGATGATGCAGCGAGTCGGTCACACCGGGCGGCTGTTGCAGGACTTGCTCGGCGCGATAATTTTCCTCATCGCGATCATTGCCGCGCTGGCCTATGTGCTGGATCTGCCGGTCAAAGGCGTGCTGGCGACGTCTGGCGCGTTGGCGATCATTGTCGGTCTGGCTTTGCAGAGTACGTTGAGCGATGTGTTTTCCGGCATCGTCCTCAACACCACCAAGCCTTATCAACTCGATGACTGGATTTCCATCGACGGTACCGAAGGTCGGGTCACCGACATCGACTGGCGCGCTACGCGTCTGCAAACCAGCCAGGGCAGCATGGCGGTGATTCCCAACTCGCTGGCGGCCAAGGCCAAGATCATCAACTTCAGTCGGCCGAGCAATATGTTTGGCGTCTCGGTCAGTGTGCAGGTCAGTCCGCATGCCCGGCCCAATTCGGTGATCGATGCGCTGGAGCGGGCGATGCAGGGTTGTCGGCAATTGCTCGACACACCTGCGCCGAGCGTGGCGCTGAAAAACTCCAGCAATAGCGGTGCGGAATACGAGATCAGCGGGTTTGTCGCCTCGATGGGCGAGAAACGCGTGGTGCGCAATCAGCTGTTCGACCTGGCTTACCGGCACTTGCAGGCGTCCGGGTTCAATCTGCTGTCGAGCGATGAAAGCAATGCGCCCAGCAACCTGTCGCGGCCGCGCGCGCTGCTCGACAGTTCGCCGATTTTCTCGACGTTGCGTCAGGAAGAGAAAGACACCTTCAGCCAGAACATGACGCTGAAAACCTTTCGCGCCGGCGAGACGATCCTTGAGGCGGGCGAGGTCAGCGATCATTTGTTCATCATCGAATCCGGCGTGGTCACGGTGACCTTGATTCGTCACGGTGCGCCGTTCGAGTCCGGGCGCATGGGGCCCGGCGAGGTCATCGGGGAGGCGGGCATTCTCTCCGACACTTCCGTGCCGGCGACGTTTGCCGCAAAAACCTTCTGTGCGTTGTACCGTATCGAAAAGACTTACCTGAAACCGTGTCTGGATGCTCGTCACGACATCAACGATGCGATGAAAGCCTTGCTCGATTACCGTTTGCACAAGGCCCAGGCCTTGACGGCGGACGCACCGGCGGTGGTCGCCAGGAAGGGTTTTTTGCAATGGCTGCGCAATAAGGTCTGAGCGCCTTGCGGGAACCGGGCAAGTGGGTGGTCTACTCGTCTTCCGGGAGATTGGCTATTTGTCCGGCGGCGTTGCGGGACTACTTTAGGCCACACATTCACATTCCCCGGAATACCGCCATGAAAGCTCGTACCGATTTCTACACCGCCTCACCAGACGCCCTGAAAGCGATGATTGCCCTGGAAACCGCGGTCGCGAAGCTGCCGCTGGAAAAGACCCTGGTCGAATTGGTCAAGTTGCGCGCTTCGCAGATCAATGGCTGCGCGTTCTGCATCGACATGCACACGGCCGATGCGATCAAGGGCGGTGAAACGCCGCGTCGTCTGTTTGCGGTCACCGCATGGCGTGAAGCGCCGTTTTTCAGCGAGCGCGAACGTGCCGCGCTGCTGTGGACCGAGTCACTGACGCAACTGAGCCTGACCCACGCCCCGGATGAAGATTACGAAGTGGTCGCCGCGCAATTCTCGCCGAAAGAAATGGTCGACCTGACCGTCGCGATCAGCACCATCAACAGCTGGAACCGCCTGGCCGTAGGCTTTCGCAAAACCCCACAGGCTTAAGCCTCAACGCATAACCCCGTAAGAGCTGCCGAAGGCTGCGATCTTTTGATCTTGCTTCTGAAAAAACAGATCAAAAGATCGCAGCCTGCGGCAGCTCCTACAGGGGGAAGGTGGGTCAGTGGGCATCCGCACTTGGCGCGGTCGGTGGCTGCACCTTGCGCATCAAGGGCACCATCGCCGTGGCGATGACGAAGCACACCATGATCATCAGGAAAGTGTCACCGTAGGTCTGCGTTTGCGCCTCGCGGTAGGTCAACAGCCATAACTGGTGCAGGCTGGCGGTGACGCCGACGTCACCGCTCTGGCCCAGTGTCGCGAGGTTGCCACCGACCTGCGCCAGCCATTGATTCAGCGCCTCATTGCTGCTGTTCAAATGTTCGGCCAAGCGGGTGAAGTGCAGGTTGGTGCGGTCATTGAGAATGGTCGCGCACGCCGCAATACCAATCGCCCCGCCCAGATTGCGCATCAGGTTGAACAACCCCGACGCATGCTTCAAACGTGCCGGTGCCAATCCACCCAAGGTCAACGTCACCGCCGGCGGCACTGCCAGTTGCTGGGCAATCCCGCGCAACGCTTGCGGCAGCATCAACTCGCCAGCACCCCAGTCGTGGGTGATCGGGCTGAACTCCCACATCGACACGGCAAACAGACCCAGACCGACCATCATGATCCAGCGCAGGTCCATGCGATTGGCCAGAAAGGCATACAGCGGAATCGCCATGATCTGGAACACGCCAGTGGAGAAAACCGCCAGACCAATGTCCAGTGCGCTGTAGCCGCGCACCCGGCCGAGAAACAGCGGCGTCAGGTAAATCGTCGCGAACAGGCCGATGCCGGTAACGAATGAAAAGAAGCAACCGAGGGCGAAATTGCGATCCTTCAAGGCGCGCAGATCGACGATCGGATTGGCCACGTGCAAGGTGCGGCCGATGAAGACCAATCCCGCGAGGCCGCTGATCCACGCCGTGGTGAGAATGGTCTGGTCGCTGAACCAGTTCCAGCGCGGGCCTTCTTCGAGGGTGTATTCCAAACAGCCGAGAAACAGCGCAAGAAACACCATGCTCAAATAATCCGCGCCCTTGAGCAGCGACAGTTCCGGCTGGTCGATTTTCACCAGCATCGGCACTGCCACAGCAACGAAAATCCCCGGTACCAGGTTGATATAGAACAGCCAGTGCCACGAGGAAATATCAGTGATCCAGCCGCCGATCACCGGGCCCAAGGTTGGCGCCAGCGAAGCGACTGCGCCAATGGTCGCCGCAGCAATCACCCGTTGTTTGCCGGTGAAGAAAAAGAACGCCGTGGTGAACACCAGCGGAATCATCGAACCGCCGAGAAAACCTTGCAGGGCACGGAAAGCGATCATGCTCTGGATGTTCCAGGCGATGCCGCAGAGCAGGCTGGCAAGCGTGAAACCGACCGCCGAAGCGCAGAACAACCAGCGCGTCGAGAACACCCGCGACAGCCAGCCCGACAAGGGAATCACGATGATTTCGGCGATCAGGTAACTGGTCTGCACCCACGCAGTTTCGTCGGTGCCGGCGGACAGCCCACCGCCGATATCGCGCAGCGACGCCGAGACGATCTGGATATCCAGCAGCGCGATAAACATGCCGATGCACATGGTCGCGAAGGCGAACACTTTGGTCGCGGTCGCCATGTCCGCCGCGTTGAACGGTTGCGCAGAGGCGGTGAGGGCGGTGCTCATCGCGCAGCGGCCACAGCGCTGGTTTCCGGTTGCGCGCGGGTGTCGACTTCAGCGGTGACGGACAGGCCTGGACGCAAGTGCCCGAGGACGCCATCAGCCGGATCAAGGAGGATTCGCACCGGTACACGCTGGACGATTTTGGTGAAGTTACCGGTAGCGTTTTCCGGCGGCAGCACACTGAATTGCGAACCGGTGGCAGGGGCGAGGCTGTCGAGACGACCGTGGAATTCCTGACCCGACAGCACGTCGGCGCGGATGCTCACGCGTTGCCCTGGCCTCATCCGCGCCAGTTGGTCTTCCTTGAAATTGGCATCGACCCACAACCCGCTGGCCGGGACCACCGACAGTTGCTGCGAACCGGCCTGCGCGTAGGCGCCAACCCGCGCGCGGCGGTTGCCGATCACCCCATCGACCGGCGCGCGCAGTTCGGTGTAGCCGAGATTCAGTTGCGCCAGATCACGTTCGGCGCGGGCTTGTTGAAGGGCGGCGCGGGCCTGTTGTTTCTGGGTGTCGATCACCGCGAGTTGGCGTTGCGCGGCGAGCAGTTCGGCCTGGGCGCGGGCGCTCAGGGCTTGCGCGGTTTTGAAGGTGGCGTCGGCGCGTTGTGCGCTTTCCACGGACACGGCATTGGTGGTCACCAAGCGCTTGTAGCGTGCGTTGTCATCCCGCGAGCGCGCGGTTTCCGCGCCGGCGGCGTCGATGCCGGCGCGGGCCTGGCCGATCACCGCTTGTTGCAGTTGTTCGGTGGCGTCGAGGTTGGCCAGCAGCGCTTCTTCGGCGGCGACGGCACCTTCGGCTTTGGCGAGGTTGGCGCGATAGTCGCGGGCGTCGAGACGAATCAGCACGTCGCCAGCCTTGACGTGCTGGTTGTCGCTGACCAGCACTTCGTCGATGTAACCGGCGACTTTCGGCCCGATCACCGTGACATCGCCACCAATGTAGGCATCGTCGGTTTCTTCGAGAAAACGCCCGGCGCCCCACCAATGCACGGCGTAGACCCCGGCGAAGATCAGCGCGAGCAATCCGCCGCCCGGCAGCAGCAAGCGTTTAAGCAGGGGCGGTCTGGTCTTGACCACAACAGGTTCGAGGGTGGGCATGCTGGTCATGGCGGATTACCTGATCATCGGGTCGTTATTACGGTTGTAATATGACGCAGGTAATATTTAGTCGCAAATGATTTCTGACGCCGATCGTCAGTTGCTCACTTGAGCCAGTGGCCCGGTGTACTGCCAGTCATGGCTTTGAACGCAGATTTGTTGCGGCAGCGTGGCGCTCAGTTCGGGGATCAGTAGATGGAGCGGTAATCGACACACTGCTGCATCACCGCGCGATGGCTGACACCCGGCGCAATCCACGCCGCCCGCGACGGCGGCAGCAGACACAATTACCTGCTGATCGGCGTCGGATTGCTGCTCGCAGGCGTCGCTCAAGCCCTCGGGGAAAACCTGATAGCGGGTAGCACCGTGGTGTTGCTGCTGACGATAAAGCCAGGCAAAGCAATTGTTTAAGAAGTGTAAGCGCTGTAGGAAGCGTCTTGCATTTGTGTAGGAGGGCTCCGACTATCACGATTATTGATAGGGTGGCATTACGCCATTTGATGATCGCAAGGAAGTTGCGTGCCGTTTTCGTTTCGCGCTGTTTTTCGTCGTTGCTCCACGCGTTGCCCGCTGTTGTCGGCCTTTGTGTTGAGTGTCTGTGCCTCTTCGCTTGAAGCTGCCGAACCTGTCGCGCCGGGCCAGGAAGTGTTGCGCCAGCAACAACAGCAACAGCGCGATCTGCAACAACTGCAACTGGAACAACGCAAACGTCAACTGGAGCGCGGAGCTTTCGGGTCGGCGCCAGCGACCCCTGCGCTCGCACCAACCGTTACCCCTGATGAACGTTGCTGGCCGTTGAGCGGCACGCGCATCGGTGGCGTCACGCTGATCGACAGCGACAAACTCAATGCACGCATCCAACCGTTGCTGGCGCCGTGCATGGGCGTCAGGCAGATCAATCATCTGCTCGCGACGATCACTGCGATCTACGTGGAAAAGGGCTACATCGCCAGCCGCCCGTATCTGCTCAGCGCACCGGTGGCGGGGCAATCACTGGATATTCGTGTTGACGAAGGCTACATCGAGTCCATCGAGCTGGCCGATCAGAGTTTGCCGGTGTCCCTTGGCGGTGCGTTCCCGAACATGCTCGGCGAACCGCTGAACCTTCGCGATCTGGAGCAGGGCCTCGATCAATTGAATCGGCTGCGCTCGGTAGACCTCACCGCCGACATCGCCCCTGGCAGTGAGCCCGGCGCCTCGCGGATCATCCTGCGCTCGCGCAGCGCTGCGCCGTCACGCTGGGCCTTGAATGCCGGTATCGACAACCTCGGCAGCGCCAGCACCGGACGTGACCGCGACGCCGTCAGCCTGAGCCTGGACAGCCCGCTGGAGCTCAACGATTTATTGAGCCTCAGCGCCAGCGACACACTCAATCGGGGCGACCGCTACAGTCGCAATGCCAGCCTGTATTACGCGATTCCTTACGGTTACTGGACCTACAGCGCGTTCGCCAGCCACGCCGAATATCGCGCGCCGTTCAAGTTGCCCAGCGTGACCTTTCACAGCCGCGGCATCACCGATCAGGTCAGCCTGCGTGCGGACCGCGTGTTGTGGCGCGACCAGAGTCGCCAGCTCAGCGCCAACCTGCAATTGGCACACAAGGATGTCGACAGCTATCTGGAAAACATCCGGTTGGGCATTCAGAGTCCGACCCTGACCGTGGCCGAAGCCGGACTCAATCTGTTCTGGCTCGACCGCGCGGTGTGGAACCTCGACATCAACTACGCCCAGGGTTTGCGCTGGTTCGGTGCCGATGACGACTCCCGGCAATCGGTCAATAACCTGCCCAAGGCACAGTTTCGCAAGTACCGCGCCAGCCTCAGTCAATGGCGCAATGGTCAGTTCGGCGCGCAGGCGTGGCAGTGGCAGAGCCAGCTTAACGTGCAGTACAGCCCGGACCCGCTACCGGCCATCGAACAGTTGCTCGGCACCGACGATTCGGCAGTGCGCGGTTATCGCGTCAGCAGTGCCTCGGGTGCCAGCGGTACGATCTGGCGCAACACTCTGCGCCTGCCGCTGCGCAGCGAATGGCCAATACAGATCACCCCGCGAATGGGCCTCGACAACGGCTGGATCAAAGCCGATCACGGCGCCCACGGGCAACGCCTCAGTGGCGCCAGCCTCGGTCTGAATCTGGGCTGGAAAAACCTGCAAGTGGACGTCGATTACCAACGTGCCCTCAACACCCCCGACGGTCTGCAGCACGAGCCGCAAACCTGGCTGATGCGTGTCGGGGTGCAGATATGACCGCGACCTGAATCGATAACGCAGTGAACCAACAGCCGTCGGAACTGAGCGCGTCAGCCACGGCCAAGATCAAAAACGCGCGACGTGATGCCGTACTCACATGGAGACGTTTTTATGCCAGCACACACCTTTGCATTTCATCTTTCGCCTCGGGGCAAATTGCGCTGGGCAATCGCCAGCCTGTTCTTCGCCGTGCACCTGCCGAACGCGATCGCCGGCGGCGTCGTGGTCGCGCCGGGACCGGGCGGCACCGCGCAATTGCAAACCCAGGGCGGTGTGCCCATCGTCAACATCGTCGCGCCCAACGGTTCGGGCCTGTCGCATAACCAGTTCCTCGACTACAACGTCGACCGTCAGGGCCTTGTGCTGAACAACGCCTTGCAGGCCGGGCAATCGCAGCTGGCCGGGCAACTGGCGGCCAACCCGCAACTGCAGGGGCAAGCGGCGAGCGTGATCCTCAACGAAGTGATCAGCCGTAATCCGTCCGCGATCAACGGCGCGCAGGAGATCTTCGGCCGTGCCGCCGATTACGTGCTGGCCAACCCTAACGGCATCTCGGTCAATGGCGGCAGTTTCATCAACACGCCGAACGCCAACCTGGTGGTCGGTCGTCCGGAGCTGATCGACGGCAAACTGCAAAGCCTGAACACCCGCGACGCCAGCGGTCAGTTGCAGATTCAGGGCGGCGGCCTGCGTAACGCTGAGGGCTCGATCAACCTGATTGCCCCGCGTATCGACAGCCAGGGCGCGATCAGTGCTCGCGATAGCCTCAACCTCACGGTCGGACGCAATCAGGTCGATTACGCCAGTGGCCAAGTGAAAACCGTAGACCCGGCGGGCAACACTGCCGACGGACGCATCGACGCCAGCCTGTTCGGCGCCATGCAGGCCGGACGGATCAATATCGTCAGCACCGCCGAAGGTGCCGGCGTGCGCGTGGGTGCGGTGCAGGTCGCCGGACGCGATGGCGTGCAGATTCGTTCTGCCGGCGACCTCACGGTCAGCGGTGAAGCGCTGCCCAACAGCCTTGATGTCACCCGCGCCGGTATCCGTAGCAGTCACGGCGATGTCGGCCTGCACAGCGGCAAAGACCTGACCCTGGCCGCCACCGACGTCAGCGGCCGTGACGTGATTGCCGAGGCCAGACGCAACCTCACCCTGACCACGGTCGAAAGCCGCAAGCTCCAGGAAAAGCGTGAAAGCTGGAACAACAGCACCATCGGCATCACCTGGGAAACCTACGACCGCACCCAGACCGATAGCGAAACCCGCCAGCATGGCAGTCAGATCGTTGCCAGCCGCGACGCCAGACTGTCGTCCGGCAAAGACACCGAACTGAAAGCCGCCAAGGTCGAAGCGGCGAAAAATCTCAGTGTGCAAAGTGGCGGCGATCTGCGCCTGAGCGCCGCCACCGAAAGCCATACCCAGACCGATCAGGGCAACCATCGCAAGCATCTGTGGAAAGCCGACTGGAACAACAGCAGCGAAGAACAGCGCAATATCACCAGCCAGTTGAAGGCCGGCAATATCGCCCTGCAAACTGCCGCATTGTTGCGCTCCGAAGGCGCTGAACTGACCAGTAGCGGCGACCTGCAACTGGCCGGCAAACAAGTGGAAATCACCACTGCCACGCGGACTGATCGCAGCAGCGACACTCGCTATTCCGGCGACCTGGTCGGTGGCGGTTTCTTCGGCAAGACCGGCGATGCCGACAAGGGACAGACCCACCATCAGGGCAGCAAAATCAACGCCGCCGGCAAGCTGATCGTCAAGGCTGACGACGTGCGCATCAGCGGCAGTCAAGTGCGCGGCGGCAGCGACGCCAGTGTGATCAGCGACAAGGGTTCGCTGGTGATCGATGGCGTACAGGACACCCGCCACAGCAACAATCACGACAAAGACAGCAAGTTCTTCGGTATCAGCAAAGACGAGTCGCGGCAGAACAGCAATGACAGCACCACGGTGCGCAGCGAACTGGTGTCCGACAGCAACCTCAAACTCAAGAGCGCCAAAGACCTTGCAGTGGCAGGCTCGACGGTCAAGGCAGGCGGTGCGTTAACGGCCGACGCGGCGGGGAATGTCAATGTGCATTCCGCACAAAACACTCACGACAGCAGTGCGATCACTGAAACGCGTGGCTTTGATGCCTACGCCAAAGAGCAGACGCCAGAGCAATATCGTGCCGGCGTTCACTACGAAGCCAAACAGCAGACAGTGACCAGCACCGACGTCACTCAGCAAGCCTCCAGCCTCAGCGGTGGCAGCGTGCAGGTGAAGGCGGGCGGTGACGTCACGCTCAAAGGCGCACAGGTGAAATCCACGGCGGGTGATACCACGCTGAGTGGCAAGAACGTCTCGTTGCTGGCCGAACAGGACAGCCACAAAACCAGCTCTGACACATCCAGCACCGGCGGCGGTTTCTACTACACCGGCGGTCTTGATCGCGCGGGCAGTGGCGTCGATTTCGCCCACAGCAGCGTGCAAGACTCGACCGGCAAAAGCACGGCGCAAACCACTGACCTGCAGAGCAGCGGTGGCCTGAGCATCAATGCCGACAAACTCGCCACCGAAGGTGCACAACTGCAGGCAGGCAACGGTCTGCAGGTTGTCGCCAATGCAGTCGACAACCGCGCGGCCAGCAACAGCGACAGCAGCACCCACGCCGAGAGCAACTGGTCGGCGGACATCGGCGCCAATGTCGAGTACAAAGACATCGCCCGACCGATTGCCGGTGTGGTCAAAGAGGCCTTGAACGGCAAGGTGCCGGACAAGGATGCTTTGGCCAATCTCGGTCAGCCGAATGTCGGTATCGACGTCGCGATCGGTCATGGCAGCGCGACTAAAACCGAGCAGACCAACAACGCCGTGGTCAGCCGTTTTGATGGCGGCAACGTCGAAGTGAAAGTCGCCGGCACATTGCATGACCAAGGCAGCCAGTACAACGCCAGTGCCGGCACAGTGAACATCAGCGCCGACACACTGGTCGCCGATGCTGTCAGCAACACCCACAGCAGCACTGATAACGCCGTGGATGCCAAGGTCGATGTGCGCGTCTACACCAAGACCGGTGAAGACGTGAACGTCGCCGGCAGTGGCGCGGGTGGCAGTCGCACTTCGAGCAAAGACAGTTCCACTGCGGTGGTCGGCGGTTATGCCGGCAGTCAGGGCGTGAACATCAAAACCGCTGGCGATGCACAATTCGCCGGCAGCCGTTTCGATGGCGGAGAGGGGGGCGTGAACATCCACAGCGGTGGTGATCTGGCGCTGAACCAGGCCAATGGTCGCCAGCACAGCAGCGACAGCAACCTGCGCGGCAATGGCTCGTTGACGGTCGGAACCTTGCCGGGCACTGACGGTACCAACGTCGATCTCGGCGCCGGCTTCCAACTCGATCACAGCGGCAAGCAAACCACTGACACTCAGGCGCACGTGGCAAGCATCAGCGGCAACGGCGTGCAGTTGAGCAGCGCTGGCAATCAGGTCCAGCAAGGCACGAAAATCGACAGCAGCGGCGCCATCGATTTGCACGCCGAAGGCAAACTCGATCTGCAAGCAGCCAGCGATACCCACACCGCTTCCGGCAGCAATCTCGGCGGTGGCCTGAAGGGCGGCGGCAGCAAGAGCAGCAGCGAGAAGAGCAGTGATCAGGGCGCAAATCTGAGCGCCAACTTCAACATCGGTCGAGTCAACGAGAACGCGCAGACCCTGACCGGTGGTCAGCTCAACAGTCAGCGCGCAATCGCCTTGAGCGGCGATTCGGTGCACCTGCAA
Source organism: Pseudomonas sp. NPDC087690 (assembly GCF_044743175.1). Lineage (NCBI taxonomy): Bacteria > Pseudomonadati > Pseudomonadota > Gammaproteobacteria > Pseudomonadales > Pseudomonadaceae > Pseudomonas > Pseudomonas sp. NPDC087690. The sequence goes on from NZ_JBIUVX010000002.1 coordinate 95,707, forward strand.
GGCACGCAAGTCAGCGCGCCAAACGTCAGCATCGACGCGCAGAAGGGCGGTTACGTGCAGGAGTCGGCGCAGTCCACCGATAACCGCAACAACTGGAACGTCGCGCTGAACGCCGGCGGCAACCTGAGCAAAAGCACGCCCACCGCTGCCGACGAAAAGGCCAGCAGCGATCACGGTTTTAATGCCGGGGCCAAGGTCGCTGTCGATTATCAGCAAGGCACCACGCAGCAGAACAGCCAGATCAAGGCTGACACAGTGCTGTTGAACAGTGCGGGTGACGCACAACTGGCGGGCGCGCGCATCGACGCGAACCATGTCAGCGGCAAGGTCGCCGGTGATCTGACCGTCGAGAGCCGTCAGGACTCGCAAACCCAGGCCAAGGTCGATGTCGATCTGGGCCTGACCGCGAAGAAAACCCCAGCCGATGACAAAGGCAAACTTGCCGGCACCGACTACAAGCCAACGCTGAAAGCGCAGGGCGAATACGCACACAAGGACAGTGTTGCGCAGGCATCCGGCATCAGCGGCAACCAAGGGGTCAACCTTGCCGTCGGCGGCGCCACGCAATTGACCGGCGCGCGGATCACCTCGTCAGAAGCCAAAGTCGATCTCGGTGCTTCGAAGGTCAGCAGCAGCGACTTGAGCAACCGTGACTACGGCGTCAAAGCCGGTCTCGACCTGCCGCATAAAACCGAAGAAAACGCACCGAAGGTCTCCCTTGAGAACGGCAATCTGAAAATCGGGCCGGTTACCCTCAGCGGTCATCTGGACAGCCAGACCCTGCAAGCGGGCATCGACGAAAAAGGCTGATCCCCAGCGCAAAACCCTGTAGGAGCGAGCCTGCTCGCGAAGGCGTCCATTCAGTCAGCGAAATACTTGACTGATGTGGCGCTTTTGCGAGCAGGCTTGCTCCTGTTCTTTTTGTGCTCGCTGCAAAACGGCAAGGGCTGTTGTTTCCCGTCATGTTCTCGTTTCGGTGGCGTAACGAAGGTGCATTCGTGTCGAAATTGAAGTAACTGAACCTGCCCAGCTCCTCGTTACGCACCTGTGGGACATTGAACTGATCCGACTCGAAATTCTTCATCGGCTTACAAAATCCGGATACGCGCCACCGCTGATCGTGCGGTGCGACTTAAAGAGATTGGTTGACATCAATTTGGCATCACGCCATCGTTCCAGGGGTATCCAGGGCCGTGAATTTGCCCCGCGGAACTCGGACCAGAGCTAATGAATTTCTCATTTGTTCGATTTGTAGATTCTAATGGAGTTGTAAATGAGGTTTAGGCGTTTTTTTGCAGTTTTCAAAAATCCGTTGGTTTGGATTGTAAACCTTTCAGCAGCCTGCTTTTCATGGAAGTACTGGGATTGTTTTTCACCAGACAATGTCGGATGGATGAGCGCCAACGTTACATTGTTTTCTATTGTGGTGCTGACATCATCTAGTTTGGTGGTCTATTTGCGCAATGATAAGTTTGTTCGTGAATTTCTTCGGGAAAATGGAACGCGACCTTTTTTTACGACAAATGAATCCTTAAAGAAGGTTTCTGATAATCCTTTGCTGAAGTATCTTTTTGAAAAAAGCAGCATGCCAAAGTTCGCTTCTGCAATTTTCTTGTCAAGTGTATGGACCTTTGCTTTCCTAGCTATTGTCTTGGCAACACCCTCTGATCTCCAGGCCTCAGCTTATCCCGCGAAGTTAATAGCTTGGGTTGGTTTAGGGATCTCAAGCATCATATGGATTTCTATTTCCGTCAGGTTGGGTAGCGCTGAAAGCATAGCGAAAAAAAAATGGTTCAGCCTATGCGAGGAGCAGCCAAAAAATTCCTATGCACCCACGGGAACTGTCAATGGTGAGGTGCTATGCAAATCTCCTGTACCAGTTGCTAACTGGGGCGGTAAGAAATACTACGTTTGTCAAATATCAGCTTTAAATGGGCCGAAGATGCCAACTAACGGCAAAGTTAGGGATGCAATACAATGGACTTATATTGAGTCTTGATACTTCTGTGAGAACTTCAATTACTGGCTCTTCAGTATGAGTCTTTGATTGATGACTTCGGTTCATAGGGAGATTGGCAAGGACGTTCGCCCACAGCGTCAAATTTTCTCCCTCTCGATCCGAGGCTGCCTGGATGGCACGACCACCCATGCAGGGTTTGCAGGCCCTGCGTGGGTGCTGTGCTATAGCATGTCAAAGAAGGAATTGCCGGGCTTAATAGGAAGCATTACTATTCACGCCCCTTTCCTCAGCACACCACCCATACCCCCATGCGTCCCCGCAGACCCGGCTTTTTCGAGCATTACGAAGAGTTGATCGGCACCTGGACTCGTCGCCTGCGCAATCGCGCGCAGGCCGAGGATCTGGCGCACGACACCTTTGTGCGGGTGCTCGAGTCGGATTCGGCGGCGGTGCAGCAACCACGGGCGTATTTGCACCAGACCGCGCGCAATATCGCCGTCGATGGTTATCGGCGTGAGGATCGGCGCGGCGCCATGGAGTCGGAGGCGCTCGATCACAGTGCGTCCTCCTCCGGCGACCCGGAGCATTACATGCATGCGATCCAGCTGGCCGATTCCATCGAGCGCGCGCTTTGCGAGTTGCCGGTCAATTGCCGGAAGATTTTTGTCTGGCAGAAGATCGAAGGCCTGACCCAGGCGGAAATTGCCGAACGCCTGGGCCTGTCCAAGAACATGGTCGAAAAGTATATGATCCGCACCCTGCGGCATCTGCGTGATCGACTGGACGGGTTGCAGTCGTGATGGGGTGTGCCGTTGAAAAGATCGCAGCCTTCGGCAGCTCCTGCAGGGGGCTGTGTGTGTTTATATTCCCGGCCGGACAGGACATTCCATGATGGAGACTCGTGATTGCGCGTGCGGGCAAACAACGGTGCGTGATGACGCGGCGCGCTGGTTTGTGCGTTTGCAGGAGCCGACCGTTGATGTCGACGAGCAGGAGCGCTTTGACGCCTGGCTCAATGAACATCCGCAACACCGTGACGAGTTTCAGTTGTTGCAGGGGCTGTGGACGGCCGCTGATTTGCTGCCGGCGCCACGCCTGAAAGCGCTGGTCGAGGCGCCGCCGAGTCGCCGCGAACGCCACCCATTGATGCGTTATGCCGTGGCCGCCAGTGTGCTGGCGGTAGCGCTCGGGCTCGGCTTGTTCAGCGGATTGAATCACCCGCAGGGGTACAGCGCCGAGTTCACCACGGCGTTGGGCGAGCGCAAGCATGTGGCGCTGCCGGACGGTTCGCTGATCGATATGAACAGTCGCAGCCGCTTGCAGGTGCGCTATGACAACGATCACCGGGTGATCGAACTGAGCGAAGGCGAGGCGATGTTCAGCGTCGAGCATGACACGTCGCGACCGTTTGTGGTCGAGGCTGGCAGCGGCAAAGTCACCGTTACCGGCACACGTTTCGATGTTCGTCGCGACGTCACGCAAACCCGCGTGGCAGTCGAGCAGGGCACGGTGAAAGTGCAGGGGCGCAATGCTCCGGACAACCAATTCATCAGCCTGACCGCCGGCCTCGGCAGCTTTATCGATGCGCAAGGCAACGTCGCGGCAGCTTATGCGGTCAACCCGGCAGAACTCACCGCTTGGCGCAGCGGCAAACTGGTGTTCAACAACGCCAGCCTCAGCGAAGTCGCGGCAGAAGTGTCGCGTTATCGCGAGCATCCGTTGACCGTCAGCAATCCTGCGGTCGCCAGCCTGCGCCTGACCAGCGTGTTCAAATCGGACAATACCGAGGCCTTGCTCAAAGCCCTGCCGAACATCTTGCCAGTGGCTGTTCGCACGCATGCCGATGGCAGTCAGGAAATAATTTCAAAATAAAATTCAGGTTTTTTTCGAGTTCATCGTCTTCCTGTTCAACTGCAACTGGTTTGCATTAACAGCCGCACACTCTTGCGATCCACAGGACTACGTTCGACGTGAAAAACACCACTGCCAACAACAAAAAATCCCCTTGGTTACCGCTGGCCCTCGCGCTGGCGGTCAATGCTGCGATGCCGCTGGCGTTTGCCGGTGAAGCGATTCATATCCGCGCCCAGCCGCTGGGCCAGGCCTTGAGTGAGCTGGGCCAGCAAACCTCGCTGCAAGTGTTTTTCAGTCCTGATCTGGTCGTCGGCAAACAGGCCCCGGCGGTCGAGGGCGACATCTCGCCGGAGCAGGCGCTGCGCCAGTTGCTGCAAGGCAGTGGGCTGGATTATCAGATCAACGAAGGTTCGGTGACCTTGTCGCCCGCGGCAACTTCCGCCGCCAGCAATGGCCCGCTGGAGCTGGGTGTGACCGACATCAAGGTGGTTGGTGACTGGCTCGGTGATGCCAACGCCGCTGTGGTGCAGAATCACCCTGGCGCGCGTACGGTGATTCGCCGCGAAGCGATGGTCGAGCAAGGCGCAATGAACGTCAGCGACGTGCTCAAGCGTGTGCCGGGCGTGCAGGTGCAGGACTCCAACGGCACTGGCGGCAGTGATATTTCCCTCAACGTCGGCGTGCGCGGTCTGACGTCGCGTCTGTCGCCACGCTCCACCGTGCTGATCGACGGAGTACCTGCCGCGTTCGCACCGTATGGCCAACCGCAATTGTCGATGGCGCCGATCTCCTCGGGCAACCTCGACAGCATCGACGTCGTGCGCGGCGCCGGTTCCGTGCGTTATGGGCCGCAAAACGTCGGTGGCGTGATCAACTTCGTGACCCGTGCGATTCCGGAAAAAGCCACCGGTGAAATCGGCACCACTCTGGAGACCACGCAGTACGGTGGCTGGAAACACATCGACAGCGCGTTCCTCGGCGGCACTGCGGACAACGGCATGGGTGTGGCGTTGTTGTACTCGGGCGTCAACGGCAACGGTTACCGCGAGCGCAACAACGGCAACGACATCGACGACGTGCTGCTCAAGACCCACTGGGCGCCAACCGATCAGGACGATTTCAGCCTCAACTTCCACTACTACGACGCCAGCGCTGACATGCCCGGCGGCCTGACGCAAAAGCAGTACGACGATAAACCCTACGATTCGGTGCGTGACTACGACCAGTTCAGCGGTCGACGCAAGGACGTGTCGTTCAAATGGATCCGGCAGATCGACGAGCGCACTCAGGCGGAGATTCTGACGTACTACACCGACAGTTTTCGCGGCAGCACCATCGCTGCGCGCGATCAGAAAACCCTCAGTTCCTATCCGCGTTCGTACTACACGCTGGGCATCGAGCCACGGGTGTCGCGCGTCTTCGATGTCGGCCCGACCACGCAGGAAGTCAGCGTCGGTTATCGCTACCTGAAAGAGGCGATGCACGAGCAGTCGAGTCGTCTGGCGCTGGTCAACAACCAGCCGGTGGTGACGCCGACGTCCGACGGTCACGTATTTCAGGATCGCACCGGCGGCACCGAGGCCAACTCGGTCTACGTCGACAACAAAATCGATGTCGGCAACTGGACGATCACGCCGGGCATTCGCTTCGAACACATCAGCACCGACTGGCACGATCGCGCCGTGCTCGACACCGCCGGCAAACGCGTGCCGGAGAAAAACCGCAGTATCGAAAGCAACGAACCGCTGCCGGCACTGAGCGTGATGTATCACCTGTCGGACGCATGGAAACTGTTTGCCAACTATGAAACCTCGTTTGGCAGCCTGCAGTATTTCCAGCTGGGTCAGGGCGGATCGGGGGACAACACTGCCAACGGCCTGGAGCCGGAAAAGGCCAAGACCTACGAAATCGGCACGCGCTACAACGATGACGTGTGGGGCGGTGAAGTGACGCTGTTCTACATCGACTTCGATGACGAACTGCAATACATCAGCAACGACGTCGGCTGGACCAACCTCGGCGCGACCAAACACCAGGGCATCGAAGCCTCGGTGCATTACGACATGGCTGCGCTCGATCCGCGTCTTGACGGTCTGACCGCCAATGCCGGTCTGACTTACACCCGTGCGACTTATGAAGGCGAGATTGCGGGCTTCAAGGGCCGTGATCTGCCGTTCTATTCGCGCCAGGTGGCAACCGTCGGTTTGCGTTACGACATCGACCGCTGGACCTACAACCTCGACGGTTTCGCCCAGTCGAAACAGCGTTCGCCCGGCACGGGAGTGAATGCCGATGGCAGCTTCAATGGCAACTACATCACCGAGGGTACGGCGGATGGGCAGTACGGCGACATTCCGGGTTACGTGACCTGGAACGTACGCGGGGGTTATGACTTCGGGCCGCAGGTGTCGAACCTGAAGCTCGGCGCCGGGGTGAAGAATATCTTCGACAAGCAGTACTTCACCCGCTCCAGCGACAACAACTCGGGGATGTATGTCGGCGCGCCGCGCACGTTCTTTGTGCAGGCCAGCGTCGGTTTTTGATAAAGCGCGGCGTCTTCTTCGCGAGCAGGCTCGCTCCCACATGGATCACTGAAACCTGTGGGAGCGAGCCTGCTCGCGAAGCTTTTAGACTTTAAGGACTTTACCGCCGATGGCTACTGCAACTAGCAGCACCGCCATCAAACCAAAGGCAAAACTCAAACTGCTGGCATGGGCGACAAAGCCGATCACCGCCGGCCCCGCCAGAATCCCCGCATAGCCCAGCGTAGTAATGGCCGGCACCGCGATGCTCTCTGGCATTACCGTCTGCTTGCCCACCGCCGTGTACAGCACCGGCACGATGTTCGAGCAGCCAGCGCCGACCAGCGCATAACCGACCAACGCCGCTTCCCAGCTCGGTGCAAACGTCGCCAGAAACAAACCGGCCGCCGCCAACAGACCACCAAACAAGATGATCCGCGTTGCCCCGACAATCCGCACAATCCGGTCACCCATCAAACGTCCGGCCGTCATGGTCAATGCAAACGCCGCATAACCCAATCCCGCGTACGCCGTGTCGATCCCGCGTTCCTGCGCCAGAAACACCGCGCTCCAGTCCAGCGCCGCGCCTTCGGTCAGAAAGACGATAAAGCACATCCCGCCGATAAACAGCACGATGCCGTGGGGAATGGCGAATGCCGGTCCGGAGCTTTCACTGCCGTAAGGCAGCATGTGCGGCACGCACTTGAACAGCGCGGCGATCAGCACCACAACCACCACCAGCATCGCCGCAAGCGGCGTCAAACCCAGGCCGAGCAGGGCGCTGACGCCCGCCGCGCCGACAATCCCGCCGAGGCTGAACAAGCCGTGAAAGCCCGACATCATGTTCTTGCCGCTGGCGCGCTCGACGATCACCGCTTGCAGGTTCACCGTCGAGTCCACCGTGCCCAGGCCTGCGCCGAACATGAACAGCGTGGCGATCAATGCCGGTATCGACGACACCGTGGCCAGTAACGGCAGCGCTGCGCAGATGAGCAGGGTGCCGCCAGTTGCAACGCGTCGACAGCCGAAGCGCGTAGCCAGAATCCCCGCCAAGGGCATGGCCAGAATCGAACCGACACCGAGGCATAACAGCAACAAGCCCAACGTGCCCTCATCAAGCCCGGCGCGGGCCTTGGCATACGGCACCAGCGGCGCCCACGCGGCAATGCCGAGCCCGGCGATGAAAAAGGCGATGCGCGTGGACATCTGTTGCAGGCGTCCGGGGACGAAGGTGGCTTGGGCGTTGAGGCTGGTCATATCGATCCTTGGCAAAAAACTTCGCGTCCCCGAAGGACAGTGATTCGGCGACGAGGTTCGATCGCTCGTCATTCGAGGAAGCACAGACAACATCGTACCCTGTAGGAGTGAGCCTGCTCGCGATAGCGTAGTGTCAGTCGATATATTTTTGTCTGACACACCGCTATCGCGAGCAGGCTCACTCCTACATTAGATGGCGGTTTACAGTGAGTTTCTTCTGCAACAGGGATAAAGGGTGATGACACAGTTCTACGATGCACGGGGCAATATCTACGGCGTGGTTTCGCCCGCAGCACTGCGTCAGGCGGGCATTGATCTGCCTGCAAAAGCTGCCGAATGTGCGTCCTCCCGTCGGTCCTGGAGCGCAGCGGCCATCAAGCTCTGCTGCGACTGGCCCGAGGGCCAGCGCCCAGCCAACAGCAAATCCCACCGCAGCGACGGCCTGCTGATCGGCCCGTTCCAGAACTCACCGCCGTTCGATGTACTGATCGTCAACACCGACGGCACCCTTGCCGAGCGCAGTGGCAACGGTCTGACGATTTTCTCTCAGGCACTGAGCGAACAGGGATTGCTGCCGGAAGCGGGCGCGTTGTTGCGCGTTCATCACGACAAAGGTGAGGCGGTGGCAACCTCGGTGAAACCTGCCGAAGTTGAAGGTGTGCAAGGTTTCTGGCTCGATCTCGGGCAAGCGGATTTCGGGCCGCGTGCGGTGGGTGCGCAGAACGTTGAAAGTGTCGATTTCAGTGGACGAGAAGTCAGCAGGGTTCAGCCGTTGGCGGCACTTGATCCCGGCTGGGAACACAGCCAGTTTGTGCGCATCGGCAATCCGCATTGCGTGACACTGCTTGGTGACGGTGCGGCGTTGCCGAGCAATGATCAGATGCGTGAATCACCGCTGAACGAAGGTCTGACGCAAATCGCCTACGCCATGCCGACCGGCGCTGGCGAACCATGTCCGGCGGGCGTCAATCTGCAATGGGCGGTTCGTGAGTCTGCGCAGCGAATCATCGCGCGCGTCTTCGAACGTGGCGAGGGGCCGACCGCATCATCAGGCACCAGCGCCAGTGCGGTAGCGTCTGCGGCATGGCGGCTGGGTTGGGTCGAAGCAGGAGAAGTGCAGGTGGTCATGCCCGGTGGCACGGCACCGATTCTGCTGGAAGAAATTGATGGCGAGCGGGTGCGTGTCAGGTTATTTGGTACGGCGCGGTTGATCGGCTGAATTCGAAACCGCCATCGCTGGCAAGCCAGGCTCCCACAGGGTTTTGTGCTGAACACAAAAACTCGGTATGCCAATAATCCACTGTAGGAGTGAGCCTGCTCGCGATAGCGGGCTACCCTTCAAATCATATGCTGCCTGACTCACCGCAATCGCGAGCAGGCTCACTCCTGCAAGGGTTCATAGGTGGACACGAATCATGTGTTCCCCCCAAAACCCTGTGGAAGCCTGGCTTGCCAGCGATGGGGGCCCGCAAATTCACCTCGTCAGTGAGCCTTGAACAACGTCACCGCCCCCACCTGATCACCCTGCACCGTCAACCGCAGCAATGCTCGCGGCGTCGGTGCAGGCGGTGATGCCAGCCCGGCCTCGTCGAACAGCCGATTGAGTTGTTCCGCCGCACTCACCGCCCGAGGAAACCCCGCGAATGCCGGGGCTTGCAACAGCACTTCGGTCATTTCACCGGGCGCCAATCCCGAAGCCAGTCCTGTCTTGAGGTGCACACTCAATGGCGGGCCGACCATGCCTGACGCAATGATTGCGGCGAACGAAACCGCTTCCCTCAAGCGCGGGTCGAGGCCGGGCCGGGCGTGCAAATGCCCGTAGACCACGCCAACCGCCAATTCACCCAGCGCGGGCACGGTGTGAAACAGTGCATCGAGGCGAGCGCCGCCATCGGGTACAAGTTCGGTAAAGGTCTGTCGGCCTTCGTGGTACAGCGAGGCCATGGGCGAGGGTTGGTTGTTCATGGGGTAATCCTCAAGAAAATGAGGATGGCGGCTGATCAACTACGCACGAACTTCAGCCTGAAGGAGCATCCATCGCAGGGGGTTGCCGGCGTCATTGCGACGCCGGTTTCTTCACCTTAGACGAACTCCACCACCGGCATCTGCCGTTTCATCAGCACTTTGCCTGCGCGAATCGAATACAGCGGCAAGCCCTGACTACGGATCACCTCGTAATCGCTGTCCGCCGACAGAATCAGCAAGTTCGCCGGGCGCCCCTGTTCCAGCCCGTAACGTTCGCCCAGATGCATGGCTTTGGCGCTGTTGTCGGTGACCAGATCCAGCGCACTTTGCAGATTGCGATAACCGAGCATGTGACAGATGTGCAGCCCGGCCTCGAGCACGCGCAGAATGTTGCCGTTGCCCAGCGGATACCACGGATCGACGATGGAATCCTGGCCGAAACACACGTTCATCCCGGCTTCGAGCAACTCGTTCACACGGGTGACGCCACGGCGTTTCGGGAAGTTGTCGAAGCGCCCTTGCAGGTGAATGCTTTCGGTCGGGCAGGAGACAAAACTGATCCCGGAATGCCCGAGCAAGCGGAACAGTTTGGCGCAATAGGCGTTGTCGTAAGAACCCATCGCCGTGGTGTGGCTGGCGGTGACCAGCGCGCCCATGTCGCGGCAGCGCGCTTCTTCGGCGAGCACTTCGAGAAAGCGTGAATGCGGATCGTCGGTCTCGTCGCAATGCACGTCGACCAGGCAACCGGTGCGCTCGGCCAGATCCATCAAAAACTTCACCGAACTGACGCCCTGATCGCGGGTGTACTCAAAATGCGGAATGCCGCCAACCACGTCCGCGCCCATACGAATCGATTCTTCCATCAGCTCGCGGCCATTGCGGAACGACTCGATGCCTTCCTGCGGGAACGCGACGATTTGCAGGTCGATCAGGTGGCGGCTTTCCTCACGCACCTCGAGCATGGCTTTCAGTGCGGTGAGTTGCGGATCAGTGACGTCGACGTGGGTGCGCACGTGCTGAATGCCGTGCGCTGCCAAGGTCTGAATGGTTTTCCTGGCGCGGGTCTTGGTGTCTTCTTCGGTGATGGTGACCTTGCGCTCGCCCCAGCATTCGATGCCTTCGAACAGCGTGCCGCTCATGTTCCAGCGCGGCTCGCCAGCGGTGAGGGTGGCGTCGAGGTGAATGTGCGGCTCGACGAAGGGCGGCACCACCAGATTGCCGCCGGCGTCGAGGTCTTCCGGGCCCAGCGTCGGCGCTTCGGTCTGCCGGGCGATGCTGCGGATCAGGCCGTCTTCAAGGTGCAATTGGTGCAAACCTTCCTGGTTGCGCAGTCGGGCGTTGATGATGTGCATCAGGCGAATCCTTTTTTATAAGTCTTGTAGTGGCGCGGCCGCGCTACGAGCGCCGAGCACGCCGGTGACGATGACATACGTTAGCGCGGCAGCAGCGATCCCTACCAGCGGCGCGACCCACGGCGAGTTGAATGCGGCAACGGTACCGACCGCGTAGGCCCCGAGCCCCGGCCAGTTGAACGCCGGCAACCGTGCGTCGGCCAAACGCGGATAGTGCCCGCGCCAGCGGTAGAAAAAGTCCGCCATGATCACCCCGCCAATCGGCGGAATCACCGTGCCGAGCAGAATCAGATACGGCACCAGCATGTCGTACATGCCCAGCAAGGCGAGCAGGGTGCCGATCACTGCGCCGGCGAGGGTCACGGTCTTGCGCCGGCCAGTGCGCAGCAGGTTGCAACCGGCGACGGCGAAGTTGTAGATGGTGTTGTCCTGGGTGCTCCAGATGTTCAGCAGCAACATGGCCATCGCGGCCATGGCGAAACCTTGCAACAGCAGCACTTCAACCACGTCCGGTTGTTGATAGACGATGGCGCCGTAGGCGCCGATCAGCACCATCAGGCCATTGCCGATGAAAAAACCGATCAGGCTGGCCAGCACCGCGACTTTTGCCGAGCGCGAAAAACGTGTCCAGTTGGTTGCTTGCGTGGCGCCGCTGACGAAGGTGCCGAACACCAGGGTGATCGCGGTTGACCAGTCCAGCGAACCGCTTGGCACGACGCTGAGCAAACCCTCGAAACCACCGACTTTCACCGTCGCCACCCACATCGACAGCATCAGCAGCAACATCATCGCCGGCACCGCGATGTACGAAAGAATCTCCAGCCCGCGATAACCGACGTACGCGGTGGCACAGAACACCAGACCGAACAGCACCATCAAGCCGAGTACCGTACCTTCGTTAAGATCGAAATATTTGCCAAGCACCACTGCGGCGGTCGCGGTGCCCCAGGCGTACCAACCGATCTGGGTGAATCCGAGAATCAGGTCGCTGAGTTTGCTGCCGACTTCGCCGAAGCAGAAGCGCCCCATCAGGACCGAGTTGAGGCCGCTCTTGAAGGCGATGTAGCCGAGGCCTGCCGCGTAAAGACCCAGCAGCAGGTTGCCGACGATGATCACCGCCATCATCTCGGCGAAACCAAACGCCACGCCGAGCTTGCCGCCGGCAAACATGGTCGCGGTGAAAAACGTGAAGCCCAGTAACACCATCGCCGTGGAGGCCAGGCCTTTGCGCGCATGCATGGGGACTTCGCTGAGGGGGTAATCGTTGCCGGGAGCGTGCTGCGTCATGGGGCGGTCCTTGCTGGAATAGAGGAGACGCGGGGGAGGGTTGCAGTGGTCGTGCCAAATGCCGGATGGCGCGGGTTATGTATAGACGAGACACGCCAGTCGGCGCGAAAACAGTGCACCTGAACACACTAAAGCCCAATGTAGGAGCTGCCGAAGGCTGCGATCTTTTAGATCGTTCCCACGCTCTGCGTGGGAATGCAGCCCGGGACGCTCCGCGTCCCACTCCAAAGCCGGACGCGGAGCGTCCGTTGAGGCATTCCCACGCAGAGCGTGGGAACGATCGGTGTCAGGGGCATTTGGGGCCTGTCAGAGGAAGCGCATCAGGGCGGCAACGATGGCTTCGGGGGCATCTTCCTGAACGAGGTGGCCGGCGTTGGCGATGGCGTGGAATTGCGAGCCGGGGATCATTTGGTGCAATGCGCGGCCACGCTCGATGGGAATCCACTGGTCTTCTTCGCCCCAGAGAATCTGCACCGGGCAGCGAATCGTCGGGTACAAACTTTCGGCCTCACGGGTATAGCGCTCGTCCATTTGCGCAATCTGCCGATAGAACGCCGCTTGCCCCGGATCACCGAGCCACGGCCGCACGTAGGACGCGAGTTCGTCATCAGGAATATCCCGGTGGATCGCCCCGCGAATATAAGTCGGCACGATGGCGCGCTGGATGTAATCGGGCAGGCCGCTGAACGCCGCTTCATGCTGACGCACATGCTGCACGAACGGTGAACCCCACGGCGACAATGCCACCGGATCGATCAGCGTCAGGCTGCGGTAATCCTTGTTGTTGAGCAGATGCGCACGCAGCACGGTGGCACCGCCGAAGTCGTGGGCGACGACGTCGGGGTTTTGAATATTCCAGTGGTCGAGCAACTGCGCCAACAGTTGGTTTTGCACGCCGAGGGAGACATCGGCGTCGGGTTGCTCGGAGCGTCCATAGCCCAGCAGGTCGAAGTAATGCACGCGATGCGTGGCGAAAAAGTGCGGCGCGATCCGATGCCACACGTATGACGAAAACGGCGTGCCATGCACGAACACCAGCGGCGGGCCGTCGCCGCGTATGGCGTAGCGTATCTGTTGGCCGTTGAAGTCAAAGACCTGATCCAGCAGCCAGTCTGTCATGGGCCTGTCCTCTTGGCGGGTGGGAGCCAAAAAGCATAGGCGTAAAAAAACAGCCGTGAAGGCTGTTCTCTGGCAAAACACCAATCCCTTGTAGGAGTGAGCCTGCTCCGGGCGGCGTTCCGACGATAGCGGTGTATCAGTCGACATCCATGTTGAATGTCAATCCGCTATCGCGAGCAGGCTCACTCCTACAAGAGGCAATTCGCGTGGCGTTATTCACCGCGATAGATGCAACCGCTGGTGCACGTTTCGTGAATACGGATCGCGCTCAGTTCCGGCAGCAAGGGCTTCATTTCATTCCAGATGAATTTGGCCAGCACTTCACTGGTCGGGTTTTCCAGACCAGGAATGTCGTTCAGGTAGTTGTGATCCAGACGCTCGTACAGCGGCTTGAAGATCGCCTTGATTTCCGAGAAGTCACGGATCCAGCCCGTGTGCGGATCGAGGTCGCCGCTGAGGTGAATCGCCACTTTGAACGAGTGACCGTGCAGACGTCCGCACTTGTGGCCGTCCGGGACGTGCGGCAGGCGGTGGGCGGATTCGAAGGTAAACTCTTTGAAGATTTCCACGGTAATTTCGGCTCTGTTCAGATGGCGTTCGCCGCAGCGATTCGGGCAGGCGGCGAGTTTACCAGCTTGTCTTTGACCGTGCTGACTAAAGGGTCAGCAAGCGCTCGGCGAGGCGACCATTGGCAGTCAGTTCGAGGAACTCATCGCCCAGGCGCCGGCTCTCGTCCATCGCCGCGTGCCAGTATTTCTGCCGGCTCGGCGCATCGCCCATAAAGCGTTTGAAGTCGTTGCGGTCGGGCAGTTTGCCGTAGGGCAGGCGCGCCAGATATTCCTTTGATGGCGCGAGCAACAGCACGTGCTGCAAGCGTTCCACCGAGGCCTTGCGCCACGGCAGGGTCTTGTCGAACCAGCCGGGAATCACCCGGTCGGTGAAGTGCGGATAGAGCACGATGCCGTCGCCGCTGTAGGGCAAGTCGAGGTGGTAGTCGAGCAAGCCACCGTCGCGGAAGGTTCCCGCACCGGCGCCCGGCAGATCACGCACGCCTTCCATGACCATCGGTATCGAACCCGAGGCCAGCAGGGCCTGGCGCAAGTTACCGGCATTGAGCGTGACGAAACGCGACGGGAAATCGTTGAGTGCGTTGACCGGCGGCGCCAAGCGCGGGTCGTGGATGATCAGCCGTTCGAAGTGCCGCGACAGCCGTGCGCGACCGCGCAGGTTGTCGGCAATCACCGAGCCTAGCGCCAGCCCGAGGCGACCGCGATGGTCATCGGCCAAGCGACCCTGACTTTTCACCACCATGATGTTCAGACGGTAATCGGCGTTGCTGAGGATGCTCTCGTCGCGGCCATCGAGCAGGTCATTGAGCATGCGCTGTGAGCTCTGGCTGATCTCGGCCATGGTCACGCCTTTATTGAAATTCTGCTCGGCGTACAGCTGGCCGAGACGGCGGATACCCTCTGCGGCATTCGGCAGGCAGGCACTCGCAAAACGCCAGGAGCCGACCGAGGCACCGATCAGCGAACGCTCGCGCGGCGCGCCCGGCAGCCATTCACCGAACAATGCCAGATCCAGTCCCTGAATGCCCAAAGCCTTCGGCCCACCAGCGGCGCCGGGCAGGGTGCCGACATCGGCAGCGTTCAGGCCCTGCGCCCGAATCCGCGCCATGGCACGCGGGCCGGCCTTGAGGGTGAGGGCGGGGAATTTGATGTGGATGGCGGTCATACCGGTCTCAATCGTTAGCAAGCGAACAATTATAAGCACATGTTACAAAACCTTGTAGGAGTGAGCCTGCTCGCGATAGCGGTTTATCAGTCAAATAAGTGCTAACTGACACACCGCTATCGCGAGCAGGCTCACTCCTAATGGGGATATATGTTGAGCTGGAGCAATGATGGCAATTCAGTTTCAGTTAAGTTCAAATCGCTAAGGTGCCCACCGTAAAGCTGCATATAAAAAATACGGAGACACCATGAAAACCCTGACTGCCCTGTCCATTGCCGCGATCATCGGCCTCACTGCCAGCACCGTTCACGCTCGCGATCTCGGCCCTGATGAGGCCCTGCGTCTGCGCGACGCTGGTACTATCGTCTCCTTCGAGAAGCTCAATGCCACCGCGCTGAGCAAACATCCGGGCTCGACGATCACCGATACCGAGCTGGAAGAACAGTACGGCAAGTACATCTACCAGATCGAGGTACGTGACCCGCAGGGGCTGGAATGGGATCTGGAATTAGACGCGGTGACCGGGCAGGTTCTCAAGGATCATCAGGATACGTAATGAAGGTTAATGTTCGCGCCACCCGCCGCACGGCGTGGGTGCTGGTGTTGTTTTGCTCGACGGCGATGGCCCGCGACCTCGGTCCGGACGAAGCCCTCAATCTGCGCAAGCAGGGCGTGATCCTGCCGCTGGAGCAAGTGCTGCAGCAGGCGATGGATCGCTATCCCGGCGCGAAGCTGCTGGAAGTCGAGCTGGAAGAAAAACACGATATCTATATTTATGAAGTTGAATTGCTGACTGCCGAAGGCGTGGCCCGCGAGCTGCACCTGAAGGCCGCTACCGGCGAACTTGTGAAAGACAAGGAAGATTGATCGATGCGTTTGCTATTGGTGGAAGACCACGTACCGCTGGCTGACGAACTGCTCGCCGGCCTGCAACGCCAAGGCTATGCGGTGGATTGGCTGGCAGACGGTCGTGATGCGTTGTATCAGGGCAGCAGCGAGCCGTATGACCTGATCATTCTCGACCTCGGCCTGCCCGGCGTGCCGGGGCTTGAAGTGCTGGCCCAATGGCGTGCCAACGGTTTGGCGATCCCGGTGCTGATCCTCACCGCACGCGACTCCTGGGCCGAGCGCATCGAAGGGCTGAAGGCCGGTGCCGATGATTACCTGACCAAACCGTTCCATCCTGAAGAGTTGTACTTGCGCATTCAGTCGCTGTTGCGCCGCTCCAAGGGCCAGGCCAATCAATCGACGCTGAAGTCTGCCGGGTTGCATCTGGACGAGGGCCGCCAGTGCGTCATTCGCGATGGTGCCGACATCCAGCTGACCGCTGCCGAATTCCGCCTGCTGCGCTATTTCATGCTGCACCCTGAGCAGATCCTTTCCAAAAGCCATCTCGCCGAACACCTTTATGACGGTGAAACCGAACGTGACTCCAACGTTCTCGAAGTGCATGTCAATCACCTGCGCCGCAAGCTCGGCAAAAGCGTGATCGAAACCCGTCGCGGCCAGGGTTACCTGTTCGGCGGGCAAGCTTCGTGAGGTCAATCCAGCGCCGCTTGAGCCTGGGCTTGATCAGCGTGATGGTGATCGTCGGCGTGGTGCTGGCGCAAACCAGTCTGTGGCTGTTCGAGGTCGGTTTGCAGCGCTACCTCGAAGCCGGTCTGCGCAACGACAGCGAAAGTCTGCTGGTGGCACTGGTGCGTGGCCCGAACGGTTTGCAACTGGATGAACGACATTTGTCGCCGGCTTATCAGCGACCGTTTTCCGGGCATTACTTCCGCATCGATTTTGCCGACAGTCATTGGCGTTCGCGCTCGTTGTGGGATCAGGATCTGCCGCTGCTGGATCATCCCGGGCTGCACAGCAATCTGCAGTTGGGGCCGGACGGACAGCAGTTGCTGGTGCTGCGTTCGGACTATCGGCGACTGGGTCAGTCGATCTCGATCAGCGTCGCGCAGGATTACACGCCGGTCAACGAGAGCTTCCAGCGCATGCGTCAGATCGGCCTAGGGCTCGGTCTGGCGGCATTGTTGTTGATTCTGTTCTTGCAGCGATTGACCGTGCGGCGCGCCTTGCGCCCACTGGAGAAGGCTCGCGAACAGATCGCGCAATTGCAGCAGGGTCAGCGTTCACAGCTGGACGATCAAGTGCCGGTGGAACTGGAGCCGTTGGTGGCGCAGATCAACCATTTGCTCGCGCACACCGAAGACAGCCTCAAGCGTTCACGCAATGCCTTGGGCAATCTCGGGCATGCGTTGAAAACGCCGTTGGCGGTGTTGTTGAGCCTGGCCTCAAGCGAAAAACTTGATGCTCATCCTGAGCTGCGCAAGCTGCTCAAGGAACAACTGGAACAGGTGCAGCAGCGGCTCAATCGCGAGCTCAATCGGGCACGATTGTCCGGTGATGCGCTGCCCGGTGCGTTGTTTGATTGTGATGCGGAGTTGCCGGGATTGCTGGCCACGCTGAACATGATTCATGGCGAGCATCTGGCGTTGAGTTATGTCGCGCCGGCAGGGCAGCAACTGCCGTGGGATCGTGAGGATTTGCTCGAGTTGCTCGGCAATCTGTTGGACAACGCTTGCAAGTGGGCGGATGCCGAAGTGCGCCTGAGCGTGATCGAACGTACGGACGGCTTTGCCTTGAGCGTGGAAGATGACGGCCCGGGGATTCCTGAAGAACAGCGCACTGAGGTGTTCAGCCGGGGCACGCGGCTGGATGAGCAAACCCACGGGCATGGCCTGGGGCTGGGGATTGTCCGCGATATTGTCGAGACCTGGGGCGGGTTGCTGGTGTTGGGAGAGAGTGAGTGGGGCGGCTTGAAGGTGGTGATCGAGTTGCCTCGGCGATGAACCTTTAGAAGCCCCTCACCCTAACCCTCCCGAAACGTCGGACCGCCCAGAGGGAGAGGGGACTGACGGAGTTGTTTGGGAGAGGTACACCGACGTGAGATACCGAGTCGAACTCAGGTTTTGAAAGCCTTCCGATAACCGGAGATGCCGGGTGAGCTCAGGTCTTGAAAGCCTCCCCGTGATCTGAAATACCGAGTCGAACTCAGGTTTTGAATGACATGGAGATCGGCTCCCTTTCCCCCTCGCCCCCCTTGGGGGGAGAGGGCTGGGGTGAGGGGGGAATCCAGCTGACACCCCGCAACCTTTGAATCAAACGCGAAACTGATCCATCAAACGCTGCTGCTGATTCGCCAGACTATTGAGCGACTGACTCACCCGCGCCGACTCATTCGCCTGCCCGGACAACGACTCGGTCACGTCACGAATCGTCGCCACGTTGTTATTGATCTCCTCGGCCACCGCACTCTGCTCTTCAGCGGCGCTGGCAATCTGCAGGTTCATGTCGCTGATCACCGTCACCGCATCACCGATCTGGCGCAGCGCGGTCACCGCTTGGCCCACCTGTTCGACGCTGCCCTGGGCCTGACGATGGCTGTTGCCCATCGAACCGACCACATCCTGCGTGCCGCTCTGCAATTGTTCGATGACCTGGCGGGTTTCTTCCACCGATTCCTGGGTGCGGCGGGCGAGGTTGCGCACTTCGTCGGCGACCACGGCAAAACCACGTCCGGCTTCACCGGCACGGGCCGCTTCGATCGCCGCGTTGAGCGCCAGCAGGTTGGTCTGTTCGGCAATGGCACGGATGGTTTCCAGCACCGCGCCGATCTTCTCGCTGTTGGCGGCCAGACCTTCGACCTGCACCATCGCCGCGCTCATGTCGGCGGCGAGGGTGTCGATGCTCGCGGTGGTGCGGTCGATCACGGTCAGGCCCTGACGGGTGGCGCGATCGGCATCCTTGGCGGCTTCGGCGGCCTGTGCAGCACTGCGCGCGACGTCTTGCGCGGTGGCGCTCATTTCGTGGGACGCGGTGGCCACCTGATCGACCTGACGGTATTGCTGCTCCATGCCGGCGCTGGTCTGGGTGGCGATGGCCGAAGACTGGTCGGCGGTGTTGCGCGCATCCTGCACCGAACGTTTCACTTCGGCGATGATCGGCTGCAACTTGTCGAGGAAGCGGTTGAACCAACCGGCCAATTGCCCGAGTTCGTCCTGCTTGTCGTAGGCCAGCCGGCGGGTCAGATCGCCTTCGCCGCTGGCGATGTCTTCGAGCATGTGCGCCACGCCGAGAATCGGTTTGGTCACGCTGCGCGCCATCAGCCACACCAGCAACAGGCCGATCAACGCAGCCAGAACACCCAGGCTCGATTCGATCAACGTGCCGGAATTATTGCTCGCGTCCAGTTGTTGCTTGAGCGCTTCGGCGCGGCTGACCAGGACTTTCTCAGGCACATCCAGCAACACGCCCCACGCCGGGCCGCCCGGTATCGGCTGGAACGGCGAGAGCACTTTCAACTGGCCGTTGCTGTGCAGGCTGCTGACGCTGCTGCTGGAGGCGAGCTTGCTCAGCAACTCGGCACCGCTGACTTTGTCGACGGCATCCAGACGCTGGCTCAATTTGCTCGCGTCCGGGCTGTAACCGGCGAGCAGACCGGCGGGGCTGATGATGCTCACGGCGGTCTGGCCGTCATAGAGCTTTTTGCTCGCGCTCTGGCTGATCGCTTGCAGGCTGTTGAGGTTGATATCCACCGACAGCGAGGCGATGACTTTGCCGTTGACCATCAGCGGGAAAACGATGCTGGTCATCAGCACGTTGTGGCCGTCGATGACATAGAAGTACGGTTCGATCACACATGGCTTGAGCGTGGCGCGCGGGCAGGTGAACCAGGCATTGGCCGCCTGCCCGCTGGGGCCGGTGCTGGTGTCGGCCATATCGCTTTCCGGCAACGCCATCGAGGTGACTTTGCCCGGGGTCGGCTGCGACCAGTACAGCGCGAAGCGGCCTTTGTCGTTGCTGCCCAGTTCCGCCTGGCCGGCAAACAGTTCGTCCTTGCCGTCCAGCGCGTTGGCTTCGAACACCAGCGACAGGCCGAGCAAGTCCGGGTTGGCTTGCAGCGCCGATTTGACCTGACGGGTCATGTCTTCGCGCAGGTCGAAGGCATCGAGGAAACGCTTCTCGGCCTGTTCGCGCAGGAACAGCACCTGCCGCGAGAAACCGTGGCCGTACTGATAGGCGTCCATGAACTGCTGGCGAATGCCGGCGGCTTGCACTTCACCCTGGGATTCGATGCGCGCCTGGGCGGATTCGGTGAGCATTTCCATGCTCGAAGCTTTTACCAGTTCGGAACTGTGCTCCATGCGATACAGCGATAGACCGACCAACAGGGTCACGATACCGGCCAGGCAGAGCCCGGCGAGCAAGGTGATTTTCCATTGGATGGAAAGTTGTCTGAGCGACATGGAGACGTCCTTATTCGATAAATATCTGAGACTTTGCACTGTAACGGCCGCAAATCGGCTTTCTTTATCCTTGAAACACAATTGCCACAGGTTGACCCTGTAGGAGCTGCCGAAGGCTGCGATCTTTTGATCTTGCCTTTAAAAACAACATCAAAAGATCGCAGCCTTCGGCAGCTCCTACAGGGGCGTGGCTTTGACAAGGGGAGTTCGCTGCGGCACAGTGCGCGCCCTTCTAATAAGACCCTCTTTGCAAATCCGCCGATTAAGATTGGCGGACTCATTCTGTCTGGCGGTCGGTTTTCCACCGCGGTGTTTTTCGAGGAAATGAAATGAATGCAGTCATAGCGGCAGTCGGCGTCATGCTGATTCTCAGCCTGTCCCGCGTGCACGTCGTGATCGCTTTGATCGTTGGCGCGCTGGTCGGCGGCCTGACCGGTGGTCTGGGTATCGACGCCACGCTCAAGGCCTTCAACAGCGGCTTGGGCGGCGGTGCCACCGTGGCGTTGTCCTACGCGTTGCTCGGCGCTTTCGCCGTGGCGATTGCCAAGTCTGGCCTGGCCCATGCGCTGGCCGACAAGGCGTTGGCCATGGTTGATCGCCAGCATGCGACCGGCGGCGGCAGTGTCAAATGGCTGCTGATCGGCCTGTTGTGGGTGGTGGCGATCGCTTCGCAGAACATCCTGCCGATCCACATTGCGTTCATTCCGCTGCTGGTGCCGCCGCTTTTATATGTACTGACCAAGCTGCAACTTGACCGCCGCTTGATCGCCTGTGTGATGACGTTCGGCCTGATCACGCCGTACATGTTTCTCCCGGTAGGCTTCGGTAACATCTTTCTCAACGAAATTCTGTTGGCGAATGTTGCGCGCAGCGGCGTCGACATCAGCGGCATCAATGTCACCCACGCCATGGGCATTCCGGCGTTCGGCATGTTGGTCGGGCTGGGCATTGCCTTTATCAGCTATCGCAAGAAGCGCGTGTATGACCTGGCGAAAATCGAGCAGGTCGAACAGGTCGCAGTGCAGTACAACCCGTTGAGCCTGGGGATTGCCGGGGTGGCGATTGCCGCCGCGTTCATTGTGCAGTTGCTGCTGGACTCGATGATTATCGGGGCGCTGGTCGGCTTTTTGATCTTTTCGGCCTCCGGTATCGTCAAGTGGCGCGAGACCGATGATCTGTTTACCGAAGGCATGAAGATGATGGCGATGATTGGTTTCATCATGATCGCCTCTTCCGGTTTCGGTGAAGTGATCAAAGCCACCGGGGAAGTGCAGACGCTGGTGCAAGCTTCGGCAGCGTGGATCAATCACAGCAAGGGCATCGGCGCGTTGATGATGTTGCTGGTGGGTTTGCTGGTGACCATGGGCATCGGCTCGTCCTTCTCGACAGTGCCGATTCTGGCGGTGATTTTCGTGCCGCTGTGCGTGCAACTGGGCTTCAGCCCGATTGCGATCGTGTGCATCGTCGGTACTGCCGGTGCATTGGGTGACGCCGGTTCGCCGGCTTCGGACTCGACCCTCGGCCCGACCTCCGGCCTGAACATCGACGGCCAGCATCACCATATCTGGGACACCGTGGTGCCGACGTTCCTGCACTACAACCTGCCGCTGCTGGCATTCGGCTGGGTGGCCGCGATGGTTCTCTGAACCCCGCGGGTGATCGTTCCCACGCTCTGCGTGGGAATGCCTCTTGTGACGCTCTGCGTCAAGTTGTTGGACGCAGAGCGTCCGGGGCTGCATTCCCACGCAGAGCGTGGGAACGATCCTCATACCGAAGCTCAACTTTTGATCTGGCGTGCCGTTAAAGCCTTTAACCACGCCAATAAAATCAAAAGAGTGAGCCCCAAAATGCGCCTGAGCCTCAAGGCTAAAGTCCTGTCCCTCGCCGTTCTCCCGGTGTTGCTCTTTGCGCTGGTCATCAGCCTGACCACGCTGTTCATCCTCCAGGAACAAGCGCACAAAGAGGTCGAACAGACCCGCGAGCGCCTGCTCGGCGATGCCAAAGCCACTCTGCAAAGTTACGTCGCCGTGGCCATGACCACGATCAAACCGCTGTACGACGCGGCCGCGCCGGGTGACAACGAGGCGCGGGCGCAGGCGATCAAGTTGCTTTCGGGTATTCGCTACGGCAAGGACGGCTACTTCTTCGGCTACGACTCCGAGACCGTGCGCCTGTTCAAGGCCAATGACCCCGAAGGCGTGGGCAAAAGCTTCAAGGACAACCGCGATCCGAACGGCGTTTACGTCAATCTCGGGCTGGTGAAAGTGGCGAAGGACGGCACGCACTATCTGCAGTACAGCTCGCCACTGCCTGGCAATGCCAAGGTACTGGTGCCGAAACTCGGCTACACCGAATACCTGGCGAAGTGGGACATGGCAGTCGGCACCTCGGTCAACCTCGACGGCATTGAAGCGCAAGTCGCACAGGTCGAAGCACAAGTGCAGGAACGCATGCAAGGCGTGGTGCTGAGCATCGTCGGCGTGGCAGTGGTGGTGCTGTTGGTGATCGCGGCGGCGGGGATGCTGCTGGCCAATACCATTCTGCGTCCGTTGACCCTGATGAAAGCCAACCTCGACGACATCGCCGCAGGCGAGGGCGATCTGACCCGCCGCTTGAACATCACCAGCCAGGATGAACTCGGCGAACTGGCCGGTTCGTTCAATCGCTTCGTCGACAAGATCCACGGCCTGGTGCGGCAGATCACCGAAATGACCACGCAACTCACCGGGCTGGTGACGCAGGTATCGGATCAGGCGCAGCGCTCGGATCAGGCGATGGAGCGTCAACGCCACGAAACCGACCAGGTCGCCACGGCGATCAATGAAATGTCCGCCGCCGCGCAGGAAGTCGCCAAGAGCGCACAGAACGCCGCCGTCGCCGCCCAGCAGACCGACGAAGAGGGCCAGAGCGCCAAACGCGTGGTGGCTGGCAGCATCAAGCAGATTCATGCCTTGGTCGATGACATTCGCAGCAGCGGTGTCTCGCTCGACAGCCTGCAGCAGGACGTGACGTCGATTGTCGGTGTGCTCGGGGTGATTCGTTCGATTGCCGAGCAAACCAACCTGCTGGCGCTGAACGCCGCGATTGAAGCAGCGCGCGCTGGTGAGGCCGGACGCGGCTTTGCCGTGGTCGCGGACGAGGTGCGGGCGTTGGCCAGTCGCACGCAGATCAGCACGCAGGAAATTCAGGGCATGATCGATCGCTTGCAGGCTGGCACCCAGCAAGCGGTCGAGGCGATGCGCCGTTCCAGCGAGGCCGGTGACGGTACTTCGCAACAGGCCAATCAGGCCGGCGCTTCGCTGGATGCGATGGCATCGTTGATTGCTACGATCAACTCGATGAACGCGCAGATTGCCAGCGCGGCGGAGGAGCAGACGGCGGTGGCCGAAGAGATCAACCGCAGCGTGCATCAGATTGCGGTGGCGGTGGATAACGTCGCCGATGAAACGCAGTTGGGTGCGCAGACTTCGCGTAGTCTGGCTGAGCTGGGGCAGCGGTTGGGCAAACTTGTGGGTCAGTTCCGTATTTGACCGCTTGAAAAGCCCCTCACCCTAACCCTCTCCCCGAGGGAGAGGGGACTGATTGGGGGATATTTGCAGAAATGCGCCGACCTGAAAGCTCTGCTGTGAATCCATAATCGACTCGATATTTCAGGTCGATGTAAGGCGCGAGACATCTCGGTCAGTCCCCTCTCCCTCGGGGAGAGGGCTAGGGTGAGGGGCTTTTGATTTTCAGCTTTTAGGGAAGATCCCAATAGGGCACTTCACCAAAGCATTCGACAAAGAAATCAATCACCGTGCGCACCTTCACCGACAACCTCCGGCTCCCCGGCCACAGCACTGCAATCTGCTGCGGCTCCAGGCTGTTCGACACCTGATACTCCCCCAGCACCGGCACCAGCGTGCCTTCACGCACCGCTTCACCAATCAACCACGACGGAAACATCACCAGCCCCAAACCTTGCTCGGCGGCTTGGGTCAGGGTGTCGGCGTGGTTACCGGTGATCGGGCCTTTGACCGAGTAGGGCGTCCAGTCCTCGCCCTCGCGGCGGAAAAACCAGCGCTGCAGACCGGCCGCGCCTTTGTAGGCCAGGCACTGGTGCTGGGTGAGGTCGTCGGGGTGTTGCGGTGTGCCGTGGTGCTTGAGATAGGCCGGGCTGGCGGCGACCTGAAAACGGTGCGGCGCCAGAATCCGCGCCTGCATGCTCGAGTCGTGCAGCGCGCCGATGCGAAACAGCAAGTCCGCGCCTTCCTGCAACGGGTCGACATAATGGTCGGTCTGTTGGATATCCAGTTGCAGCTTTGGGTAGCGCGTGCACAACTGGCCGAGCCACGGGGTGAGGTGGCGCTGGCCGAACACCACCGGGGCGTTGATGCGCACCAGGCCTGTGGGTTCGCTTTGCTGTTCCTGCAAGGCCTGTTCGGCTTCCTCCAATTGCACCAGCACCAGCCGCGCATGATGGCCGAGCATGCGCCCGGCCTCGGTCGGCGTCACGGCGCGAGTGTGACGGTAGAGCAATTGCTGATTGAGCGCCTGCTCCATCAACTGGATCTGCCGCGAGATCGACGAGGGCGCCACGCCTTCGCGGCGTGCGACTTCGGAAAAGCTGCCGTGGTCGAGCACCGCGACAAACAGTCGTAGTGCCTTGAATCCGAGTTCGTTGAGCCCGTGCATGGTTTGCCCTGCTGTGCGTGTTGCGCAAAGGTGTTGTCCGGATGCTCCCATTTATCGCACAGCGACACCAGCCGATAATCCGCGCCATCGTTAATCTGTGGAAGTTGGTTATGCAAACATTGGATGAAGTGGCTGTTGAAGCGCCGGTGGCAAGGTCGTGGTTGCGCTTGTTGCTGCTGCCGCTGGTGATCCTGGCGGGCATGGGCTTGTCGGTGGAGGCGGGATTGCTCGGGCCGTTGGGTGTGCAGGTCGGGCACCTGTGGGCGACGTTGAGCATCTTTGGTGTGGGCTCGGCGATTCTGTTTTTGCTGCTTCTATTCGCCGGCCCGCAGAAAGGCCCGGCGCTGAACACGTTGCCGCGCTGGCAGTTGATCGGCGGCTTTCTCGGGCCGATCTACGTGGTGGTCCTGACGCTGGCCACGCCGCACATCGGTATCGCCATGACGATGATCGCGATCCTCTCCGGGCAGGTCGGCAAGAGTGTGTTGATCGACCATTTCGGCTGGTTCGGCGCGGTGCGCAAGAAGGTCAATGCTGAGCGCTGGCTGGCGTTGGGGTTGATTGTGGCGGCACTTGTTCTGATTGCTCGGGGTTGATGATGAGTCTGATTATTTTGTTGGCCGTGGTAGTCGCGGCAGGCGCGGTGTTGAGTGTTCAAGCGGCAATCAATGGTCGTTTGGGTGAATCCGTTGGGGTGTTGCGCAGCAGTCTGCTGACGTTTGCCGTTGGGGCTGTGGTGACCGGGTTGCTGATTTTGTTTTTCGAGCCGGCGCATTCGGTGGGGTTGCTTGATGTGCCGAAGTGGCAGCTCAGCGGCGCGTTGTTTGGCGTGGTGTACATGATTGTCATGGTTGGCGCGGTGCCTCGGGTCGGCACGGCGGTGGCGACGGTGGCGGTGATTGTCGGGCAGTTGGGGATGGGGATGTTGATCGATAATTTCGGTTGGCTCGGCAACCCGGCGATTGAGCTTTCTGGCTCGCGGATTCTGGCGATGGTTTGTTTGGCGCTGGCTTTGGTGTTTATGTATCGGAGTAGTGTGCGTTCGGTTGATTGATTGATTGATTGATTGATTGATTGATTGGGTTTGGGGGGCATATCCGTTGCTGCGGTAACGGCTGCTTGGGGTTCCGCCCTTACGGCGGGTCACTTTTGGCAAACGCCCCAAAAGTAACCAAAAGGGCTTGCTCCTACGTGCGGCCCGCTCGCTGGGGCTCGGGGTTCCTTCGCTGCGGGATCGATCCGGGCGCAGCGCCTACGGTTTGCTTCGCTGCACCTCCTCTCGCTGTGTTTGGCTGCGCCAAACGGTCGCTGCGCTCCCACCCCCGGATCAATCCCTCCACTCAGCCTTCCGACGTCGCCTTACAGATCAAGAGCTGCAGCCGAGCTAACGCTCATCCTGTTGAGTGGTGAAGAGCGGGTGTTCGGCTTTTGATTTGTGGTGTATTTGCCCCTCACCCCAGCCCTCTCCCCGAGGAGAGGGAGCCGATTTGTGGGCTTTTCAAAGCCTGAGTTCACCGCGCTATCGCACGTCGGCGTATCTCTTCCAGTCTACCCGGCCAGTCCCCTCTCCCTACGGGAGAGGGCTAGGGTGAGGGGCTTTTGATCTGTTTCAGAATCTGAATTCGACTCGGTATTTCACGTCGGCGTAGCTCTCCCAAACACCGCGATCAGTCCCCTCTCCCTACGGGCGGTCCGACGTTTCGGGAGGGCTAGGGTGAGGGACTCTTGATCTGGCTTGTGATCTTGATCTGGCTTTGGCTTCGGCTTTTGATTTTTTGCCCCTTCGGCAGGCCGAGCGTAGGTGTTCATCCGGGGGTAGGCGCGCAGCGCCGTTCGACGAAGTCGAACACATCGAGAGGAGGTGCAGCGAAGCAAACCGTAGGCGATGCCCCCGGATGGACACCGTAGCGAGGGAACACTGAGCCTCAGCGAAGTGCCGTACGCAGGGGCAAGCCTTTTTGGTTACTTTTCGCTGGGCCGGCACTCCGGCGTCTGGAAAAAGTGACTCGCTGTAAGAGCGAAACCGCCAGCGGCAGCACCCGCAGCAACGGATATGCCCCCAAACCCAAATCCAAATCCAAACCCAAACCCAAACCCAAACCCAAACAAAATCAAAAGATCGCAGCCTGCGGCAGCTCCTACACTGGTTATCAAGGCTTGCCTATAAAGCCCCAGACAACCACCCAAAAAGGAGTCTGTCCCATGCCCGATAGAAAATGCGACTGCCCCGGCTGCAAATGCACCATCAAGGAAGGCGATCATGCCTACGCCGTCCACGGCAAACACTACTGCTGTGAAGCCTGCGCCCACCACCACAAAAGTGGCGAAGAGTGCTCAAGCAAAGGCTGCCATTGCGCCCATCCGAAATAACCGCGCGCATAAAAAAGTGGAGCCTAATCAGGCTCCACTTCCAGTTTCAAGCTTGCATCATCCATGCGTTCGGTATGCCGCACCGTACCCTGTAACCGCCGGCCCTCAACCTGAACAACCACGGTTTTGGCCTGGTCTAGATCTTGCGGTAAAGGCGCGGGCACTTTCAGGGCAAAGCGATATGGATCATCTTCCACGGCTTCCAGGCCGACGCGACAGTCCACGCTCTTGGTGATTCGCCCGAACAGCGTATCGAGTCCGTAGTCCAGATGCGCCGGGCTGATGATGTTGCTCATGATGATTCCCCCGAATGATACCGATGGCCACGCTGAGCTTAGCTGGTCGGTCGCCACACGACGTTTTCCACGCCGAATTTTTCTGCCATCGGTTTGCTGGTCTTCTGCACCTTTTCCCGGCCAAATCGCGGGATCCGACCGACACCGGCATCGCAGCTAGCCCAGTGCCAAGCCTCGGCATTGTCCATTTTGTCCGAGCGGATAATGAACGACTTGGGCGTGCCGTGAAGGGTGTAGTCGATGACATAGAGTTTTGCGTTGTTCATAAAGCCCGTATTCCTCCCTGTGGTAATAGAGGGATCGCGGCGCTGCGGGAAAATTCACTCGGATTGTCCGACGGTATCTATCGTTGGCGACGTGTGGGTGCACTGGTTACCATGGCGCCTCCGCCAACCTCAATGAATGCTCGTCATGGTTCTTGCCGCGCCCCCCGATCTCAGTGACACCGATGTGCCCGTGCAACGTGTGGCGCGTACCTATCCGCGCGGGTTGTTTATCGAGCCGCATGAGCATGTCTGGGGGCAGTTGCTGTATGCGGTGAGCGGGGTGATGTGGGTCGAGACGCCGCATGAGGCGTTGGTGGTGCCGCCGCAGCGTGCGGTGTGGTTGCCGCCCGGTGTGCCGCACGGGATTCGCGTGGTGTCGGATTTGCAGATGCGCAATATCTACCTGCGCCCGGCGCTGGCGGCGACGCTGGATCAGACGGTGCAGGTGATCGAGGTCGGTGGTCTGCTGCGCGAGTTGATTGTAGGGCTGGTGGAGCAGGGCGACAGTGGTGATCCGCAGTACTACGAGGCGCTGGTCGGGCTGGCGTTGCTGGAGCTGAAGCGCGCACGGCGTTCGCAGTTGAAGATTCCGCTGCCGGATGACTCTGATCGGCGTTTGATGAATTTGTGTCAGGCGGTGATGGCGGCACCGTCGCTGGCGATTCCCTTCGAGCAGCACGCGGAAAATGCCGGCGCCAGCGTGCGCACGCTGGCGCGGTTGTTCAAGGACAGCCTCGGCATGGGCTTCGCCGAGTGGCGGCGGCAGGTGCAACTGGCGACGGCGGTGGCGGAATTGATTCAGGGCGTGGCGGTGAGTGTGATTGCCCGGGAGCTGGGGTATTCACCGAGCAGTTTCAGTGACATGTTCCGCCGCGAACTCGGCGTCGCCCCCTCACAATTCATGACTCACAACGGTTGAGCAGACTGGCGTAATACCTGTAGGAGTGAGCCTGCTCGCGATAGCGGTGTGTCAGCTGGTGCATAGTTGAATGACACAACGCTATCGCGAGCAGGCTCACTCCTACAATGGATTGTGGTGGCTCCAAAGGTTTGTCCGAAATTCAGAAGTCCTTGGCCGATGCCATCCCCGCCGGTTCCCTAAACTTTGCCCATTCCTTTCAACGGGCGGAGTTACCCCCATGAACTACCTGATTTCGCTGGCCATCGGTCTCGGCGTCGGCCTGCTCTATGGCGCGCTGGATTTCCGTTCTCCGGCGCCACCGGCCATCGCGCTGGTCGGCTTGCTCGGCATGCTCGCCGGTGAACAGTTGTGGCCGATGGGCCGGCAATTGGTCGCGGGTTGGCTGTCCTGAGTTTCCTTTTCTCCTTCGGTGGATGTCCCCATGAAAGCACTGCAATTCGATAAAACCGGCGACCTGTCTTCCCTGCGTTACGTCGAGGTGCCGACCCCAATACCCGGCGCTGACGAAGTGCTGGTGCAGATCAAGGCTGCCGGCCTGAATCCCAGCGACGTGAAGAACGTGCTCGGGCGTTTTCCCTACACCACGCTGCCACGGATTCCCGGTCGGGATTTCGCCGGTGTCGTCGTCGAAGGCCCGCAGGCGTTGATCGGTCAGGAAGTCTGGGGCACCGGTCGTGAGCTGGGCTTTTTTGCCGACGGCTCCCACGCGCAATTCGTCAAACTGCCGGCCAATGGTGTGGCGCACAAACCCTCGCATTTGAGTTTCACCCAGGCGGCCAGCCTCGGCGTGCCTTACACCACCGCGTGGGATGCGCTGGAACGCAGTCTGGTAAAGGCCGAAACCCGTTTGCTGGTGATCGGCGGCGGGGCGGTGGCCACCGCTGCTTTGGCGCTGGCGAAAGTGCGTGGCGCGCAGTTGCTGGCGGCGGCGCGGCGCCCGGAGCAGGTGGCGGAGTTGCAGGCGCAGGGTTATCAGACGATTCAGTTGGATAAGCCCGAAGACCTCGGTGCGCAGGTCAACGCGGTGTATCGCGGCGGCGCTGATGTGATTTTCGACACCACCGGTTTCTGGCTGCCGGCGTCGGTGGCGGCATTGGCCACCTTCGGACGGATCTCGATCATTGCCGCGCCGGTGGACGGCCACGTGCAATTGCCCGCGCTGGCGCTGTATCGCAAGGGCGGTTCAGTGGTCGGGATCAATTCGTTGCTATATGGCGTTGAAGCCTGTGCGGCGATGCTGGAGCAGTTCGGGCGGTTCTTCGATGAAGGCTCGCTGCCGTTGCCGCAAGGGTTGGTTGAGGTGCCGTTGGCCGAGGGACTACAGCGTTATGCGGATGTGAATCAGGGCAGCGGTGACAAGGTCATCCTAATTCCCTGACCCACCGCAAAACCCCTGTAGGAGTGAGCCTGCTCGCGATAGCGGTGTGTCAGTTGATACATAGGTAACTGACACACCGCTATCGCGAGCAGGCTCACTCCTACAGTAGATCGGTGTAGGGCTCAGGATTGCGGGACGCCATTTTCCCACGCCGACCAGTTTTTCAGGATGTCCTGCACCAGTGGGTTGCCCGCGCGATAAAGGTTTTCCAGCGCCGGAACGAAGCCGCCCTGATCGGCGTACTTAAGCAGGTTGTCCACTTCACTGCCGCCCGGTTCCGGGCGGTCGAAGTCGGAGCCGGCGCGCACCACGGCCAGGCGTTGCACATCGACCAGACCTTCGCGACTGGCACGCAACAAGGCCTCATAGGTCGAGTTGTCTTCCTGCTGCGTCGTGCAGTATTCGCCCTTGTTGTCGGTCAGCAGTTTGGTCCAGACCTCGGCGCGCTCGCTCAGGCGCGTGCCGGAAAACCAGGTGTTGCCTGCCAGCGTGTCGCAGCGGGTGACGACGGGCGGCTGATTGGCCGGTGCCGACGGATATTTCAGGCGCCACGCCGCCGATTCCTTGCTCTCGCTCAATTCAACCTTGTGGCTGAGGGCGAAGGCTTTGTCCTGCAGCTTCGCATTCAGCTCGAACACTTCGGTCTTGTAATCCAACGGCGGTTTTTCGTTCGGCCCCTTGGTGTTGATGCCCAGATAACCGGTCGGCCAACCTGACGGCGCATCGCGCGAATCGATCTCCCATTGCGTGCCGAATTCCACCAGATAATGCGCCCACGCAGCAGTACCGATGGTCCCGTGCTTCGGGCTGATCCCGGCGATACCGGCGATCAGGAAGTAACTTTTGCGCAGGTCGAATTTCGGCGACAAGGCCAAGGCCAGGGTCGAGGCGGTCGCATTGGTCTGGCCCATGCCGGTGGTCAACAGACACACCTGCTGCGCGTTGCAGCGGATGGTCGGGTACTCGGCAGACAGGCCCGGCACGCGGATTTCCTGTTTCAGTTCCAGGCGATCAATCCAGTTTTGCGCCTCGGGGGCGAACATGGTGATCAACACCACTTTCGGTTGGATCGGCGCTTCGCCCGCCCAAACGGTGGAGGAGAGCAGGGCCACACCGGCCAGGGTCAAACGCATCATTGCTTGCATGGAAAACTCCTTGATTCAGAACTGATAACCGACGCCGGCGTAGTAACCCCAGCCGTTGGAGCGCGCACGGAAATTGCCGTCGCCAAAATTCAGCTCGCTGCCGTCCTCCCAGTTGCCACCGTTGTGGAAATAACGGCCGACCAGGGTGAAGCGCAAGTGGGTGAACGAGTAGAGCAGCACGTTGGTCGCCACCGTGGCGTTAGCGGTACGCGCCGGGTTGTCCTTGTGGATATCCGAGCCGAAATCGAAGTTGGTGAAACCGATGTAGGTCAGCGAAGCACCGTTGCTGAATTTGTCGATGGGGATGATGTACTTGAGCTGTGCGCGGTAGCCGTCCCATGAGTATTCGTTGCTCGCGCCGTAGTTTTCCCACTGATAGCGACCGTAGAGGTTGGCCGATAGATTGACCCGCGAATGGGTGTCGATGTCGGTGCCGAAGCCGCTGTAGAGCGTATTGGCGCGATTTTCCTTGCGGCTGCCGTGATCGTAGATCCAGTCGAACGCGACGTACCATTCCTTGAACGGACCGATGGCCAGGCTACGACCGGCGAGGTAGTCGATGGAGATACGCGGTTCGTGTTCCATGAACACCGGTGAGCCGTGATCCCACACGCCTTTGTCGTGGCTGTTGCCTATGTTGAAGATCTTCGGAATGTCGATGTAGCCGTACAGTTCGAACGGGCCTTTGCGGCCGAAATATTCGTACTCCAGATAGATATCGTCGGCCGGTTGCGGGCCGAAACTGATGTCTTTGCTGCCGATCAACATCAGGTCCTGGTTGTACCAGTCTGACAGGTACGCGCCTTTTTTCGGTGGGCTGGCTTCCGGGCTGAGCGCTTCGCCCTGGGCGGATTCCTCGGCAGGCGACGGTTGCGCCAGAACGCTTTGGCTGAGAAGTCCGGTAACGCCGGTCAGTAGCAAGGAAACGGCAAGCGTGCGCACAAACAGTGCGCGAACAGGAGATGCGGCGTGCATTGAAAGTCCTTTTTTGCGGATCGAGGCCCGTGTTCCGTGGGCTTGTACGGTTTTGTGGTGAAAACGCGGGGATTGACGTTACGCAAACGTTTGCACAAGGCGTACCAGTTTTTTCAATGCCATGAAAAATCGATGAATTCGTAAATTTAACTGACGGACTGATCAGGTATACCTGTTCACCGCAAAACCCTGTAGGCGTGAGCCTGCTCGCGATGGCGGTTTATCAATAAAACGTGGGCTGACTGACACACCGCCATCGCGAGCAGGCTCACTCCTACAGGGAGTTGCGGCAGGCTGAAGGCCCGTGGATATGGGCTGAAACGCTTATTCCAGACCCCTCTAGTATTAAAGTATTAACACCATTTAATCCGTGCCCCATTGCCGGGCGTCTACTAGCTTTGTCCCCAATAACGCGGTTTTGTGATGACCGTCGCAGTCTTGATTCGCGCGTGGAATAAGCACGGCTCTGCGCGCCTTCAAGGAAGAAATTGGCCACGACAAGGAGTAGCCCGTGGAAGCAAGGTTTGGTGTCGCCCTCGTTTCGCGTTTTTCCCCACTTTCCCTTGCTGTGCATCTGAGCGTCGCCGGGCTGCTGTTCGGCGGGGTCAGCGCACCTGCGCTGGCCACGTGCTCCACGGCCGGTTCAATCGTGACGTGTACGGGGGTGCCGCCACTGCCACTGGTTCCCAACGACTTTGCCAGTGCCTCTAACAACCTGACGGTCAACGTCAACAGCGGCGCGCAGATGAACGCGACCCTTGGCGGGCATGTCATGGACCTGACGGGGGTCAACATCACCCTGAACAACTCCGGCATCATCGACCCGGCAGTCCTCGGTCTGGTGTCGGTTTTGAGTGGCGGGGCATTCATCGGCAGCGGCGCTACCAGCACGGTCAGCGTGCTCAACAACGCTGGCGCGATCATGCGGGGCACCGGGATGTTACTGGGGCTCAACCTGACGAGCATCGACGGCCTGGCCCTTTCGGTTAACAACGCGGCAACCGGCACCACCAGCATCACCAACAACGGCACCATCACCTCGACAGGACTCTCGATCGGCGGCATCACATTGGCGGATACCCCGGTGATCGGTGTCTACGGTGGTTCGCAGGTCAACATGACCAACAGCAACACCGGCGTCATCAACGGCCGAATCGCCTTCGAAACGTCGGCGGCGGGCAACACCTTCACTAACGCCGGTGCGATTACCGGCGGTGTGTCGATGGGCGCGGCGAGCACCAACACCTTCACTGCGGTGACCGGCTCCAGCGTCAACGTCGGTGACGGTGTACAGATCAGCGTTGGCCTTGGTGGTCTGGTCAATATCAACCTGACCTTTGCGCCAACCGGCACGGTCGATGGCGGTGCGGGCGGCACCAACAGCCTGGTCCTGCAAAATCCGGCTGGCGTCGGCGGTGGTATCACCGGGACTGGCACGGCATCGAGCGCCACCTACATCAACTTCAACAACCTGACCCTCAACAGCGGCACCTGGACCTTGCAGGGGCCATTGGTCAGTGGCGCGACCACGCTCAACGGCGGTATCGCCAATTTCAACAACAACGCCACCTTCGGCAGCGGTGTGCTCACCTCCAACGGCGGGGTTCTGCAGGCCAGCAATGCCGGGTTGAACATCAGCAACCTGATCTCCCTCGGCGCCGGCGGCGTCACGGTACAAGGCGGCAACGCCACCACCCTGAGCGGGGTGATTTCCGGTAGCGGCGGTTTCACCAAGGCTGGCACCGGCCAACTTAACCTCAGCGCCGCCAACACCTACCTGGGTAACACCACGCTCAATGGCGGCACGGTGCAGATCGGCAACAATCAGGCATTCAGCACCGGCACCCTTAACGTCACCGGCGCGACGACCCTGAGCGCACCGGGCACGATCAGCCTGGCCAACGCCATCAACCTCGGTGGCACCTTGACCGCCGGTGGCACCGGCGCGCTGACCCTCGGCGGCTTGATCAGCGGCAGCAGTGGCTTGACCAAAACCGGCAGCGGCAGCCTGACGGTCAGCGGCGTCAACACCGGGTTCACCGGCACCACCACCCTCAGCGCCGGCAGCCTGTTGGTGACCAATAACAACTCGCTGGGCAGCGGTGCGCTGAACACTGCCGCCGGTACCAGTCTGGACAGCACCACCAACGTCACCCTGGCCAATAACATCGGCATGACCGGCGCGCTCAATGTGCTCGGCAGCAATGCCCTGACCCTCGGC
Source organism: Pseudomonas sp. NPDC087690 (assembly GCF_044743175.1). Lineage (NCBI taxonomy): Bacteria > Pseudomonadati > Pseudomonadota > Gammaproteobacteria > Pseudomonadales > Pseudomonadaceae > Pseudomonas > Pseudomonas sp. NPDC087690. Next base: position 130,310 of record NZ_JBIUVX010000002.1, read on the forward strand.
GGCGTGTTGAGCGGCACCGGCGGCATCACCAAATCCGGCACCGCCAGCCTGACGTTGACCGGCAACAACACCAACAGCGGCAACACGCTGCTCAATGCCGGCAGTCTGTTGGTGGGTAGCAACACCGCGCTGGGCACGGGTGCGCTGAATACCGCCGCCGGGACCACGCTGGATGCGACGGCGGCGGTGACCCTGGCCAACGCGGTCGCGGTGACCGGGGCGCTGACCCTTGGCGGCACGCAGGCACTGGGCCTGAGCGGTATCGTCAGCGGCACCGGCAACCTGATCAAGAACGGCACCGCCAACCTGAGTCTCAGCGGCAACAACACCTTCTCCGGCGGCACCGCGCTGAATGCCGGCACGCTGATTGTCGGCTCCAACACCGCGCTGGGCACTGGCGCGTTGACCACAGCGGCGGGCACTACGCTCGACGCCAGCACGGCAGTGGCGCTGACCAACGCGGTCTCGCTCGGCGGCAATCTGAACGTCGGCGGCAGCGCCAACCTGACCCTCGGCGGCATTGTCAGCGGCAGCGGCGGATTAACCAAAAACGGCGCGGCCAATCTGATTCTCAACGGCGCCAACACCTTCCTTGGTGCCGTCGCGTTGAACGCGGGCACGATTACGGCGGGTGCCAACGCCGCGCTTGGTAGCGGCAATATCACCGTCGGCGGTGTGGCAACCCTCGACAGCAATGCGGCGGTGACCCTCAACAACGCGGTCATTCTCAACAACAGCCTGGGCATTGGTGGCAGCAACGCGCTGACCCTCGGCGGGGTGATCAGCGGCGCCAGCCAACTGGTGAAAAACGGCGCGGCCAATCTCACGCTCAATGGCACCAATACCTACAGCGGCGGCACCACGCTGAATGCCGGCAGCCTGACTGTCGGCAACGGCGCGGCACTGGGCACCGGCGCCTTGTCAGTGGAAGGCGCGGGCACCCTCAACGGCAGCTCCGCCGTGACCCTCAACAACAACGTGATTCTCAACGCCAACCTCACCGCTGGCGGCGCCAATGCGCTGACCCTCGGCGGGGTGATCAGTGGCGGCAACGGGCTGATCAAAACCGGCGCTTCGAGCCTGACCCTCAACGGCAACAACACCTACACCGGCACCACGGCGCTGAACGCCGGTTCGCTGGTGGTCGGCTCCAACACAGCACTCGGTACCGGCACACTAAACGCCTCGAACGGCACTTCGCTGGATGCCAATACCGCCGCGACGCTGGCCAACAACGTCAACCTCGCCGGCACCCTGACCTTGGGCGGCAGCAATGCGCTGACCTTGGGCGGCGTGGTCGCCGGTATCGGTGGGCTGACCAAGAACGGCGCTGCCGATCTGACCCTCAACGGCGCCAACACTTATTTTGGCAACACCGTGTTGAACACCGGCAAACTGACCGTCGGCAGTAACACCGCGCTGGGCTCCGGCACGTTGAACGCGGCGGCCAACACCACGCTGGACGCCAACACGGCGGTCAGCCTGAACAATGCGTTGGCACTGGCCGGTGCGCTGAACATCGGCGGTACGGCAAACATGACCCTGACCGGGCTGGTCAGCGGCGCCGGCAGTCTGGTGAAAAACGGCGCGGCCAATCTGATTCTCAACGCGGCCAACAATTACCTTGGCGGCACCACGCTGAACGCCGGCACCCTGACTGTCGGCAACAGTTCGGCACTCGGTTCCGGTGCTCTGACTGTCGCCGGTGCGGCGACGCTGGACAGCAACTCGCCGCTGGTCAGCCTCAACAACGCCGTGGCTCTGAATGCGGCACTGAGCGTGGGCGGCACGCAGAACCTGACCCTCGGCGGCGTCACCAGTGGCACCGGCCAACTGATCAAGAACGGCGCGGCCAACCTGACCCTTAACGGCAACAACACGTTCAGCGGCGGCACCACGCTCAACGCCGGCACGCTGACTCTGGGCAATGCCAACGGTCTGGGCAGCGGCGCATTGGTCGTCGGTGGCGCGGCAACGCTGGATAACAGCGCCTCGTTTGGCATCGGCAACGCCATTACCCTGAATGCCGGACTGACCGTCGCCGGCAACAACGATTTGAGTTTGAACGGCATCATCGATGGCGCTGGCAGCCTGACCAAAAATGGTCTGTCGGATCTGACCCTCGCTGGCAGCAACACCTTCACTGGTGCGCTGAATATCGTGTCCGGCAGCGTCACTACCCTCAACAGCAATGCGCTGGGCAACACTTCCGGGGTCAACATCAGCGCCGGCGCCGGGCTGAATCTGGGCAGCGATGCCAGCCTCGGCGCGCTGACCGGCAGCGGCAGTGTGCAACTGACCGGCAGTAACACCCTGACCGTCGGCGCCGGCAACGTCACCAGCACGTTCGACGGTGACCTCAGCGGCAGCGGCGGCCTGGTCAAAGTCGGCACCGGCACCTTGAACCTCACCGGGATCAACGGCATTACCGGCAACACCGCGATCGATGGCGGTATCGTGAATCTCAGTGGTTCGCTGGGCAGTGCGCAAGTCAACGTCAATACCGGCGGCACCCTGACCGGTACCGGCTCGGCGCTCGGCGCGATCAACATCAACAACGGTGGGCATCTGGCGTTGTCGTCGGGCAACACCTTGTCGGCGAGTGCTCTGACTCTTGGCGCCGGCAGCAACGTTGATGTGGCCCTGGGCACACCGTCGACCGCGTCGCTGATGAACGTCGGCGGCAACCTCACCCTCGACGGCAATCTCAACGTCACCGATGCCGGCGGCTTTGGCGTTGGTGTATATCGCCTGTTCAACTACACCGGCGCCCTGACCAACCTCGGTCTGGACGTGGCCAGCGTGCCGGTCGGTTATGGTCTTGGCGATCTGCTGGTGCAGACCGGCGTGGCCAATCAGATCAACATTCAAGTCTCCGCGCCGAACAGCAACATCCGTTACTGGGACGGCAGCCAGACCATCGCCAACGGCGTGGTCGATGGCGGTAGCGGCACGTGGAATGCGGTCGGCACCAACTGGACCGACGCCAACGGTCTGGTCAACCAACCTTGGGCCGGCGACTTCGCGGTGTTCCAGGGCACTGCCGGCACGGTGACGGTGAACGGCACGCAAGCGTTCACCGGCATGCAATTCCTCACCGATGGCTACAACGTGGTCAACGGCGCGGCAGGGCAACTCACGGCGGTGAACGGCACCGGCGGCACCACTTCGTTGCGCGTCGATCCGGGCGTGACCGCGACCATCAATGCCAATATCGATGGCAGCGGCATCCTCAATAAACTTGACGCCGGCACCTTGGTGCTCGGCGGTGCCAACACCTATACCGGCGGCACGCAACTGGACGGCGGCAAAATCATCGTCGGCAGCAATACCGCGCTCGGCACCGGCACATTGACGGCGAATGCCGGTACGCAACTGGACAGCAACGCGGCGGTGACACTGGCCAACGCCGCGACGCTGAACGGCAACCTGACCATCGTCGGCAGCAATGCACTGACCCTTAACGGCGTGATTGGCGGCACCGGTGGCCTGATCAAAACCGGCACGTCCAACCTGACCCTCGGCGGCAACAACGCCTTCCTTGGCCCGGTAGCCTTGAACGCCGGCGGACTGATTCTGGCGTCGAACTCGGCGCTGGGCTCCGGCACGTTGAACGCGGCGGGCGGCACCACGCTGGATGCGAGCACTGCGGTTTCGCTGAACAACGCAGTCAATCTGGCCGGCAACCTCGGCATCAGCGGCACGGCGGATCTGACCCTGGCCGGTACGGTCAACGGCGCCGGCAGCCTGAGCAAAAACGGCGCAGCCAACCTGACCCTCAGCGGCAACAACAACTTCCTCGGCGGCATCACCCTCAACGCCGGCACCCTGACCGCTGGCAGCAACTCGGCACTGGGCCTGGGCAACCTGACCGTGGCGGGCGCCTCGGCGCTGGACAGCAACAGTGCGCTGAGCCTGGGCAACAATGTGGTGCTCAACGCCAACCTGAGCAACACCGGCAGCAACAACCTGACCCTTGCAGGTGTGGTCAGCGGCGCGGGCGGGTTGATCAAGAACGGCGCGTCGAACCTGACGCTCAATGGCATCAATACCTACTCGGGCGGTACCACGCTGAATGCCGGCACGCTGACTCTCGGCACGGGTGGCTCTCTGGGCAGCGGCGCGCTGACCGTGGCCGGCGCCTCGACCCTCGACAACACCGCGCCACTGGTGCTGGCCAACAACCTCAACGTCAATGCCAATCTGGCCCTGGCCGGAAACAACAACCTGACCCTCGGCGGTGTGATTGCCGGCGCCGGTACGCTGAGCAAAAACGGTCTGGCCGACGTGACCCTGAGCGGCAGCAACACCTTCAGCGGCACCTTCGATGTAGCGTCCGGCAGCCTGACCACGCTGAGTGGCGCGGCGCTGGGCAACAACGCCACGGTCAATCTCGCGAGTGGCGCGGCGCTGAATCTCGGTGCATCGGGCAGCCTAGCCAGCCTCACTGGTAGCGGCACGGCGCTGATCGGTACGGGCAATACGTTGAGCCTCGGTGGCAACAACGTCAGCAGCACCTTCGCCGGCATCCTCAGCGGTGACGGCAGCCTGAGCAAACTCGGCAGCGGCACGCTGACCCTCAGCGGTATCAGCGACCTGACCGGCGACACCAACGTCAACGCCGGCACCCTGCAGGTCAACGGCTCGCTGGCCAGCGGCAATGTGCTGGTCAACAGCGGCGGTACGCTCGGTGGCAGCGGCACCTTGACCGGTGCCGTGACCGTGGCCGATGGCGGTCATCTGGCGGGCGTCACCGGCAGTACGCTGAACGTGAGTTCGCTAGTGTTCAACGGCAATTCCAACTTCGACGTCGGCCTTGGCACTCCGGTGTCCGGCGGCGGCAACGCGCTGGTCAGTGTCGGCGGCAACCTGACCCTCGACGGCACCCTCAACGTCAGTGACATCGGTGGTTTCGGCAGCGGCGTCTATCGCTTGATCGACTACACCGGCGGCCTGACCGACAACGGCATGCTCTTCGGCACGTTGCCGGGTAGCGTCAGCCCGGGCGATCTGCAACTGCAAACCGCACTGGCCAATCAGATCAACCTGCTGGTCACCGCACCGGGCGTCACCGTGCAATTCTGGGACGGCAATCAATTGGTGGCCAATGGTTCGGTGGAGGGGGGCAGCGGCACCTGGGGCACCGGCACCACCAACTGGACCGACGTCAACGGCACCACCAACCAGGCCTGGACCAACAATTTCGCGGTGTTCCAGGGCGCGGCCGGCACGGTCACCGTCAATGGCGCGCAAACCATCACCGGCATGCAGTTCGTCACCGATGGCTACAGCCTGGTGAACGGCACGGCGGGCTCGCTGAATCTGGTCAACGGTTCGCTGGGCAATGCCACGGTGCGGGTTGACCCGAACGCCACGGCAACCCTCGGTGTGGCGATCAATGGCAGCGGCACGCTGGGCAAATACGACACCGGTACGCTGGTGCTCAACGCGGCCAACGGCTACACCGGCGGCACGGCGCTCAACGGCGGCAAGATTGTCGTCGGCAACAACGCCGCGCTCGGCACCGGCGTCCTGACCGCCGCCGATGGTACCGCGCTGGACAGCAACACCGCCGCGACCTTGGCCAATGATGTGCTGGTCAACGGTGGCTTGACCGTCGCCGGTTCCAATGTGCTGACCCTGGATGGCGATGTCAGCGGCAGCGGCAGCCTGATCAAGGCCGGCGCTTCGAGCCTGACCCTCAACGGCAATAACAGCTACAGCGGCGGCACGCAGCTCAACGCTGGCACGCTGATTCTCGGCAACAACAGCGCGATCAGCAGCGGTGCATTGAACGTGACCGGCAATGGCAGTCTCGACAGCACCTCGGCGCTGCAACTGGCCAACGCGATCAATCTGGGCGGGCAGTTGACCCTCGCCGGCAACCAGAACACTACGCTGATCGGCGCTGTCACTGGCGCGGGCAGTCTGGTGAAAAATGGCGCAGGCGATCTGACCCTCAGCGGCGCCAACACCTACAGCGGCGGCACCACGCTGAACGGCGGCAGCACATTCGGCGACACCAGCAGCCTGCAAGGTGCAATCGTCAACAACGCCACGCTGACCTTTGAGCAGAATGCCGATGGCAGCTACACCGGCAACCTCACCGGCGCGGGCACGCTGAACAAAACCGGCAGCGGCGATTTGCTCCTGACCGGCAACAATGGCTTCAGCGGCAACACCTCGGTGCAAGCCGGCAGCCTGCTGGTCTATGGCACGCTCAACAGTGCCAACGTCAACGTTGCCAGCGGCGCAGGCGTCGGCGGCAGCGGCCAGTTCGGCGGCGCTGTGCAACTGGCCGACGGTGCGACGCTGGTCGGTGGCGCTACAGCAACGCCGTTGTCGGTCGGTTCGCTGGCACTGTCCTCGGGGACCAATCTGGACTTCAGCCTCGGCTCGGCGACCAGTTCGACCACCGTGGTCAATGTCGCCGGCAATCTGACCCTCGACGGTACGTTGAACATCAGCAACGCCGGCGGCTTCGGCACCGGGGTTTATCAACTGTTCAGCTACGGCGGCAGCCTGACCGACAACGGTCTGGTGTATGGCAGCCTGCCGGTGTCGGCGGCCAATCTGACCCTGCAAACTGCGATTGCCAATCAGATCAACCTGCTGGTGCAAGGCACCCCGGGTGAGGTGCAGTTCTGGAACGGTGGCACCACCAATCCGGACGGCAGCATCGGTGGCGGCAGCGGTGTGTGGGGGCCGGACACCAACTGGACCGATCCGAGTGGTACTCAGGCCCTGGCTGCAAATGGTCAGTTCGCGGTGTTCGGCGGTCAAGCGGGTACGGTTACCGTGCAGGGCAATCAGAACTTCACCGGTCTGCAATTCCTCGCCGGCGGCTACAGCCTGGTTCCGGGGGCTGGCGGTACGCTGACCCCGGTCAACGGCGCGGACGGCAGCCTCGCGCCAGTGCGGGTCAATGCCGGTGGGAGTGCGGAAATCTCCGCGCCGCTGGTGGGCACGGGGGGCATCGAGAAGCTTGATTCCGGCACGCTGGTATTGAGCGGCGCCAACACCTACAGCGGTGGCACCACGGTCAGCGGCGGTACGCTGGTCGGTAACACCACCAGCCTGCAAGGCAACATCCTCAACAATGCTTCGCTGTTCTTTGTGCAGAACTTCAATGGTCAGTTCAACGGATCGTTGCGCGGACTTGGCGCGATGCTCAAACGCGGTACCGGCACCTTGCTGTTGACCGGCGATAATCCGTTCAGCGGCACTGTGGCGGTCGATCAAGGCGTGCTGCAAGTCGGCAGCCGGTCGGCGCGGGCTTCGCTGGGCGGGCAAGTCACCGTGGCCAATGGCGCGGGGTTGAGTGGTAACGGCAGTGTCGGTTCGGTGGTCAACCATGGCGTTGTCGCCTCGGGCTCCGAAGCAGGCACCCTGAGCGTGGCCGGTAACCTGACCAACGCCAGCGATGGTGTGCTGGCCCTGACGGTCAGCTCGCCAACCGCGACGCCACTGGCAATCGGCGGCACCGCAACGCTGGGCGGCGCCTTGCAAGTGAACTCGCTGGCACCGTTCACCGGCAACACCACGTATTCGCTGATCACCGCGGGTGGTGGCGTGAATGGCACCTTCAGCGCCGCAGACCTGCCGCAATACGCGTTCCTCAACACTGCACTGGTATATGACACCAATGCAGTGAACCTGGTGGTCAGCCGCAATGGCAACTCGTTCGCCGATGTCGCCGCCACCGGCAACCAGTTCAGAACCGCCACCGCGCTGTCGAACAATGGCCCGGCGGGCGCGGCGTTGCAGAACGAGATCGTTAACCTCAGTGTTGCCGGTGCGCGTAATGCCTTCGACAGTCTGTCCGGTGAGATCCACGCCAGCACCGCCAGCGCCATCCTCGAGGATTCGCGCTATGTGCGCGACGCGGTCAACGATCGCATGCGCCAACCGTCATGCAGCGCGGCGGATGATCCACGCCGTGCCCTGGCGCCAGGTGGCAACCAACTGAGCAGCAACGGTTGCCACGGCGAAATGGTTGGCTGGGCCCGCGCTCTCGGCGCCTGGGGTGAGTCGGATGGCGACAGCAATAGCGCCAGCCTCGACCGTAACCTCAGCGGTTTCATGCTCGGCACCGACAAGCAACTCGATGACCAGTGGCGCGTGGGCATGGCCGCTGGTTATACCCGCAGCGACCTCGACGCACATGATCGTCGCTCGGATGCCACCGTCGAAAGCTACCACTTGGCGGCGTACCTCAACTCGCAGTTCGATGCACTGGCGGTGCGCCTCGGCGCGGCTTACAGCTGGCACGACATCGAAACCAAACGCGACGTCAGCGTCGGCAGCTACAACGACCGTCTGAAGGCCAATTACGACGCTCGTAGCGCGCAGGTGTTCGGTGAAGTCGGTTACACGATTGAAGCCGGCGGCATTGCCCTTGAGCCTTTCGCCGGGCTGGCCTACGTCAACTACGACAGCGACAAGGCCAAGGAGAAAGGCGGAGTAGGGCGCCTGGAAGCCGATGCCGATCAGGACATCACCTTCTCGACCCTCGGCGTGCGCGCCGGCAAAGTCATCACCCTGGCCAACGGCGGGCAATTCACCCCGCGCGCGGCCATCGGCTGGCGGCATGCCTTCGGCGACACCAAGCCTGACGCCGACCTGACCTTCATCGACGGCGGCGCCTCGTTCAGCACCCAAGGCGTGCCGATTGCCAAGGACAGCGCGATTGTCGAAGCCGGCGTGGACTTCCAGATCAGCCCGACCGGCAAACTCGGCGTCGGCTACTCGGGCCAACTGTCGAACGACAGCAACGATCATGCGATGACCATCAGCTTCAGCCTTGGCTTCTGATTTAGGGTCGAAGCACTTTTAGCCGCCCGTGAGGGCGGTTTTTTTTGCCTTGCCTCAAGCTGCTCGTTCCCACGCTCTGCGTGGGAACGCCTCCAGGGACGCTCCGCGTTCCGGCTCCGTGAAGGGACGCGGAGCGTCCCGGGCTGCATTCCCACGCGGAGCGTGGGAACGATCGGATAGACCCGGCGCGCTCTGCTAGAATCGGCCCCATTAACTGCCTGAGACTCCCCCATGAGCGAGCCGATTCGTCTGACCCAATACAGCCACGGCGCCGGTTGCGGCTGCAAGATTTCCCCGCAGGTGCTGGAAGTGATTCTGGCCGGCAGCGGTGCGCAGAACCTCGATCCGAAACTGTGGGTCGGCAACGCCTCGCGTGATGACGCGGCGGTCTACGAGATCGATGCCGAACGCGGCGTGGTCTCGACCACGGACTTCTTCATGCCGATCGTCGACGACCCGTTCGACTTCGGCCGCATTGCTGCGACCAACGCGATCAGCGACATCTACGCGATGGGCGGTGATCCGCTGATGGCCATCGCGATCCTCGGCTGGCCGGTCAATGTGCTGGCGCCGGAAGTCGCGCGCGAAGTGATTCGCGGCGGCCGCGCCGTTTGCGACGCGGCGGGCATTCCGTTGGCGGGCGGGCATTCGATCGACGCGCCGGAGCCGATTTTCGGCCTCGCCGTCACCGGTCTGGTGGAAAAACGCCACATGAAGCGCAACGACACCGCGACCGCCGGTTGCCTGTTGTACCTGACCAAACCGCTGGGCATCGGCATCCTCACCACGGCCGAGAAGAAGGGCAAATTGCGCGCCGCCGATGTTGGCGTGGCCCGCGACTGGATGTGCACCCTGAACAAACCCGGCAGTCGCTTCGGCAAACTCGCCGGCGTCACGGCGATGACCGACGTCACCGGTTTCGGTCTGCTCGGGCATCTGGTGGAAATGGCGGACGGCAGTAAGCTGACGGCGCGCATCGCTTATGACCGCGTGCCGCGTCTGGACAGCGTCGAGTACTACCTCGATCAGGGCTGCGTCCCGGGCGGTACGCTGCGCAATTTCGACAGCTATGCGAGCAAGGTCGGCCGCGTGCAGGAACTGCACAAACGCGTGCTCTGCGACCCGCAAACCAGCGGTGGTCTGCTGATCGCCGTTACCCCTGAAGGCAATGACGAGTTCCTTGCCGTCGCCGCTGAGCTGGGTCTGAATCTGGCGTCAATCGGCGAACTGGTTGAGCGACAGACGAACGCAGTCGAGGTGATCTGATGCTCCGCGACTGCACTGACTATCGAGACATTTTCCTCAACGACCGGCCGCTGATGGATGCCCGCGCGCCGGTCGAGTTTCACAAGGGCGCATTCCCCGGCGTGATCAATTTGCCGCTGATGAACGACATCGAGCGGCAGAAGATCGGCACCTGCTACAAGCAACACGGTCAGCAAGCGGCCATCGAGTTGGGCCATCAATTGGTGGCCGGCGCGGTGAAAGCCGAGCGCATCCAGGCCTGGGCCGATTTCGCCCGGGTCCATCCTGATGGTTTTATCTATTGTTTTCGTGGCGGTCTGCGGTCGCAGATCACCCAGCAATGGCTGCGTGACGAGGCGGGCATCGACTATCCGCGCGTCGGTGGTGGTTACAAGGCCATGCGTAACTTCCTCATCGATACCACTGAACAGGCCATCGCGCAGTGTGATTTCGTCCTGCTGGGCGGCATGACCGGCACCGGCAAGACCGAAGTGCTGGTGCAGTTGCGCAATGGCCTTGATCTGGAAGGCCACGCCAATCATCGCGGTTCCAGTTTCGGCAAGCGCGCCACCGGGCAGCCGTCGAACATCGATTTTGAAAACCGTCTGGCCATCGACATCCTCAAAAAGCGCGATGCCGGGATCGAGCAGTTCGTGCTCGAGGACGAAAGCCGGGTGGTCGGCAGCTGTGCCTTGCCGCTGCCGCTGTACCAGGGCATGCAGCAATACCCGATGGTGTGGCTGGAAGACCGTTTTGACGATCGCGTCGAGCGGATCCTGCGTGATTACGTGGTCGATCTGTCGGCGGAGTTTGCCACGGTGCACGGGGAGGAGGGCTTTACGCTGTTCTCGGAGCGCCTGCTCGAGAGCCTGAATAACGTGCAGAAACGCCTCGGCGGCGAGCGGCATCAGCGCATGTTGCTGTTGATGGAAGAGGCATTGATTGAGCAGGCGCGCAGCGGCGCAGTGGATCTGCATCGTGGCTGGATCGAGGGCTTGCTGCGCGAGTATTACGACCCGATGTATGTGTTTCAGCGCGAGAAGAAGGGCGGGCGGATCGAGTTCGCCGGGGAGCGTGGGGCGGTGCTTGAGTATCTTCGCGAGCGGGTGAACCAGAAAGATTCATAGTGTTTTTTGCCGGCCTCATCGCTGGCAAGCAAGCTCCCACAGGTATTGTGGGTGGACACAGATATTATGGATATCCACGATAACTGTGGGAGCTGGCTTGCCAGCGATGGGGCCTGTAAAGGCAACGAATGACTCAGGTCGGACAGGTTTCCTTGCCATGATCCAGCCCCTGCTTGTAGCTGTGGCTCTGCAGACTGGCCTTGCCGTTGTGCCAGGTCAGGGTCAGCACATACAGCGAGTCGAAATCATCGCCTGACCAGTCATCGGTAATGTTCTGTTTGCCGCCGACCGCTTTGCCCGCGACCTTGTTGATCAATTCCGGCAGATAGCCGTGCGACCACGCGGTATAAATCGTCGAGTTGTGATACTTGTCGTCGAGCAGTTCGCGGGCCAGGTCGCTGGTGTCATTGGCGGAGAACTCAATGTTCACGGGCAGGCCGAGCTTGATCGCCGCCGGGCTGATGGTCATCAGCGGACGAATGTAGCTGTAGGAGTTGTCCAGTTCGCCTTCCTCGACGTTGCGCGTCGGGTTCGCGGCGAACACGTAATCGGCCTTGCCGAATTTTGCCGGCAGCAGCGTCGACAGGTCGATCGCGCGGTTCAAGCCCTGGCAGTTGAGCTGGCCGAGACCGCCCTCCGGCTTTTCCGCGTGGCGCAGGAACACCAGGGTCTGGGTGCCGTCGACCGGTTGCGCGCGACTTTCGCTGGACTCCAGCGACAGGAACAATGCACTGACCGCCAGCAGCGAGGGCAAGACCACATAGGCGCGATGTTTGAAGCGTTTGGCGAATCTCAAAAGGTTCGTCATGTAATAAAGGATTCTTCAGCAAATTCGGTTAAGGCTGACAAACCTTTGCACCGCGGGCTCCCAGCACCGGGTGATTTCCCTGTCGTGAACGGCTTCCTCTGCGAGAAAGGCATAGCTCAGAGTCCCCTGAGGCCCATTTGGTTCGATCCGGGCGAATGCGCAGCACTTTAACGGCTCGTTCCAACGGCTTGGTTGCAGGTTAACGACAGGATGTTACGGTTCGTGTAGGAGCTGCCGCAGGCTGCGATCTTTTACGCTTGTTCAAAGGCTCAAAATCAAAAGATCGCAGCCTGCGGCAGCGCCTACATTATGATCGGGGTTCAATTTGTGACTGGATGCTTCCCATGCCCGATCTGTCCGCGTTCCCGATCACCCAAAAATGGCCGGCGCAGTTCCCTGACTGGATTCAGCTCTACTCGTTGCCGACCCCCAACGGCGTCAAAGTCTCGATCATGCTCGAAGAGATTGGCCTGCCGTATGAGCCGCACAAGGTCGCTTTCGACGCCAACGATCAGCATTCACCCGAGTTCCTGTCGCTGAGCCCGAACAACAAGATCCCGGCGATCCTCGACCCTCACGGCCCGCAAGGCCAGCCACTGCCGTTGTTCGAGTCCGGCGCGATCCTGATTTATCTGGCCGACAAAAGCGGCCAATTGCTCGCTCAGGAAGGCGCGTTGCGCTACGAAACCATTCAGTGGCTGATGTTCCAGATGGGCGGTATCGGCCCGATGTTCGGCCAGTTGGGGTTCTTCAACAAATTCGCCGGCAAGGATTACGAAGACAAGCGCCCGCGTGATCGTTATGTCGACGAAAGCAAACGCCTGCTCAAAGTCCTCGACGGTCGCCTGGAAGGACGCGACTGGATCATGGGCGAGCGCTACACCATCGCCGACATCGCCACGTTCCCGTGGGTGCGTAACTTGATCGGCTTTTATGAAGCGGGTGATCTGGTCGGCATCAGCAACTTCCCCAATGTCACCCGTGTGCTGGAGCGCTTCCTCGCCCGCCCAGCAGTTATCCGAGGGCTGACCATTCCCTCCTGACTAAACACAAACCCTTGTAGGAGTGAGCCTGCTCGCGATAGCGGTGTGTCAGTCAACATTGATATCGACTGACACACCGCTATCGCGAGCAGGCTCACTCCTACAAGAGATGTGCACAATCCGGTGAGATTATTGCGCACTCAGTAACGCTCTCTTGATTGATCCAGGTTTGTACCCCAACCCCCGCAAGGCATAAGCTTCGCCCCCTACGACTTTCGTCTCATCTGCCGATTTCAGGAAAGCCCCATGTCCAGCCAGTTCCCCGAAGCACGTCCCCGCCGTCTGCGCCGCAATGCGAGCCTGCGCAGCCTGTTCCAGGAAACCGAATTCAGCCTGAACGATCTGGTCCTGCCGATCTTCGTCGAAGAAGAAATCGACGATTTCGTGCCGATCAAGAGCATGCCCGGTGTGATGCGCATTCCCGAGCGCAAACTGGCCAGCGAAATCGAGCGCTATGCCCGCGCCGGCATCAAGTCGGTGATGACCTTCGGCGTGTCGCATCATCTGGATGGCAACGGCAGCGACACCTGGCGCGAAGACGGTCTGGTTTCGCGCATGTCGCGCATCGCTAAGGACGCCGTGCCGGAAATGATCGTGATGTCTGACACCTGCTTCTGCGAATACACCGATCACGGCCACTGCGGCGTGATGCATAACCATGAAGTCGACAACGACCAGACCCTGATCAACCTCGGCAAACAAGCGGTGGCAGCAGCCAGCGCTGGCGCTGATGTGATTGCGCCCTCGGCAGCGATGGACGGTCAGGTGCGGGCGATTCGCCAGGCGCTCGACGCCGCCGGGTTCACGCAGATTCCGATCATGGCGTATTCGACCAAGTTCGCTTCGGCGCTCTATGGCCCGTTCCGCGAGGCCGGTGGCAGCGCGCTGAAAGGCGACCGCAAAAGCTATCAGATGAACCCGATGAACCGCCGCGAAGCCCTGCGCGAGTCACTACTTGACGAACAGGAAGGTGCCGATGCGCTGATGGTCAAACCGGCCGGCGCCTACCTCGACATCATCCGCGACATTCGCGAGGCCTCGAACCTGCCGCTGTCGGCGTACCAGGTCAGCGGCGAGTACGCGATGATCAAGTTCGGCGCACAGGCTGGTGCGATTGATGAAGATCGTGTGGTGCGCGAAAGCCTCGGCGCGATCAAGCGTGCGGGTGCTGATTTGATCTTCACTTACTTTGCGATGGATCTGGCCTTGGCCGGGATCTAAAGACCAACGCACAACCCTGTGGGAGCTGGCTTGCCAGCGATAGCGTCAGCACAGTCAAAATCAATCTTGACTGATCCACCGCTATCGCTGGCAAGCCAGCTCCCACAGGTTCTTGTGGTTTCCTTGGGTCAGAGGCAGGCAAAGAACGGGCGGATCCCGTGATCGCGTAAGTAACGTTCGATCACCTTCGGATCTGCACTGTTATCCGCAATCGCCACATAGGTATCCGGGCGCAGCAGGTAGAAACCGTTACGCCCCAACCCCGCCGTTTCAAACGCTGGGCGCCAATCGAACACATGCAGCGGCAAGTGATGTTCGTGGCACCAGGCGATCATTTCGTCGCTGGTGTCGCCGTACACATGCACCTGCCAGCACGGCTGGCGCAGCGGTTCGTAGTTATCCCCCTCACCATCATGCGCCCACGGCAAGCGGTCGCCGCCGTGCACGTGGCCGGCGGTGCCCTGGCTGAGCGGCATGCCGCGATAGTTGAGGGTAACTTGCGAGACCGTGCGAAAGAGAAATTCGCGGCTGGCTTCGAACGAGGCCATTTTCGGGATCAGAAATGGCGCCACGCGCATGCGCAGCAGATCAGCCATGCGTCCCTCGGCGGTGACGAAGCTGAAGACTTTATCGGTGGTCGAAACCAGTCGGCGGGCAAAGGCAATGCGCTCGGTTTCATAGCTGTCGAGCAGGTTTGATTCAGCGCCGCCGCTGAGTACCGCGGCGAGTTTCCACGCCAGATTGATCGCATCGCCGATCCCCGTGTTCATCCCTTGTCCGCCGGCCGGGCTGTGCACATGGGCGGCATCGCCGAGCAGAAAGGCGCGACCACTGCGAAAGTGCTCGGCCACGCGATGATGCACGCGGTAGGTCGAAAACCAGTGCACGTCTTCGATGTGCACTTTCAGGTGTTCGATGGCGCGGCTGCTGACGTCGGAAAATTCCAGAGTTTCGGCGCGATCCGCGCGCTCGTCACGCACTGTGCCGATCAACCGCGCGCGGCCGTCGCCGGCCAGCGGAAACACGGCGAGAAAGTCCGCTTCATCCAGATCCAGATGCAACTCGCCGTTCATCGCCGGGCCGCTGGCCTTGACGTCGGCGACGTAGAAAATCTGCTGATAGGTGCCACCGGGAAACCCGGCGTCGAGGGTTTTGCGCACCACTGAGCGGGCGCCATCGCACCCTGCGAGGTAGCAGGCCTGACAGATTTCCTGCTCGCCATCGGCCAGGCGCAAATGCGCGGTGAGACCGTCGCCGCTTTCTTCGAAACTTTCCAGCGTGGTGTTGCGTTCAACCGTCACGCCATAGTCTTCGAGGCGCTCGATCAGCAGCCGTTCGTGCTGATCCTGCGGGAAGATTTCGACGAATGCGTAAGGCGTGAGGCCTTCGCCGATGCGATTGAGCGGCAACTGCGCGACCGGTTTGCCATTGACCCAGAAATTCGCCGCTGCGACCCGATGGCCGTTGCGTACCACGGTGTCGGCCAGATCGAGTTGCCGATACAACTCAAGGGTGCGCGCCTGCACTGCCAGCGCCCGTGAGGTGGTGCCGGGCGCGGCGGTTTTATCGATGATGCGCGCGCGCACGCCGAGTTTGCTCAGCCACAGGGCCAACACCAGTCCGGTCGGGCCGGCGCCGATGATCAATACGTCGCTGCGGTGCATGGGCCTGTCCTCCGTTTGCTGTGCAGCAAGTATGGATCAGAAGGCGAGGGTGGCCAGTGGATCGGCCAGACGGAACAAGGCCCCGCAGCGGTGAGGCTGTGGGGCCTTTTTTCGGGTGTTCGGCAGGAGATTTTGGTGACAGTGAAATTTACCCCCTCACCCCAGCCCTCCCGAAACGTCGGACCGCCCCCAAGGGGGCGAGGGGAAAGGGAGCCGATTGGGGGCCTTTCAGAACCTGAGTTCGACGCGATGGTACACGTCGGCGTAACTCGAAAGAACACCGCAATCAGTCCCCTCTCCTTTGAAAGGTGAGGGGGAAAGGGAGCCGATTTGGGTGCCTTTCAGAACCTGAGTTCGACTCGATGGCACACGTCGGTGTAACTTGCAAGAACACCTCGGTCAGTCCCCTCTCCCTTTGGGAGAGGGTTAGGGTGAGGGGCTTTTCAGCCTTAGAAATCAATAGTCCCGGACAACTTCGCAACCCGCGGCTCACCCTGAGTCAGATATCCACCCTGAGCCGATTCCCAATACTTCTTGTTCGCCAGATTCTCCACGCCCAGACGCACGGTCACGTCCTTCTCCGAGACCTTGAACGCATAACGCGCACCCGCATCGAAGCGGTTCCAGGTCGGCAGGCTCAGGTTGTTCGCCGCATCGGCGTATTGGCCACCGGTGCGCAGCATCCGCGCATTCAGCGCTACGCCTTGCAGGCCCGGTACATCCCAATCGGCGCCGGCGTTGAACTGGAAGGTCGGCACGCCGATGGCGTGGTTGCCGTCATTGGCGCCGTTGAGGGTATTCTTCAGTTCGGTGTCCATCAACGTCAGGCCGCTGATCAGGCGCAGGCCCTGGATCGGCTCGCCGAAGACGTTCATTTCCACGCCTTTGTTGACCTGCTCGCCTTCACGCACGTAGGTGCAGGTGGTGGCGCTGTCGATTTCGCAGTAACCATCGCTCGGCTGTTCGATGCGATAGACACCCAGGCTCGCGCCGTAAGTGCCCATGTCGACCTTCACCCCGGCCTCGGTTTGCTTGGAGCGGGCCGGTGCGTAAACCTCGTTGCCGTTGGTCACGCGGAAACCGCCGGAACTGGTCGGCGAGGTTGGGCCTTTCGCCAGACCCTCGATGTGGTTGGCGTAGAACGACACGTGTTCCCACGGTTTGAACACGATGCCGTAGACCGGCGTGGTGATCGATTCGTCATAGCTCGAAGAACGCGGGCCGCTGCCGTAGCTGGCGTAGCTGTAACCTTGCACGACCAGTTGCTGGCGACGCAGACCGGCGGTGATCAGCAGGCGATCATCGAAGAAACCGAGGGTGTCGGAAATCGCCACGCTGCGGTTGAAGGTCTTGCCGACGATGCCCGGATCGCTGTTGTCGCCACCGGCGAAGTTGCCGACCGGCGATGGTGTTTCCACCGGGTGGTAGATGTTGTTGGCGTATTTGGTCAGGTCAAAATCGTAGGCACTGCGCTGCTCAGCCCAGATGCCGGTCAGGCCGAAGTTCAGCTTGTGGCTGACCGGGCCGGTATTGAACTTGCCATTGAGGCCCGCCATGACGCTGGTGTTGTCCTCATCGTGAGGAATGAACGAGCCAGTGGTGAACGACGCGCCGTTGTTGCCGACCAGTGTGGTCGAGTTGTAGCGACCGACTTCACGGGTGTGCTTGGCGCCGCCAGCGGCGTAGGCAGTCCAGTTGTCGTTCAGGTCGTATTCGGCGCGGAGCATGCCGAAGGTGTCTTCGATGTCGGTGTAGCCCCACTTCGGCGCATAGTTGGTATCAGCCGATGGCGCATCCGGAATGTGCGTGGCGGTGCCGAGGTTGACCGAGTTGCGGCCACCGTTGACGCGTTCTTTCTGATAGGCGAAGTCGCCGGAAACACGCAGAGCGTCACCGCGATAATCGAGGCCGATGGAGAACAGTTTCGAGCGCTGGTTCTCGTGATCGATGGCGGTATCGCCTTCGCGCTGGGACAGGTTGACCCGCGCACCGAAACGGTTGTCTTCGCCGAAACGCTGGCCGATGTCGAAGTGCTGACCGACGCGGCCTTCGCTGTTGATGTCGGTGGTGAAGCGACGCAGCGGCTCGTCGCCAGCGCGTTTTGGCTGCAGGTTGACGCCGCCACCGATGCCCGAGCCGGTCGGGGTCACGCCGTTGATGAAGGCGTTCGGGCCTTTGAACACTTCCACGCGCTCCAGGGCGTCGGTGGAAATGATCTGCCGTGGCAGCACGCCGTAGAGGCCGTTATAGGAAATGTCATCGCCGGTCAGCGGCAGACCACGGATCATGAAGATCTGCGCCTGGTTGGAGAAACCGGACGCCTGACGCACCGACGAATCGTTGAGCAGCACGTCGGCGACGTCTTCGGCCTGCTGGTCCTGGATCAGTTGTTCGGTGTAGGACGCGGCGCTGAACGGCACGTCCATCATGTCCTGATTACCCAGCACGCCGAGCTGGCCGCCACGGGCGACCTGGCCACCCGAGTAAACCGGGGGCAGGGCGTTAGGCGTCGGGGCCTGGGCATTGACGTTGACGTCGTCCAGCACCAACGCCTTGGTATCGCCGTCGGCGGCGTGGGCGGTGACAGTCAGGGAGCACAGCAGGGCGATAAGCGTCGGGCGAAACGGGACGGCGAGTCGAGCTGAAGCGGGCATGTGGGGACCTGGAGGCGCGCGGCCGGTTGGAAAAAGTAAGGGCGGCGCGGAACTCCTTGCGCAAATGCGACTCCAGGCGCAAATGATAGATTTTCTCAGTAACGTTTTGCAATCAGTTTGTCATCACTCTCTCAAAACACACATCACCTGTAGGAGCTGCCGCAGGCTGCGATCTTTTGATCTTGTTTTCTAGAATCAAAAGATCGCCGCCTGCGGCAGCTCCTACACGGATTGTGTATGGTGGTTTGGGCTTAACGGACTGGATAAAGCTTCATGCACAACTTTCAATTACCGATCACCATCGCCGCACTGCTGGTGCTCGCCGGTTGCGCGGGCCAGCGCAGCAATGAACCGGTACCGCGTCCGCCTGCCGAAGTGAAGGCAGAAATCATCCGGTTGATGCCGACGAAAACCGCCGACCGCCAAGGCTGGGCCACCGATATCTACGCCGCATTTGCCGCGCAGAACATCAGCCCGACCACGCAAAACCTCTGCTCGGTACTGGCTGTCGCCGAACAGGAATCCACCTTCCAGGCCGACCCCACCGTGCCCGGCCTGGGCAAAATCGCCCGCGACGAAATCGACCGTCGCGCCGCCAAAGTGCACATCCCCAGCCTGTTGGTCAGTGGTGCCTTGCAAGTGCGCTCCACCACCGGCAAGACCTACAGCGAACGCCTGAATGCCGCGCGCAGCGAGAAAGAGTTGAGCGCGATCTTCGATGATTTTATCGGCAGGGTGCCGATGGGTCGCACCTTGTTCGGCGGCTTCAACCCGGTGCACACCGGCGGGCCGATGCAGGTCAGCATCGAGTTTGCCGAACAGCACGCCAAGGATTATCCGTACCCGGTGGACGGCACGATCCGCCGCGAAGTGTTCAGTCGGCGTGGTGGCATGTATTTCGGTATCGCCCACTTGCTTGGCTATCCGGTGAGTTATCGCGAGCCGCTGTATCGCTTCGCCGACTTCAACGCCGGTTGGTACGCCAGCCGCAATGCGGCGTTCCAGAATGCCGTCAGCCGCGCCTCGGGCATCCCGCTAGCGCTTGATGGCGACCTGATCCGCTACGACTCGATCATGCCCGGCGGCACCGAACTGGCAGTGCGTACCCTCGGCAAGTCGCTGGGCATGCGCAACCCGACGATTCGCGATCAACTGGAGAAGGGCAAAACCCTGGAATTCGAGGAGACCAAGCTCTATCAACGAGTGTTTGAATTGGCGGAGAAAGCCGAGGGCAAAACCCTGCCGCGTGCGGTGTTACCGGGGATCGTTTTGCAGAGCCCGAAGATCACTCGCAAGCTCACCACCGCATGGTTCGCCAAGCGTGTGGACGAGCGCTACAAACGCTGCATGGCCAAGGCCGGTTGACGCTTGCTCACAGCACTTTGACCGCGCGGCCGATCGCCTGAATCGGCCCGGTCGGTTTGCCGATCGGCGAGCCGTTGGCACCCTCTAGCGTCAGTTCGAACAACTGGTTCGGTTGCAGCGGCGGCAGTTTATCCAACGGCACTGACAGCGCCTGCCCAGGCTTGACCAGACCCAGCGACACCGGGCCTTGCCAGCCGTCAGCCTTGGTCCAGAACTCCAGCGCCTTGTCTGCCGGCACCTCGACCACGCCCAGCGGAATCAACTGAATCTCCCGCGAATTGCTGGCCTGGATCACCCAGCCCGGCGCCTTGTCCTGCGGCGCGACCAGCACCACCAGATAACTCGGCTTCGGCGTGGTCTGGGTCAGCAGGATCGAGCCCAGTATCAAGGTCGCGGCCAACCCGGCAGCACTCAGCCCGCGCCAGAGTGGCAGCAGGTTCCACCATGAGGTCGACACCGTTTCAGGTGTGAGTCGTTCGAGGCTGCGTTCGATGCGTGGCCACAGCAGCGCCGATGGCTGTTGCGCGGGCGCCAGATCGCTCAGCTCGAGCAGACGCCGCTCCCAGGCATCCACCGCTGCGCGCAGTTCTGGATCATTGGGTAAGCGCCGTTGCACCTCGATTCGCTGCTCGGCAGGCAGGGTGCCGAGCACGTATTCGCCGGCCAGTTCATCGCGTTCCTGCGCCGATTCAGTGGTCATCCCATGCACTCCCGCAAGGCGTTGAGGCTGCGTTTGATCCACGCTTTGACGGTGCCCAGCGGCGTGTCGAGGCGTGCGGCAATCTGCGCGTGGCTGTAGCCGTCGACGTAGGCGTGGAGGATGCAGTGGCGGCGTTGCGGCTCCAGTTGTTCGAGGCAACGATGAATGCGCGCCGAATGCGCGTGGGCGTCGAACTCGTCAGCATCGCCGGCCGTTTCGTGTTCAACGCCGAGCGACGTCTCACGACTCTGATCACGCAGCAGATTCAGCGCCAGATGCCGCGTCACCGTGAACATCCAGCCGCGCGCCGAACCCCGCGTCGGATCGAAACCCGCCGCGCCGTTCCAGATCTTGATAAACGCCTCATGAACAATGTCCTCCGCCAGTGCCGTATCGCGCACCAGCCGCTTGGCCACGCCGAGCAGACGCGGGCCTTCCTGCACATACAAATCGCGCAGGGCCGAGCGCTCACCACGGGCACAGGCGGCGAGGCGGGCTTCGTAATCGAAAGCGGATTCGGCTAAAGGCATGTCGTGCAATCTAGCTCACATTCTCCAAACATCCACACTACCCAATTCCCCTTGTAGGAGTGAGCCTGCTCGCGATAGCGGTGTGTCAGTCAAGAAATATGCCGGCTGACACTCCGCTATCGCGAGCAGGCTCACTCCTACAGGGGGTTAGGATAAGTCTTAGGGATCAGTTCGCTGCCCAGAAAATGTAATCGGCCTGGTACTTCACCACTTCCTGCTTGCCCTTGTTCGCCGCGGTGCATTCACTGCCCGGCGCGACGCCGCCCTTGAGCGCGACGCGCTGGATGTAGCTGACGCCCGTCATCGCGCCTTTGCCCTCGGCGGGATTGGCCTTGACCAGTTGATAGGGCAGGTTGCCCGGCGTCGACGGTGCCACCGCCAGTTGCGTACCGGTGACTTTCGAACCGTCCTTGGCCTGCCAGGTGGCCGGCGGACCGAAGTAGGTGCCGACCTGTTTGCCGCTGCGGTCATTGAGCACCGCTTTCGGGCCGACGAAGGTCCACTCGGTCTGCCCCGGCGTATTGGCTTTATCGCGGCATTCGTAAGTGATCTCGCCGACGCCGGTGGTCTCCATCGCGATCTTGTGGCCATCCGGGACTTTGATCGCGTCGGGATAGTTGCTTTGGGCGAAGGTTGTCGACGACAGGGCGAGCAAACCGGTGAGGCCAATCAGCTGGGTGATGTTCATCAGTATGTTTCTCCAAAAAGGGTAAACCGCTGACAGCCGAAGGGGGCTGTTATAAGGACTACCCGTGGTGGAGGCGTTTGGATGCAGTGCCTGAAAAATAAATTTCAATGACCCACCCCAATCCCTTGTAGGAGTGAGCCTGCTCGCGATGGCGGTGGGTCAGTCAAAACTTATGTCACCGGGATACCGCTATCGCGAGCAGGCTCACTCCTACAGGGGGGGGCGTTGGGCTTGAGGCCGGAGGCGTTCAGCAGTTCCTGGGTGTAGGGGTGTTTGGGCGCGGCGAAAATCTCCCGCGACGAACCCTGCTCAACCACCTTGCCATCCTTGATCACCATCAAGTCATGCGCCAACGCATGCACCACCGCCAGATCATGGCTGATGAACAGATACGTCAGCCCATGCTTGATCTGCAATTGCCGCAACAACTCCACCACCTGCTTCTGCACCGTGCGATCCAGCGCCGAGGTCGGTTCATCGAGCAAAATCAGCGCCGGTTCCAGCACCAGTGCGCGAGCGATGGAAATGCGCTGGCGCTGGCCACCGGAAAACTCGTGGGGATAACGATGGCGGCTCTGCGGGTCGAGGCCGACTTCCTCCAGCACCCGAATCACCGCCGCCTCCCGTTCGGCCTCGGTGCCGATGCCATGGGTCAGCAAGCCTTCGGCAATGATCTGCTGCACCGACATCCGTGGGCTGAGGCTGCCGAACGGGTCCTGGAACACCACCTGAATCTGCCGGCGCAACGGCCGCATCAAGCGCTGATTGAGCAGGCTCAACTGCTTGTTGCCGAAACGGATATTGCCCTCGGACTCGACCAGCCGCAGGATCGCCTGGCCCAACGTCGACTTGCCCGAGCCGGACTCACCGACAATCCCCAAGGTCTTGCCGCGTTTCAGGGTGAAACTGACGCCGTCCACGGCTTTGATGTAATCCTGCTGGCGGCTGAACAGCGCTTTCGGTAAGGGAAACCACACCTTCAAATCATCGACTTCGAGCAGGTTGTGCTCGTACTCACTGGGCACTGGCGCACCGCTCGGTTCGGCCTCGATCAGCAGGCGGCTGTAAGGATGCTGCGGCGCCCGAAACAGCGCTTCGCATTCCGCCTGTTCGACGATTTCGCCGTGGCGCATCACGCACACCCGTTGCGCGATACGCCGCACCAGGTTGAGGTCGTGGCTGATCAACAATAGCGACATGCCGAGGCGCTGCTGCAACTCGATCAGCAACTCGAGAATCTTCTGCTGCACCGTCACATCCAGCGCCGTGGTCGGCTCGTCGGCGATCAACAGTTCCGGCTCGTTGGCCAGCGCCATGGCGATCATCACCCGTTGCCGTTGACCGCCGGAGAGCTGATGCGGATAGGCTTTCAAGCGCTGCAAAGGTTGGCGAATGCCAACCAGCTCCAGCAGCTCCAACGTCCGCTCGCGGGCGGCGCGACCCTTGAGCCCCTTGTGAATCTCCAGCACCTCGCTGACCTGCTTTTCCACCGTGTGCAAAGGGTTCAGCGAAGTCATCGGCTCCTGAAAAATCATTGCAATGCGGTTGCCACGCAAACCGCGCATCTGCTGCTCGCTGGCGTGCAATAGATCCACGCCGTTGTAGCGGATCGAGCCACTGCTGCTGACGCTTTTGCCCGGTAGCAAACGCAGGATCGAATGCGCCGTGACCGACTTGCCCGAGCCGGACTCACCGACCAGCGCCAGGCATTCGCCACGACCAATATCGAGGTTCAAACCGTGCACCACTTCCTGCCCGGCGAAGGCCACGCGCAGATCGCGAATTTCAATCAGGTTGTCGTTCATCTCAGCTCCTTGGCTCAAGATCGTGGATCGAATGCATCACGGCAGGCTTCACCGATGAAAACCAACAACGACAGAATCAGCGCCAAGGCAAAAAAAGCCGTCAGCCCCAGCCACGGCGCTTGCAGATTGCGCTTGGCCTGACCGATCAATTCGCCCAGCGACGCGGTGCCCGCCGGCATGCCGAAACCGAGAAAATCCAGCGCAGTCAGGGTGGCGATGGCGCCGGTCAGAATGAACGGCAGGTAGGTGAGGGTGGAAGTCATCGCATTGGGCAGGATGTGCCGGCACATCAGCTCGTTGTCGGTCAGGCCCAGTGCCCGCGCGGCTTTGACGTATTCCAGATTGCGCCCACGCAGGAACTCGGCACGCACCACATCGACCAGTGCCAACCAGGAAAACAGCGCCATGATCCCCAACAGCCACCAGAAACTCGGCGAGACAAACCCGGACAAAATGATCAGCAGGTACAACACCGGTAACCCCGACCAGATCTCCAGCACGCGCTGCCCGAGCAAGTCGACCCAACCGCCGTAATAACCCTGCAATGCCCCGGCAACGATGCCGATAAACGCACTGATGCCGGTAAGGATCAGCGCAAACAGAATCGAAATCCGCGTGCCGAAGATCACCCGCGCCAACACGTCGCGCGCCTGATCATCGGTGCCCAGCCAATTGCTCGAGGACGGCGGGCTCGGCGCTGGTTCGCTGAGGTCGTAATTGACCGTGTCGTAGCTGAACGGAATCGGCGGAAACAGCATCCAGCCGCCCTGATCCTCGATCAGCTTGTGCACGTAGCCGCTGGCGTAATCCGGTTGAAACGGCAGCTCACCACCGAAGTCGGTTTCCAGGTAATCACTGAGGATCGGGAAGTAGAAAGCGTCGTGATAACGGACCACCAGCGGCTTGTCGTTGGCGATCAACTCGCCGCCAAGGCAAATCAGGCACAGACCGAAAAACAGCCACAACGACCAGCGCCCGCGCCGATTGGCTTTGAATTGCGCAACGCGGCGCTGACCGAGAGGAGACAGTGTGAACATCAGGCAGTCCTCGCCGAGAAGTCGATGCGCGGGTCGAGCAGGGTGTAGCAGAGGTCGCCGATCAGCTTGATCAACAGCCCGAACAGGGTGAACAGGAACAGCGCGCCGAACACCACCGGATAGTCGCGCGACACTGCCGCCTCGTAACTCATGCGCCCGAGGCCGTCGAGGTTGAAGATGGTTTCGATCAGTAAGGAACCGGCGAAAAACACCTCGATCAGTGCCGACGGCACACCGGCCACCACCAACAACATGGCGTTGCGAAACACATGGCCGTAGAGCACGCGGCGCTCGGTCAGGCCCTTGGCCCGCGCGGTGATCACGTACTGGCGGCTGATCTCGTTGAGGAAGCTGTTTTTCGTCAGGATCGTCAGCGTGGCGAAGCCGCCGATCACCAGCGCCGTCACTGGCAACACCAAATGCCAGAGATAGTCGCCGACCTTGCCCAAGGTGCTGAGGCTGTCGAAGTTGTCCGAGACCAGCCCCTGCACCGGAAACCAGTTGACGTAGCTGCCGCCGGCAAACACCACGATCAACAGAATCGCGAAGAGGAACGCTGGCATCGCGTAACCGATGATGATCGCCGTGCTGCTCCAGACATCAAACGCGCTGCCGTTCCTGATCGCTTTGCGAATGCCCAGCGGAATGGAAATCAGGTAAGTGATCAGCGTCGCCCACAAGCCCAGCGACAGCGACACCGGCAACTTCTGCACGATCAGGTCGGTGACCTTGGCGCCGCGAAAGAAACTGCTGCCCAGATCCAGCTGCGCATAGTTTTTCAGCATCAGCCACAGGCGTTCATGCAGCGGTTTGTCGAAGCCGTAGTGGTGTTTGATTTCCTCGATCAGCGCCGGGTCGAGACCCCGGCTGCTGCGCCCGGCACCGCCAATTGCGGCGACCTCGCCACCGCCGCCCATGCTGTGTCCGCTGAAGCCTTGCAGACGGGCGATAGCTTGCTCGACCGGACCACCCGGCGCGGCCTGCACGATGAGAAAATTCACCACCAGAATGCACAGCAGCGTGGGGATGATCAGCAGCAAGCGTCGACTCAGATAACGCAACATGTCACTGGCCCCCTGCAAGCTGGCTGTGCATCTGCTGGCTGGTCAGCGCCTTGGCCGATACCTCCCACCAAGTGCTGAGGCCTTCGTCATACGCCGGTTGCACGGGGGGTATGCCGAAGCGGTTCTGGTACACCGTCGGCGTGCCTTTGGAGTAATAGTTGGGAATCATGTAGTAACCCCATTGCAGCACCCGGTCGAGGGCGCGGGCGTAATGCACCATGGCTTCGCGGGTGTTGGCCTGAACGAGCCCGTCGATCAATTGATCGACCGCCGGATTGGCCAGCGCCATCGAATTGGAACTGCCGACTTGCGTGGCACTTTGCGAGGCATACAGGCTGTACAGCTCGCGGCCGGGGGAGACGATCGGGTCGCCGCTGCGCGGGAAAGTGGCGACGATCATGTCGTAGTCACGGGCGTTGAGGCGGTTGATGTATTGCGCCGAGTCGATCCGCCGCAGGTTGAGGATGATGCCGATCTGCGCGAGGGTGCGTTTGAACGGCAACAGCATGCGGTCGAAGCCGCCTTGGCCGTCGAGAAAAGTGAACTCCAGCGGCTCACCGGCAGCGTTGACCAGACGATTGTGGTGCGGCGTCCAGCCAGCCTCGGCGAGCAGCTTCAGCGCTTGCAGTTGCTTGTCGCGGATGTAGCCGCTGCCATCGGTTTTCGGCGCCTCATACACCTTGGTGAAAACTTCGTCGGGGATCTGCCCACGCAGCGGTTCGAGGATCTTCAATTCCTCGGCATCAGGCAGCGCGGTGGCGGCCATTTCGCTCTTTGGCCAGAAGCTGTTCTGACGCACGTAGAAGCCGCGCATCATCTGCTTGTTGGTCCACTCGAAATCCCACAACAGGCTGATCGCCTGGCGCACGCGGCGATCCTGAAAGATCGGGTTCTGCAGGTTGAAGACGAAACCTTGGGCGGTGGTGGGTTTTTCCGGCGCCAGAATCGATTGCTGCAAACGTCCATCACGCAGTGCCGGGCTGTCGTAGCCGACCACGTAACCGGACGAAGAAAACTCGCGGTTGTAGTCGAACGCACCGGCCTGCAGCAGTTGACGGGCGACGTCGGTGTCACCGTAGAAATTCACCGTGAGCGTGTCGAAGTTGTACATCCCGCGGCTGACCGGCAGGTCCTTGCCCCACCATTCCGGATCGCGTTGAAACCTGATGCTGCGCCCGGCGTCGACCTTGCTCACCCGGTACGGGCCGCTGCCCAGCGGTGGCTCGAAACCGCCGCCATTGGCGAAGTCGCGGGTTTGCCACCAGTGCTCGGGGACGATGCGCATCGTCGCCAGATCCAGCGCCAGGGTGCGGTTGAGGTTGTTCTTGAAGGTGAAACGCACCTGCCGTGGGCCTTCGATTTGCACGTCCTGGACGTCGGCGTATTGCTGGCGATAACTCAGGCTGCCCTTGGTCATCAGCAGGTTGAAGGTGTAGCGCACGTCTTCGGCGGTGATCGGCGTGCCGTCGGCGAAGCGTGCTTTCGGATTGAGGGTGAAACGCACCCACAAGCCTTGCGGGTCGCGCTCGATCTGCTGCGCGACCAGCGCGTAAACGGTGTACGGCTCGTCAAGCGAACGGAACGCCAGCGGCGAGTACACCCAGTCATTGACCTGCACCACGGAGATGCCCTGATCGGCATACGGGCTGATGTAGTTGTACTGGCCGATTTCCATCGACGCGCGACTCAGCGAACCGCCCTTGGGCGCTTTGGGATCAACGAAATCAAAGTGCTGAAAGTTCGCCGGATACTTCGGCGCCTCGCCGTACACCGTCAGCGCATAACTGCCGCCGGCCAACGCCGAGGTGCCGGTGCACAGCAGCGCACTGCCGAGCAGCAGAGCAGCCATGTTGCGCAAAAAACTCATGAAGTCACTCCTTAATTCCTGAATGCACACAGATCAAAACTGTAGGAGTGAGCCTGCTCGCGATGAGGCCAAGTCAGACCCTGCAAGGTTGACTGAATAAACGCTATCGCGAGCAGGCTCACTCCTACAGGAGTTGCGGTGCTCTCGGTTAGAAGTGGTAAGTCATGCGCGCAAACAAAGTACGGCCCAGCGGGTCGGTGTAACGCGGGTCATAGCCGCTCTGGAAGTTGTAGGCCTGGTTGGAGAACGGTGGGTTGCGGTCGAACATGTTTTTCATCCCGGCATCGACATCCAGCACCTTGTTGAAGGTGTAGCCGGCCGACAGATCCCACACCGAATACGACGCCACGCGCGCGTGGGTATCGCGGTCGTAGTCGTTGTAGCCGGTGGTGAAGCGGTTGGTCAGCGACGCCCGCGCCGCGCCGAAGGTCCAGCTGCCGGTGAGGTTGTGTTTCCAGCGCGCGATCACGCCGTCACCCTGGAAGTCGCCGACCTTGTCGGTGAACGGGCCTTTGATCGTGCTCTGGAAGTCGTACTCGTCAACATAGGTGCCTTGCAGGCCCAGACCGAACTGACCGTACGGCGTGTTCGGGAAGCGATAATCCAGCGACACATCGACACCGTTGGTTTCGACGATGCCGAGGTTGGCGTTGCCGGTGACGATGTAGTTGAGCGTACCGTCGGCGTTGCGCACGAAGCGGTCCGGGTAGGAACCGGACTGATCAAACACGGTGGATTCGGGGAACGGCTGGATCTGGTTGGAGATGTGAATCCACCAGAAATCCAGACCCACCGAGAGGTTGTTGATCGGCTGATAGACGAAGCCCAGCGTTACGTTTCGTGCCTTCTCCGGGGCCAGATCTTCGTTGCCGCCAATCTGATTGAGGAACTGCTGACCGCAATCGCGGCCACCGTTGCCGCCCGGTTGCACCACGCCGCCGGTACACAGCACCGGGTCGTTGTAGTAGCCCTGGGTGAAGGTGATGCTGCGCGGCGAATACAACTCATACAGCGACGGCGCACGGAAACCTTCGCTGTACGCACCACGCACCACCAGCTCTTTCAATGGCTGATAACGGAACGAGTATTTCGGGTTGGTGGTGCTGCCGAAGTCGCTGTATTTGTCGTGGCGCACGGCGGCGGACAGTTCGAGGCTGTCGAGTACCGGTACGTTGATTTCCGCGTAGGCGGCTTTCACGCTGCGGTCGCCCTCGACGCTGCCGGCCGGGTCGATACCGAGGCTCTGGATGTCACCGGCGAACGACTCGAAATCCTGGTGGAATTTCTCTTTGCGGTATTCTCCGCCCAAGGCCAGGCCGGACGGGCCTGCACCGAACCAGTCGCCGATTTCACGGCTGATGCGCCCGTCAAAACCGGCGACCCGGCCGACGGCGGTGGTGTAGGCACCGTGGTACGCCGCGTCATCGATATACTGCTGACCGGCAGCGGACTGCGGACCGAACGGGTTGAGCAAACCGCTGGCCAGACCATTGATCATCGCTTGATCACTGACATAACCGCTGGTAACGCTGGAGACGATTTTGTTCTGGTTGTACGAAGCGCCGACGTTGTAGTCCCAGCCGCCAACCAGACCATCGAAACTCAGCAGAAAGCGCTGGCTGGTGTTTTGGTCTTTCGATTCGCGCGGGCCGGCGGCGGTTTCGCGCCAGTTCACATCGACCGGTTGGGTCGGGTCGAGGGTGAAATCGGTCGGCGCTGGAGTGATGCCGTTGCCAGGGTAGTAGGGCGACGAGCCGTCGAGAGTCAGACCGGTCAACGGCGCCGGGCCGACAGCGGTGGCGTTGTTGTTGCGCGACCAGAAGTATTCGAGATTGACGTTGTGGTCGTCGGCGAGTTTGCCGGTGGTCTTGCCGAAGAACGAAGTCTTTTCGGTTTGCGGAATCAGGTCGATGTATTCGCGGGTGCTGAAGCGGCACAAGCCGTCGCGCGCGACCAGGTTCGGCCCGTTGCAATTGCTGTTGGCCAGCGGGTTGGTGGCGTTGCCGTTCTGGCTGTAGTTGCCGGGGAATGCAGTGCCGGAGGTCTGATCGAGGCCGCGACCGGGATCGTAGTCGCGGGCGAAGGAGCGGTCGTTGGCGTCGAGGTTTTGCTGCTTGTTGTAGTTGAACACGCCGAGGACGTTGAAGCGGTCTTCTTGCAGATCGCCGTAGCCCCAACTGGCGCTCATGTCTTTGGTTGCACCGCCACCGCTGTGGGTCGGGGTTTCGCCGCCGAGGGTCAGTTGGCCGTCGGTCATGGATTTCTTGGTGATGAAGTTGATCACGCCGCCGATGGCGTCGGTGCCGTACAAGGCCGAGGCGCCGTCGCGCAGGACTTCCACCCGTTCGATGGCGGCAAACGGGATCATGTTCAGATCCACCGCACCGCCGGCCGAGTTGGTGCCCGACAAGGCGTTGTTGGCCAAGCGTCGACCGTTGAGCAAGACCAGCGTCTTGTTCGCGCCGATGCCGCGCATGTCGGCGAACGAGGCGCCGCCCGTCGCCGCGCCGACCGAGCCGGCACTGTTGTTGATCGACTGGCTGCCGGTGATGCGCTGGACCAGTTCGGCGGTGGTGGTCACGCCCTGTTTGCGCAGCTCGTCAGCCTTGAGAATGGTGATCGGCACCGCTGTTTCCGCGTCGACCCGGCGAATCGCCGAACCCGTCACTTCGACCCGTTGCAGTTGTGTGGTCGGCGCAACCACTGCCGCCGCAGCGGGCACGGCCGCGCTGTCTTCTTCGGCGGCTTGCACGGTCCCGGCGCCCATCCCCATGGCCACCAGATACAACGGAACAAAACGGTGACGAGAAATCGTTGCCACCAAGGGTTTGAGCGTGAAGCGTGGAGTGTTCATCAGCATGGTTATTTCCGACTTTTCAGACGTTATCGAATTGGCCTTGTGAGCCCCTCATTGCTCCGCTATCGGTGATACCGCGTGCGGAAAACCACTTTCTTCAAGCAAGCCGATCCCCTCCGAAGACGCGTGGCGTTTTTTCGGTCGGCTGGTTGCGACAGGATTCAGCGGGCGGTGGCGGGCGCGTCTTTCACTGCGCGCCCGGCACCGCACTCAGTGGGTGGTCATCACCGAAATCTTGGTGATGCCCGAGCGTTCGATCGACGCCATAGCCTTGGCGACCTGGCCGTAATTGACGGCGGAATCGGCCTGCAACTGCACGCGTACTTCGGCGTCCTTGGCCTTGACTTCCTTGAGGCTGGCTTCGAGGGATTCCGGGGCCAGTTCGGTTTTCGCCAGATAGAACTTGCCGTCCTGATCGACGCTGACCACCACCGGGTCTTTTTTCTCGGCGGGGGCGACGGCGTCGGTTTTCGGCAGGTTGACTTTGATCGCGTTGGTCATCAGCGGTGCGGTGACGATGAACACCACCAGCAGCACGAGCATCACGTCGACCAATGGCGTGACGTTCATTTCGCTGAGCACTTCATCGCTGTCCTGAGTAGAAAAAGACATCAGCTGGCCTCCCGCACGGCGGTGGTGGTTTTGCTGGCGATGGCCTGACGACTGATGGAGAACGCGCTGCGCGAGGCGAGGGCGTCGAAGTCGTGGGCGAAGTCATCCATGTCGGCCGAGGCGAGCTTCAAGCGGCGCAGGAAGAAGTTGTAAATCAGCACCGCCGGCACCGCGACAGCGATACCGACGCCAGTGGCGATCAGTGCGTGACCGATGGGGCCGGCGACCGCTTCAAGGCTGGCAGAACCGGTTTCGCCGATGCTTTTCAGCGCTTCCATGATTCCCCACACGGTGCCGAACAAACCAATGAACGGTGCGGTGCTGCCGATACTGGCGAGGATCGCCTGACCGTTTTCCAGCGAACGGCGTTCCTTCTGGATCTGCTGGCGCAGGTTGCGCTCCAGGCGATCCGAACGGTTGATGGTGTGCGCCAGTTGTTGCGTGGTGCGCGGCGAATCTTCCACCAGCAGCGCCTCGAAACCACTGCTGGCGATGCGCGCCAGTGCGCCCGGATACTGGCTGGCGTGTTCGGCGGCGGTGAGCAGATCCGGCGCGCCCCAGAAGGCTTTGCTGAACTGTTTGTTCTGCGCTTTCTGGCGCAGGTACTGCGCCGACTTGACCAGCAGGATCGCCCAGCTGACCACGGAAAACAGCACCAGACCCCAGAGCACGCCGGGGACAATCATCGAAGACAAATCGTTCATGGTGATACCTCGCTTGCGTTATTCGGTTGTGCGTTGATTGAGCGTTCGTTATTGCGGCAATTTGAAATCGATGGTTTGGGTGGCGAAGCCGTCGATCGGCGTGTCACCGCGTTTGGCCGGAATAAACTTCCAGTTCTTCACGGCGGCGACGGCGGCGTCATCCAGTTGTGGCTTGCCGCTGGATTTGGTCACCGTCACCGAACCTGCGCGACCGTTGGCCAGCACCTGAATGCGCAACACCACGCTGCCTTCCCAGTTGCGCCGCAGGGCCAGCGACGGGTATTCCGGCGGCGGGTTGCCGAGGCTGGCGAGGCCGGAAACGGCGGCCGATTCCTTGACCGGGCCCGGCGCGGCTGCAGGCGCTGGCGGCGCGCTCGGAGTGGCCGGTGCAGCGGGTGCAGCCGGTTGCGCCGGCGCGGGTGGGGCTTTCGGCGGCTCGACCTTTTTCAGCGGCTTCGGCTTTTCGACTGGTTTCGGTTTTTCGATCGGCTTGGGTTTCTCCACCGGTTTCGGCGGAGGCTTGACCGCGTCCTCGTCTTCCACCGGTTGTTCAGGCTCCGGTGGGGGCGGCGGCGGTGGTGGCGGTTCCGGGGTGGGCGGTGCCGGTGGCGTCGGGCTGGTCAGCTCGACGGTCATTTCCGGAATCTGCGGCGGCGTTGGCAATGGCTCGGTTCTGGACTGCTGGAGAAACCACCAGGCACCACCATGTATCAGCGCCGACACAGCGACCAACAAGACCATTTGCTGTTTGTTCAAACCACCGGGTTGCGAGGTATTGGCCTTAAAGGCCGGCCTGTCCGAGGGCGACGGGATCGGTGCTTCCCGCAACGGCCCTGGCAGGGTTCTGTGCTTTACCGCATCGTTCATTAAAGCTCCCTCGGGTTGATGAAGGGCAATAAGGTGCCGTCCGAACATCCGGGGGATGTTCGAGTGGGTGGGTGCAACTTTCTTCAAGGTGAGCAGAAGCCGATAGTTAGTTGAACTATCCGGTTAACAAGGCTTGTGCAAACTTACTGGCTTAGCGCCATCGACTTCGTCTGTTCATTACCCAATCCCTGGTGTTGTTCTTATGTAGGAGCTGCCGAAGGCTGCGATCTTTAGATTCTGCCTTTAAAGATCAAGATCAAAAGATCGTCCGATCGCGGCCCGAGCCTTCGGCAGCTCCTGCAATTGATTACTCGAATTCTGTTTTGCAACGGCTGTGCCAGATATTGCCGAAATGTAGAACGCTTATTTCATCAGTGTTACCCATGTCGCATTTATATAAGTTTTGCCAGTGCCGTGGTTTTTCTCTGGCACACGGATTCCCGTTACTCCGGTTAACGGAGCTTTTTCAGAGGCGAGTCAGGCTGTACGCGGTATCCGGCTGATTGGCGGGATAGAGCGGCTGCGTGGCTTGCGGCCTGGGCACTTGCTGGTGCGCGGCGGACCGATTTGGTGCGGGCCAATGTTTTAGCGGGTCACGGGGGAAGTTCCTTGTTCTTGTTTAAATGGAATCAATGTCTGCAATGCTTGATAGTTGAAGTCGCTGGAGCGGTTTTGGTGCATTTGCAAAGTCATTGGAAGTTATTGTTCGACAATCCTCTTTTTGCTCGTTTAATACAGAGGCTGCGCAATAATCTTTCGAATCATATTTAAAAAATAAATAGCACGCTGCCGTCGGCGAATACGTCATCGCCGAATACAGTGCTCGGTGGCTGCGTCAGGTAATAAAGTAAGTGCGTTGGCCGCCGGGACTGTTCAGCTGAACTCGGCGTTGTGCACGAAGAAGCAAAGAGAGGGGCGTATGGCAAAGCGTTTGAAGATTCACGCGGTGAACTCCTTGTTGCCAGCTCGGACACACGAACTTTTGGTTCGGTATCGCACCTTACAAGAACGCGGATAGCGTTCGATGATTGCTCTTGGTGCGGGATGGGCACCATCAGCGCTGTTTTGCGAGGTTTGAATTCGCAAGTCGCGATTGCATGGAAAAAACGTGCCAAAACCGATACACACGCAGATTTTTTCTACATCCTGCCTGCGGCCATCTACCCTTGGCAGAGGCTTAATTCGGGGGATCGGCTATGTACCAGCTCTACGGGCACAGAAACTCAGGCGCAGCCGCCATCGAAGCGGCGCTGGAGCTGTGCCAGATCGCTTACCGCTTCATTGATATCGAAGCCAGCACCGAAGCCGCCGAAGCGTTGGCCAAACTCAATCCGCTGAAACAGATACCGACGTTGCAACTGCCCGACGGCAGTGCGTTGACCGAGAGCGCGGCGATTCTGATTCACCTGGGCCTGATGTTTCCACAGTCGGGCCTGTTGCCGGTGGAGGCGGCCGATCGTGATCAGGCCATTCGCGGCATGGTTTATATCGTCAGCAACTGCTACGCGGCCATCGGCGTGATCGATTATCCCGAGCGCTGGCTGCTGATGCCTGACGAAGCGTCGCGGCAGAACCTGATAGCCGGCGCCCGCGAGCGATTGCACTGGAGTTGGGAGGTGTTCGCCGACCAGTTTTCCGCCGAGTTGTATCTGGATGATGAAACGCCGGGGGCACTGGATGTGCTGGCGGCAGTGGTGACGCGCTGGGCGGGCAGCCGCGAGCATTTGCGTCAGACGCGACCGGGGTTTTATGCGTGGTTGCAGCGCATTGACCGGCATACGGTGTTGGCGCCGGTCTTTGCCCGGCATTGGCCTTCTTGAACACACCGCAGATGATCGTTCCCACGCTCTGCGTGGTAACGCAGCCCGGGACGCTCCGCGTCCCAACGCGTGACGCAGAGCGTCACAGGAGGCATTCCCACGCGGAGCGTGGGAACGATCATAGGGAGGGGGATTTATTCCCCGCGAATGTACTGCTCCAGCTGTTTGATCAGCTCGGCCTGTTCGGCAATCGCTTCCTTGACCAGGTCACCAATCGACAGCAAGCCGATCAACTTGCCGTTCTCCACCACCGGCAAGTGACGCAGGCGTTTGTCGGACATGATGCCCAGGCAGGTGTCGACGGTTTGATGGGTGTCCACGGTGATCACGTTCGACACCATGATGTCGCGCACCGGGGTGCCGACCGATGAACGACCATGCAGCACCAGTTTGCGTGCGTAATCGCGTTCGCTGATGATGCCGACCACTTGCTCGTCTTCGACCACCAGCAAGGCGCCGACGTTTTTCTCGGCCATCTTCATCAGCGCTTCGAGCACCATGTGATCAGGCTTGATCTGATGCACTTCCTGATTTTTCTGATCTTTGAGCTTGAGCAGTTGGGCGACGGTCTTCATGGCGGTTACTCAGGTGTTGTCGTTGTTATCCAAGCATCGTAGACGCAAGCGCGCAGGGCAAGGTGGCAAAGCGGCAGATAACACGCAAAAAACGTCATTTGGCGGATTTTTCCACGACTGCCGACAATTTATCGCCAGGGTCATCCCACGCAATGCTGCGTAGAATGCCCCTCTGTTTCAAATTTCGAGGTTGCAGTGGTGGATTTACCGCAGGGCTTCGTCCTGACCCGGCATTGGCGCGACACCGCCGCCGGCACCGAAGTCGAGTTCTGGCTGGCGACCGACGCCGGGCCACGCCGTGTGCGCTTGCCGCATCAACCGTCGGTGGCGTTTATCCCCGCCGAACAGCGTGCCACCGCCGAGCGCCTCCTGCACGACGAAAAGAACGTCGAACTGCGCCCATTGGCCCTGCAGGATTTCCAGCATCGCCCGGTGCTGGGTCTGTATTGCCAGCAACACGGCCAGTTGATGCGCCTGGAAACCGCGCTCAACCGCAACGGTATCGACGTCTACGAGGCCGACGTGCGCCCGCCGGAACGCTATCTGATGGAGCGCTTCATCACCGCCCCGGTGTTTTTCAGCGGCACTGCCGATGCCGACGGCGTGTTGCTCAACGCTCACCTCAAACCGGCACCGAACTATCGACCGAAGCTGCGACTGGTCTCGCTGGACATCGAAACCACCGAAACCGGCGAGCTGTATTCGATTGCCCTGGAAGGTTGTGGCCAGCGTCAGGTGTACATGCTCGGTGCGCCGAACGGCGACGCCAGCCTCGTCGACTTCGACCTCGAATACTGCGACTCGCGTACCGTCATTCTGAAAAAACTCAACGACTGGTTCGCACAGCACGACCCCGACGCGATCATTGGCTGGAACGTCGTGCAGTTCGATTTGCGCATCCTTCATGAACACGCCCGGCGCCTCGGCGTACCGCTGAAAATCGGCCGTGGCGGCGAAGAGATGCAGTGGCGTGAGCACGGTAGCCGTAATCACTATTTCGCCTCGGCGGCGGGGCGGCTGATCATCGACGGCATCGAATCCCTGCGTTCGGCGACCTGGAGTTTCCCCTCGTTCAGTCTGGAAAACGTCGCGCAGACCCTGCTCGGCGAAGGCAAGTCCATCGACAACCCGTACCAGCGCATGGACGAAATCAACCGCATGTTCGCCGAGGACAAACCGGCGCTGGCCAAGTACAACCTCAAGGACTGCGAACTGGTCACGCGGATCTTCGCCAAGACCGAACTGCTGACGTTTTTGCTCGAACGCGCCAGCGTCACCGGATTGCCGGCGGACCGCAGCGGCGGCTCGGTGGCGGCATTCACCCACCTGTACATGCCGTTGATGCACCGGCAGGGCTTTGTTGCGCCGAACCTGGGCACCAATCCTCCGCAGGCCAGTCCCGGCGGGTTTGTCATGGACTCGCAACCGGGCCTCTACGAATCGGTGTTGGTGCTCGACTACAAAAGCCTGTATCCGTCGATCATCCGTACGTTTCTGATTGACCCGGTCGGCCTGATCGAAGGCTTGCAACACCCGGACGACGCCGACTCGGTGCCGGGATTCCGTGGCGCCAGGTTCTCGCGCACCCGCCATTGCCTGCCGTCGATTGTTTCGCGGGTCGCCGAGGGTCGCGAGACCGCCAAACGCGAGCTCAATGCGCCGCTGTCTCAAGCGCTGAAAATCATCATGAACGCCTTCTACGGCGTGCTCGGTTCCAGCGGTTGCCGCTTCTTCGATACGCGGCTGGCGTCATCGATCACCCTGCGCGGTCACGAGATCATGCTGCGCACGCGCCAGTTGATCGAGGAGCAGGGCCACGCGGTGATCTATGGCGACACCGATTCAACGTTTGTCTGGCTGCGTCGCCCGCACGGGCAGGAAGAGGCCGCGAGTATTGGCCATGCGCTGGTCAAGCACGTCAACGACTGGTGGCGTGAACATGTGCGTGATGAATTTGGGCTGGAAAGCGCCCTCGAACTGCAATTTGAAATTCACTACAAACGTTTCCTGATGCCGACCATTCGCGGCGCGGAAGAGGGCAGCAAAAAGCGCTACGCCGGTCTTGTCACCCGTGCCGATGGCAGCGATGAAATGGTCTACAAAGGCCTGGAAACCGTGCGCACCGATTGGTCGCTGCTGGCCCGGCAATTTCAGCAGGAGCTGTACGAACGGATCTTCCAGCGCAAGCCGTATCAGGAGTATGTGCGCGACTACGTACGCAAAACCCTCGCCGGTGAATTCGACGATCGACTGGTCTACCGCAAACGCCTGCGTCGTACACTCGACGACTACGAACGCAACGTTCCGCCGCACGTACGCGCGGCGCGACTGGCCGATGATTACAACGCGCAACACGGCCGCCCACGGCAATATCAGAACGGCGGCTGGATCAGTTACGTCATTACTTTGGCTGGCCCCGAGCCGCTGGAAGTGCGCCGTGCGGCCATCGATTATGACCACTACATCACCCGGCAACTGCAACCGGTGGCCGACGCGATTCTGCCGTTTGTCGACGACGATTTCTCAACCCTGATCGGTGGGCAACTGGGCCTGTTTTGAGTCGAGCAACTGCAGCGTCCATTCATCGAGGATGCCGTGGAAGTAGCGCTCCAGTGCCTGATTGAACAGGCTGTCGTCAGCGGCAAACTCTGCGAACAGGGTCATCGAGGAATGGAATTTCAGGTCATCGGGATGGCCGAAAATCTGCGCAATCGAGCGCTGCTGCACGTTCAGCACCAACTGCGTACAGATCCGCAGCCGCGCGCCGAGCAGTTCATGCTCCAGATAAGCCCGGGCTTCCTCGGCTGAACCGATGGCGAAGCGCCGGGACATTTCACTGCCGCCCAGACCGGCAAACTGCGGAAAGACAAACCACATCCAGTGGCTGCGTTTGCGGCCGTCGTCGAGTTCGCGTTGCACGCGCTCGAACACCGGATCCTGCGCCTGGATAAAGCGTTGCAGGTTGAACGGGTCATACTGATCAGTGCTTCTCATCGCCAAGCCCGCCAGTCGGCAGCGGCTCAGACCATGGCCAGCCGCTGCTTGCGTTGTGGCGCTTGGAATACGTGGTCCAGCGCCGCCAGATCCCCGGCCTCCAGTTGCAGCTGCGCCGCTTGTGCATTGAGTTGCACGTGCTCGGGTCGCACAGCCTTGGGAATCGCAATCACGCCATCCTGACGCAGAATCCACGCCAGCGAAACCTGTGCCGGGGTCACGCCGTGACGAGCGGCAATGTCTTTCAACACCGGCTCGGCGAGCATCGCACCGCCCTGACCGATCGGACAGTAGGCCATCAGCGGCATGTGCTGGTGCTGGCACCACGGCAACAGGTCGAATTCGATGCCGCGCTCTTCGAGGTTGTAGAGCACCTGATTGGTCGCGCAGGCCGAACTGGAGAGTTCTTCGAGATCGTCTACATCGAAGTTCGACACGCCCCAGCGGCCGATCTTGCCGTCCTCGCGCAGGCGTTCGAAGGCCTCGACGGTTTCTTCCAGCGGATACTGACCACGCCAGTGCAGCAGATAGAGATCGATGTAGTCGGTGTCGAGCCGCCGCAGGCTGCGCTCGCAGGCCTGCGGGATGCCTTTGCGGCTGGCGTTGTGCGGGTAGACCTTGCTCACCAGAAACACTTGATCGCGCAGACCGGTGATGGCTTCACCGACCACGCTTTCGGCGCCGCCCTCGGCGTACATTTCGGCGCTGTCGATCAGGGTCATGCCCAGCTCGATCCCGGTGCGCAGGGCTGCGACTTCACGCTTGTACGCCGAGCGGTCTTCGCCCATGCGCCAGGTGCCTTGGCCAATCACTGGCACCTGCACGCCGGCCAATTCAAGGGTACGCATGCAAACCTCCCATCTGAAAGTGACGATACCTTTTAGTGGGCAGCAGGATAGCTCAGGGGTTCAAAAAGCAAAAAGATCGCAGCGTGCCGCAGCTCCTACAGGAAAACGCTCAACGGTAGGAGCTGCGGCACGCTGCGATCTTTTGATCTTCGCTTTTATTTCGCGCTGAACTTCAACACCACGCTGTGGCTGTAAGTCTGCCCGGGATCAAGCCGAGTGCTTGGGAAATTCGCTTGATTCGGCGAATCCGGATAGTGCTGGGTCTCCAGGGTGAACGCGCCCCAGTGCGGATACACCTTGCCACCCTTGCCCTTGACCGTGCCGTCGAGGAAGTTGCTGGTGTAGAACTGCACGCCCGGTTCCGTGGTGAACAGCTGCAGAACGCGACCGGACTGCGGATCGCTGACTTCAGTGGCGACTTGTTTGATATCGCCCTTGGTGTCCAGCGCCCAGTTGAAATCGAAGCCGCCCTGTTTCGCTTCGGCGAATTTCAGTTGCGGGTGATCCGCCTTGATGTGCGTGCCAATCGCCGTTGGTTTGGTGAAATCCATCGGCGTGCCGGCCACGGGCGCCAGCTCACCGGTTGGAATCAGCTTGGCCGTCACCGGCGTGTAATGGCTGGCGTGCAGGGTCGCGACCTGTTTGAGAATGTCGCCATTGCCGGCGCCGGCGAGGTTGAAGTAGCTGTGGTTGGTCAGGTTGAGCACCGTTGGCTTGTCGGTGCTGGCCTTGTAGTCGATGCGCAGTTCGTTGTTGTCGGTGAGGCGATAAGTCACTTCAGTGGTGAGATTGCCGGGGAAGCCCATTTCGCCATCTGCCGACAGATACGTCAGGGTCACGCCGACCGAATCCTTGTCCTTGGTTTCCTCGGCCTTCCAGACTTTCTTGTCAAAGCCCTGAGTGCCGCCGTGCAGTGCATTGGACTTGTCGTTCTGCGGCACTTGATAGCGCTTGCCGTCGAGTTCGAACGCGCCGTCGGCCAGGCGATTGCCGAAGCGGCCGATGGTTGCGCCAAAGTAGGCGGTGCCTTTCTGATAGCCCTGCACGTCGTCGAAACCGAGCACCACGTCGTCGAACTTGCCGTGCTTGTCGGCGACTTTCAGCGATTGCAGGGTTGCGCCGTAGGTGATGACGGTGGCTTGCATGCCGTGGCTGTTGCGCAGGATGTATTGCTCGACGGGCGTACCGTCATTGGTTTTGCCGAAAGCTTTGTGTTCAGCGGTCAGGCCCGCAGCCTGGGCAGAAAGGGTAGCGATCATCAGGGACAGTCCGAGGCCGGAGAGCAGGTGACGGGATTGAAGCATGGTAGACCTTCCTTCTTGTTGTTGTTTTCAAAATGGCGCCGATGCCATGTAGGAGCTGCCGCAGGCTGCGATCCGTTGATCTTGCTTCTAATACCCAACGTCAAAAGATCGCAGCCTGCGGCAGCTCCTACAGGATAACTAGTCATGCTATTTGTATGTGCAGTGAAGATTTATAGTTGATTAATCGTTTATTTCAACAATAAAGACAGACTAATTGGTTGTGGCGAAGGTGCCGGAGGTCGGCTGGTCATGCGCACCACTGCACTTTTTCGCAATCGGCGGCTCTATCCATGGCCAGGATGCGGTGACTCCCGCCGCACAGGAACGTGCCTGATCGAGAATTCATGCCGAGCGCTTTTCATCTGATTGCCCCTTTTTTTCGTCGTCCGTGCGTACTGCTCGTCTGTTTGTCGTCGCTGCTGTTCAGTGGTTGCAGCCATCAGGACGGCAACGGTTTCTTCAACCAGATGCGTGACGGCAAGCCGCAGGAATTCTTGCAGACCAGCGTCGACCGCATGGCCACCCTGGCGATGCGCGACAACCTCAACAGTCTTTACCGCTTGCAAGCCAAGCTGTACCTGCGCAACCCGGACGAGCTGCGCAAGTCAGGCTTTCTCAACATCCATGCGGCGGTGAAACAGGTGCGCCAGGCCATCGAACAGCAACAGCCGCTGCCGGTGCTGGGCGATCGCAAGGATCTGGCGGCGCTCAGCTATGCGATGAGCCCGGAGTTTCTCGGTGACCGCGTCGGCGCCTTTATTTATGCGATCGGCAGCATGCTCGTCACCGCCCACGGCAATCGCACCGAGTTCTACATGACCGACGCGATTAACCCGACCTTCGTCCACAACGCCGCGCGCAATATCGAAAAAGCCACGTGGATTCTGTCGCAACGGCAGAACACCGCTGGCCAGCCACTGCTGTTTTCCAATGAGATCTCGGAGGAGGGCACCAACCTGAGCTTCGCCACCGAGTTCGGCAAGATCGTTGCGCGACTGGACTTGATCACGCAGATGCTCGATGAGCGTTATCGGCGGATCGGCCTTAACTACGCGCAGAGTTTGCTGTTCCTGAATTTCCTACCCGTCCAATAAAACCCCTGTAGGAGCTGCCGCAGGCTGCGATCTTTTGATCTTTTTTACGATCAACGTCAAAAGATCGCAGCCTGCGGCAGCTCCTACAGGTTAGAGTTGCGGTCGATAAGTTTGTATACAAGTTTTAGTAAAACTAGATCCAAAAGGAGCTGCACCTGTCATGACCGACCCCGCAAGCGCCGATTTCACTCGCGTCGACCGCACCGCCCGTGCGGACAAATTGCCCTACGCCGCGTTACTGGCCTTCGCCATGACCGGTTTCATCGCCATCCTCACCGAAACCCTGCCTGCCGGACTGCTGCCGCAAATCGGCGCCGGGCTCAACGTCAGCGAAGTGCTCGCCGGGCAACTGGTGACCCTGTATGCGCTGGGTTCGATTGTCGCGGCAATTCCGTTGACCGTGGCCACGCGCGGCTGGCCGCGGCGGCGAGTGCTTTTGATGACAGTGGGCGGGTTTCTGGTGTTCAACACCGTCACCACGTTCTCCAGTCATTACGGCCTGACCCTGGCCTCGCGTTTTCTCGCCGGGATGGCGGCGGGGCTGTCATGGGGAATCATGGCCGGTTATGCGCGCGGCATCGTGCCCGTGCATCAGCAGGGGCGGGCACTGGCGATTGCCATGCTCGGCACGCCGGTGGCGTTGTCGCTGGGCACGCCGGCGGGCACGTGGCTGGGCAATCTGATCGGCTGGCGCGCGTCGTTCGGGATCATGTCGGCGCTGGCCCTGGTGCTGGCGGCGTGGATCATCATCGCCGTGCCGGATCGTCCGGGGCAAACCAGCGAAGAACGCCTGCCGTTGCTCGAATCGCTGCGCCTGCCCGGTGTGCGGCCGGTGCTGTTCGTGGTGCTGGCGTGGATGCTCGGGCACAACATTCTCTACACCTACATTGCGCCGTTTCTGATGCAGGCCGGGCTGGCCGATCGCGTCGATCTGGTGCTGCTGGTATTTGGCCTGTGTTCGCTGGCCGGGATCTGGATCATCGGCCTGCTGGTGGATCGCTGGTTGCGCTGGCTGACGCTGATCAGCCTCGCGGTGTTTGCGCTGACGGCATTGGTACTGGCGCTGGCGGCGCCGTCGCCTCTGATCATTTATGCGTGCATGGCGGTGTGGGGGTTGTCGTTTGGCGGTTCGGCCACTCTATTGCTGACCTCGGCGGCGGACTCGGCAGGCGAGCATGTCGACGTGGTGCAGGCGATGCTGACCACTTCGTGGAACGTGGCGATTGCCGGTGGCGGCTTGTTCGGCGGCTTGCTGCTGGACCGGGCAGGGGCGATGTCGTTTCCGTGGGCGCTGCTGATTCTGTCGCTTATTGCTCTGGCCACGGTGTGGATCAACAAAACCCACAGCTTCAAACCAGGCCGAAGGGTGCACTGAATCTGCATCCACCACCTAACCCTGTAGGAGTGAGCCTGCTCGCGATAGCGGAGGGTCAGTCACTGAATCCATCACTGATAGACCGCTATCGCGAGCAGGCTCACTCCTACAGTAAAGCGATGGTGATTGCGATATGGCATAACGATAGACCGCATCGATATATGTGGTTATAAGAAAAATCGCTATGCTGCGGGCCAGATTTTTCCTGTCGTTTTTCTGGACGGTTTAATGGAATTGGCAAATTTCGGCCTGGTGATTGCCGGGCTGGTGGTGGGTTTTATTGTCGGCATGACCGGTGTCGGCGGCGGTTCGTTGATGACGCCGATCCTGCTGTGGTTCGGCATCAACCCGGCAACAGCGGTGGGTACTGACTTGCTGTACGCCGCCATTACCAAATCCAGCGGCGTCCTCGTTCACAGGAAGAACAAGAATATCGACTGGGCCATTACCGGTTGGCTGACCCTCGGCAGCGTGCCGGCGGTGGCCATGACCTTGTGGTTCCTCAGCACCCTGCACACCGCGCCGGACGCGATGAACGCCATCATCAAACAAGCGCTGGGCTTCGTGCTGTTCGCCACGGCGCTGGCGATTTTCTTCAAGAAGCGCTTGCTCGACTTCGCCCACAAACGCGCAGGCGGCAACTACAACCCGAGCGGTTCGCGGCTGAATGTGCTGACGGTGATCACCGGTCTGATCCTCGGCACCATGGTTGCCCTGACCTCGATCGGTGCCGGCGCATTAGGCACGGTCGCGCTGTTCATCCTTTACCCACTGCTGCCAACCCGTCGTCTGGTCGGCACCGAAATCGCCCACGCCGTGCCGCTGACCCTGGTCGCCGGTCTTGGTCACGCGAGCATGGGCAACATGGATTGGGGTGTGCTGGGGTTCCTGTTGGTCGGCTCGTTGCCAGGCATCTGGCTCGGCAGTCACCTGACCGGACGCATCTCCGATGAAGTGCTGCGCCCGTGCCTGGCGACGATGCTGGTGCTGATCGGTTACAAACTGGCGTTCTGAGTGGTGAATTTCATCACCGTCACCGGCAAGTCCTCGTACACCAGCTCTTCAACCACCTGCCAACCCAGTCGCGCATATAGCGA
The DNA here is from genome assembly GCF_044743175.1 of Pseudomonas sp. NPDC087690. Classification (NCBI taxonomy): domain Bacteria; kingdom Pseudomonadati; phylum Pseudomonadota; class Gammaproteobacteria; order Pseudomonadales; family Pseudomonadaceae; genus Pseudomonas; species Pseudomonas sp. NPDC087690. Next base: position 174,089 of record NZ_JBIUVX010000002.1, read on the forward strand.
CTGTGACGTGTCGGTGTACAGATACAACTCCCGCACACCCAGCGCCGCCGCTTCTTCAACCACTCGATTGACCAGTTGCGAAGCAATCCCGCGGCCGCGCTCCTCTGCCTTCACATAAACCCCGGCCAGCCATGGCGTCAGGTTCGGGCGCAGCTTCAGATCGCTTTCAATCAGCAATGCGCCGCCCAGCAGTCGCGAACCCTCAAGCGCTACCACCACGCTGGGCACTGCACCTTTGCCACAGGATTCACGCATATGCTCGATGCGATGTTCGACGGTTTGTCCGGGCCGAAACTCGCCCCATTCATTGAAGTTGAGCGTGGCCAGTTCTTCGATCAATTCGGGGTGATCGCACAGGTAATCGATGTGCATGGGGGTGAACTCCATTTCATGGGCAGAACCACCACCCTAATGCGGTCATAAAAGGTAATCAAATCCGCGTTGCGATCACCTCGGATATGTTGCGCAATGTCGCGCCTGTCCTAAGCTTCTGACTAGGCGGAAGATATTTGCCGGGTTGTCCCGGAACAATCGCCACGATGCGCAATCATTAGAGCGTGGATATCAAAAGGAGATGCGCATGCTCATCAGGTCACTGACCCTGACACTCTTGCTGGCGATTGCCGGCCCCTTGTTCGCCGCTGACAACGATTCGCCCATCGCCGGGGATATGGGCCGCGCCCGACCGCTGATCGTGATCGCACAAAGCACTGTTGACCCGGTGTGGGTGGCTTTGAAAAAGTCGCTGGAGGATCCCGCCAACAAAAAGGGCGTCGCCGACCGCAACATCAAGGTCTACACCATCCTCAACATGGCCGGCCAGCTCGACGGCAAGGACCTGGGCCAGCAAGACACCATGGCGCTGCTGCGCTCGCTGAAACTGGGTGCCGGGGCGTACCCGAAAGTGTTCCTGGTGGGCAAGGACGGCGAGACCAAGCTTTCGGCCTCGGGGGACGAAGCGAAAGCGGTGGATCTGAAGAAGATTTTCGACACCATCGACGCCATGCCCATGGCCGAGAAGGAAGCGGCCGCTGCGGCTGCCCAAGCGCCGGCGGCTGCCGAACCGGAGCCTGCGAAAGGTGCCAAAAACGCCAAACCTGCCAAGCCTGCGAAACCGAGCAAGCCGCCGGAAATGCCGGATGATTGATTGCATAAGCGAGCACTGAAAAATGGGCGATCTCAGCAAGATCGCCCATTTTTTTCGCCTGCAAAAAGATCGCAGCCTGCGGCAGCTCCTACATTGACCGAGTGAACACCCGATCCTGTAGGAGCTGCCGCAGGCTGCGATCTTTTGATTTTCAGTCAGCGACAGCGCTGAGGATTGTATGGGCGATTTTCACCCGCTCAGGAATCGGGAAGTTCTTGTTGGCCATGATCACGATGCCAACATCCTTGCTCGGCACAAACGCCACGTAAGTTCCGAAACCACCGGTTGAGCCGGTCTTGTTGATCAGCACGTCATGCGGCTGAGGTTGCGGCGGATTCAGCCACTGCACCTTGTGCGCTTCCATGGCCATTTCCGTCGAGTTGCCCGCCAGCAAGCGGTCGAGGCTGATCGGGTAGCGATACATTTCCCAACCCAAGCCTTGAGTCATGTCGCCCACCGTGTAGTAACCGGTGTGGGTGTTGGCGATGGTTTTTTGCAGGGACGCTTCAAGCGTTTCAGGCTTCAGGTTGGTCTGAACGTAACGCAGCATGTCCACCGCGCTGGTTTTCACGCCATAGGCCTGCGAGTCAAGCGCACCGGGCGTGACGCGCACCGGTTTGCCGTTCTTGTCGTAGCCCTGCGCATACAGGTCCATTTGCGCGGCAGGCACGCTGAGGTAAGTGTGCTGCAAACCGAGTTTAGGCAGCAGGTTTTGTGTCATCGCCTGATCAAACGGCTGGCCGAGGCTTTTCGCGGCCAGATAACCGAACAGGCCCAGACTCGGGTTGGAGTACTGGCGATGGCTGCCCGCGGGATATACCGGTTTCCACTGTTGGAAATAGCCGAGCATCTTGTCAGACGAATCCGCGTCGTCCGGGAATTGCAGCGGCAAACCGCCGGCACTGTAGGTGCCCAATTGCAGCACGCTGATGTTGTCGAAGGCGCTGCCTTTCAGATCAGGCCAGAGCTGACTGGCCTTGGTCGACAGATCGAGTTTGCCAGTCGCCTGGGCATAACCGGCGAGGGTGGCGGTGAAGGTTTTGCTCACCGAGCCGATTTCGAACAAGGTGTTTTCGCTGACCTTTTGCCCGGTGTCTTTCGCCGCCACACCGTAGTTAAAGTAATGCGCCTGACCGTTGATGGTCAGCGCTACGGTCAGGCCGGGAATGTCCTGTTGTTGCATCACCGGTGTTACCGCATCGTTGACCAGTGTTTGCAATTGCGCGTCGCTGGGTACCGCGGCCAGGCACGAGGTGGCCCCGAACAACAAGCCGACAGTGGCACAGGAAATGACTTTGCTCGATTGGATGGATGACATGAATGAACCACTCTCCATGAGTGTTGATAGTGTTGTCCCGCTACACTGCGGACGATTTATTCGTTGGGCGGCTGATCAGCGCCGCCAATCTAGTCAGCGCGGCGCCAATCGGCAAACGACGAAAACTCGCACGAGCCATTAGAAAAATTTGGGACTGGACATGATTCGACCTCAATTGCCGCTCAACGCACTGCGCGCCTTCGAAGCCTCGGCGCGACACTTGAGTTTCACTCGCGCGGCGGTGGAACTGTGCGTCACGCAAGCGGCGGTCAGCCATCAGGTGAAAAGCCTGGAGGCGCAACTGAACGTGACCTTGTTCAAACGCCTGCCCCGTGGGCTGATGTTGACCGGTGAAGGCGAAACCTTGCTGCCGGTGCTGAGCACCTCGTTCGATCACATCGCGCAGATGCTCGAGCGTCTCGCCGGTGGCCAGTATCGCGAAATGTTGACCGTCGGCGCAGTCGGCACCTTCGCCGTGGGTTGGCTGTTACCGAGGCTGGCGGATTTCCGGGCGAAACATCCGCTCATAGATTTGCGCCTGTCGACCAACAACAATCGCGTGGATGTGGCGGCGGAAGGGCTGGATTACGCGATTCGCTTCGGTGCTGGCGCGTGGCATGGCATCGAGGCAACGCGGTTGCTTGAGGCGCCGCTGTCGGTGTTGTGCGTGCCGGAGATCGCTCGGCAATTGCAGTCGCCGGGGGATCTGTCGCAGCAAACCCTGCTGCGTTCTTATCGCACCGATGAGTGGCCGCAATGGTTTCAGGCCGCCGGGTTGGCGACGCAGGCTGCACCGCCGCAGAGCATCGTGTTCGATTCATCGCTGGCGATGATGGAAGCGGCGTTGCAGGGCAGCGGGGTGGCATTGGCGCCGCCGCTGATGTTCGCCCGGCAACTGGCGGCGGAGGCGATTTGTCAGCCGTTTGCGATTGAGATTACGACGGGGAGTTACTGGTTGACGCGGTTGCAGTCGCGGCATGAAACAGCGGCGATGTTCGCCTTCAAAAACTGGCTGCTGCAAATCTCTGGTTGAAATAAATGCCCCCTGTAGGAGTGAGCCTGCTCGCGATAGCGGTGTGTCAGTCAACATTTACATCAACTGACACACCGCTATCGCGAGCAGGCTCACTCCTACAGGGGCAGTGGTGGATTGGAGATCAGGTTCAGCGGACGAGACACGGCCGCTTGTTATCGAACTTCCACCCCGGAATCAGAAACTGCATCGCCACGCTGTCATCCCGCGCGCCGAGGCCCATGCCTTTGTACAGTTCATGAGCCTTGGCCACCTGATCCATATCCAGCTCGACACCCAGCCCCGGTTTTTTCGGCACTTGCACCAGACCGTCGACAATTTGCAGCGGCGCCTTGGTCAACCGTTGGCCGTCCTGCCAGATCCAGTGAGTGTCGATCGCGGTGATCTCGCCTGGCGCCGCAGCGGCAACGTGGGTAAACATCGCCAGGGAAATATCGAAGTGATTGTTGGAGTGCGAGCCCCAGGTCAGGCCCCACTCATGGCACATCTGCGCCACGCGCACCGAACCCTGCATGGTCCAGAAATGCGGGTCGGCCAGCGGAATGTCCACCGACTGCAGCTGAATCGCGTGGCCCATCTCACGCCAGTCAGTGGCGATCATGTTGGTGGCGGTTTTCAGCCCGGTGGCGCGGCGGAATTCGGCCATCACTTCACGTCCGGAATAGCCGTTTTCCGCACCGCAGGGGTCCTCGGCGTAGGCCAGAACGTGATGTTGATCGCGGCACAAGCGGATGGCTTCTTTCAGTGACCACGCACCGTTCGGATCGAGGGTGATGCGCGCATCAGGAAAGCGTTCAGCCAGCGCCGTCACCGCTTCGATTTCGGCATCGCCGCTGAGCACGCCGCCCTTGAGTTTGAAGTCCTTGAAACCGTATTTAGCGTGGGCCGCTTCGGCGAGGCGCACCACGGCTTCGGCCGTCATGGCCTTCTCGTGACGCACGCGGAACCAGTCATTGTCGGCGTCCGGTTCGCTGCGATAGGCGAGGTCGGTTTCGCGCTGATCACCGACGTAGAACAGATAGCCGAGCATCTTCACTTCGTCGCGTTGCTGACCTTCACCGAGCAGCGCTGCGACCGGCACATCAAGATGCTGGCCGAGCAAGTCGAGCAGGGCCGCTTCAAGGCCGGTGACCGCGTGAATGGTGATGCGCAGGTCAAACGTCTGCAGGCCACGACCACCGGCATCGCGGTCGGCGAAGGTCTGGCGCACCTGATTGAGGATCTTCTGCCAGGTGCCGATCGGGCTGCCGATCACCAGGCTGCGCGCGTCTTCCAGCGTCTGGCGAATGCGCTCGCCACCGGGCACTTCACCGACCCCGGTGTGGCCAGCGTTGTCTTTGAGAATAACGATGTTGCGGGTGAAAAACGGCCCGTGGGCGCCGCTCAGATTGAGCAGCATGCCGTCGTGACCGGCCACCGGGATGACTTGCATGTCGGTGATGATCGGGGCTTTGGCGGTGTCGTGTGCAGTCATGGTTTTTATCCTTCTTATTCGCAATCTTTAAAAATGGACGTCAGGCGTGCTTTGGCGCGGCGTCGACCACGGCATTTTCAGCAGCGGGTTTCGGTGTGGTGCGCGCGAAGAAAACAATGATCGCGGCGATGATCGAGGTCGCGGCCAGACCATAGAGGCCGCCCTGAATCGAACCGGTGTGTTCTTCGAGCAAACCGAACGTGGTTGGCGCGACGAAGCCGCCGAGGTTGCCCACCGAGTTGATCAACGCGATCACTGCCGCAGCAATGCGCGCATCCAGATACGCCTGCGGAATCGGCCAGAACAGCGACGAAGCGGATTTGAAACCCAGCGCGGCAAAGCAGATCGCAACGAAGGCGAAGATCGGCCCGCCGGTGGTGGACATGAACATCCCCGCAGCGGCGATCAACAATGCAGTGGCGACCCACGCCTGCTGGTGTTTCCACTTGGCCGAGAACGAAGCGAAGGCGTACATGCCGATGATCGACAGCAACCACGGAATCGAGTTGAACAGGCCGACCTGGAAGTCGCTCATCTCGCCCATTTTCTTGATGATGCTCGGCAGCCAGAAGGTCGCCGCGTAGATGGTCAATTGAATGAAGAAGTAGATCAGGCAGAACAGGATGATCTGGCGATCCTTGAGCAGTTTGCCCATCGATGGCCGGATCGGCGTCGCGGCTTCGCGGGCCTTCTGTTCCGCGTCGATGGCGTTGACCAGTGCGTCCTGTTCGGCGCGGGTCAGCCATTTCGCGTCGTGGGGTTTGGCGTCGAGCCAGAACCAGACGAAGACGCACAGGCACACCGAAAACATCCCCTCAATGAAATACATCCATTGCCAGCCGTGCATGCCCAGCCCGTTGATCTGCAGGAGCAGACCGGACAACGGACCGGAGATCAGCGAGGCCACGGCGGAGCCGCTGAGGAAGATCGCAATCGCCTTGCCGCGTTCAGCGCCGGGCAGCCAGCGGGTGAAGTAGTAGATCACCCCGGGGAAGAACCCGGCCTCGGCCACGCCAAGCAAAAAGCGCAATACATAGAAGTGGGTTTCGTTCTGGATGAACGCCATGCCGGCGGCGACCAGGCCCCAGGTGAACATGATGCGAGTCAGCCAGATGCGTGCGCCGACTTTCTGCAGGAGCATGTTGGAGGGGACTTCGAACAGCGCGTAACCGATGAAGAACAGACCGGCGCCGAAGCCATAAGCGGCGGCACCAATGCCCAGGTCATGTTCCATGTGAGTGCGGACGAAACCGATGTTCACCCGGTCAATGTAATTGACGATGAACATGATCACGAAGAGCGGCAGGACGTGGCGTTTGACTTTCGAGATGGCCGACGCGAGTGTCGAATCGACGCCCTCGTTCATCCCGGAGACGGAGGTTTTCACTTGGTTTTCTCCCACTGATTATTTTTATGCGGGGTAGGGGCTGGGTGCTGCGTTGTTGATAGACATCATACAACTGCATTTTTTTGTCCTACAAGTGGGGAGGGCCGATTAATTTTTTCTGGATGGGCGGTTTTTTATTCCTTTTCGCGTTCATGCCTAATGTTTATTGGGTTTTATCGCCTCAGAACTGCTAAGCGCTTCTTTGGCTGCACACGTTTAATAGTCAAGAAGCCTGGAAATTGTGTTGGTTGATTTGAGTGTTGTCATACAAGTTGCAGCGCTAAAATCAATCCCAACCGCCGTGCGCACGATGCTACGATCCGCAAGACCCGATCACCGGAACCGACCATGCAAGAAGACCTCGACGCCCCCGCCCGCAAACGTGCGCACAACCTTGCCCATGACCTGGTGGAGAAACTCACCCAGAGCATCCTGCTCGGCCAGTTATCGCCCGGCGACAAGTTGCCCTCGGAGAATTCCATCGTTCAGGAGCACGGCGTCAGCCGCACCGTGGTGCGCGAGGCGATTTCCAAATTGCAGGCGTCGGGGTTGGTCGAGACGCGGCATGGCATCGGCACGTTTGTGATCGAGCGCGCAGCGGAGCAGGGCTTGCGCCTGAATGTCGACACGGCGCTCGGTGTACGCAGCATTCTTGAATTGCGCCTGGGCCTGGAAACCCAAGCCGCCGCATTGGCCGCGCAACGGCGTAGCGAGCAGCAATTGCTGCAGATGCGTCAGGCCCTGGACGACTATCAACGTTTGCTGGACAACAACGACAGTTGCGTCGAAGCGGATCGACGCTTTCATTTGCTGGTTGCCGAAGCCACCGGCAACGTTTGCTTCAGCGAGATCATGCAGCACTTGGGCAGTGCCATGATCCCGCGCAACCGGCTGAATGCCGCCGAACGCGGCGCGGCGGATCTGAGCAAGCTCGGGCAACTGGCCCATCTGGAGCATGAGGCGATTCTGAATGCGATCAAGCGTCAGGACGCGGATGCAGCCCGGGCAGCGATGTGGCTGCACTTGACCAACAGCCGTGATCGTTTCTCGGCGCAGGGTTGATCGCCGTTGGTCTGTTCGATAGCACGGCGGTCACAGGGGCACTTCCAAGTGATATGGCCCGGGTTTTCCGGACCTCCTTGGTGAGGTGTGTCATGGCTAACGACTTGCTGTTTCAGGGTGGCGTTCTTCCCACCGATCCGACCCGGCCGATGCCCGGAACCGATGAGCCGACATTGGCTGATCATGATTCACCGATGGGTATGCCCCCGGGTCAGGATCCGCTGAGCGATGCCGACCGGCCCGAGGACTGGAAGGATCCGGCGGCGGATGATGAAGACGTGCCGCCGGCGGATGAGCCGACGCCGTTATCGGATGATCGGCGCTGATCGGCGATTGCCTTGGATTAATGTGATGGCTGTGCTGGCCTCATCGCTGGCAAGCCAGCTCCCACAGGTTCTGCGGATGTACCTGAAAATTATGTTCACCATAGAACCCTGTGGGAGCTGGCTTGCCAGCGATGGCGGCATTTGCTTCAACAACAATCCTTGATCAGATCGCCGCCCGAACACCCCCAACCCGTCGCTCCAGATTCAACGCCAACACACTGATCAACACCACCACCGACCCCACCAGCACCAGTAATGTCGGCCGCTCAGCCAAACCAACCGACGCAATCCCCATCGCCGTCGGCGGTATCAGATACAACGTCATTGTCGCCCGGCTCAGATCCACATGCTTGAGCACAAATCCCCACGCCAGATAGGCCAGCGCACTGGGAAATACCCCTAGCGCCAACACCGCCCATTGCGCCCGCAGCGGCGCTTTCATCACGGTGTCCCCCAGCCCTGGCAGATAGATCAGCAGCATCAACGTCCCCGACCACACTGCATAACAGGCCAGACTGAAGCCGTCGTATCGCCGCGCATGATGTTTTTGCAGCGCGAAATAAATGCTCCACGACATCGCTGCCAGCAAGATCAGCAAGCCATGGACATCGATAGCCCCCAAACCCTTATCGCCGCTGACCACGATCACCACGCCAACAAAACCGAGCAACACACAACCCCAACGCCAAGCGCTGACTTGTTCCCTGAACACGAATCGGGCCAGCAGTGTGCTGAACAGCGGGCTCGATTGTGCCAATACGCTGGAGGCGCCGGCACTGACGCTTTGCTGGCCGATGTTCAGTGCGACGTGATGCAGGCTCACGGCGAAGAATCCCAAAGCGAACAACAGCGGCACATCGCGCAGATGTGGCAGGCGAATGCCCTTGAACGCAGCGATCAACGCCATGAACAGCGAGGCCAAAAGAAACCGCAGCAACGCCAAATGTCCGGGTTCATAGGCTTGCAGGCCGATGTGGATGCCGGTCGGCGAATAGGCCCAGCAACCGACGACAAATGCCATCGCCAGGAGGATTTTCAACGGGGAAGGGTGCGGCATGATCGGGCGCTCGGTGGTGTTGATTCGGCCGAGTATCCGGGCGCCCGATCATTCGCCACAACTGACTTATACTGCGCTGAATGTTCACTCAGAGTGATGGGTATGGAGCTGGCACAAATCCGTATGTTCAAGACTGTGGTGGAGGTCGGCAGCATCGCCCGGGCGGCGCAAAAGCTGTTCTGCGTGCCGTCGAACATCACCGCACGGATCAAGGCACTTGAGGCCGAGTTGGGCGTTGCACTGTTTCTGCGTGAGGGTCGCGGGTTGCGCATCAGTCCGGCGGGGCAGACGTTTCTGGTCTATGCGGAAAAGATTCTGGCGCTGACCGTCGAGGCCAAACGCGCGGTGGATCCTTCGGCCGAGCCGTCCGGGCCGTTGCGCATCGGCGCGATCGAATCCTCGGCGACCGGGCGCCTGCCGCGCTTGCTGGCGAAGTTTCACAAGCGTTATCCGCAGGTGGCGCTGGAACTCACCACCGGCACTTGGGGGCAATTGCTCGACGATACCGTCAGCCATCGCCTCGACGGGGCGATTGTCGCGGTGGATGTCGAACGATCACAGCTCAAGCGCACGCCGATGTATCGCGAAGAATTGCTGCTGATCGCATCGACCTCGTTTGGACCGGTGCGCGACATTGATGATCTGCAGGACAAGACCGTGTTCATGTGGCCGCAGGGTTGTCCGTATCGGGCGGCGCTGGAGCATTGGCTGTTGCGTCAGGGGCAAGCGCTGCCGATTGTCAGCCTGGCCAGTTACGGGGCGATTGTCGGGTGTGTGAGTGCCGGGGCAGGAGTGGCACTGGTGCCCAAGGGCGTGTTTGAGCAGTACGCAAAAGGGGCTGGGTGTGTGGGGTACAAATTCCCGGAATTGACCGCCGTCGACAATTTGTTTTATTGGCATGAAAACGCCGGGGTGCATCCGGCGCGGGAGGCGTTTGTGGCGATGTTGCGGGAGGAGTTTAGTGTGTAGGAAAAGCCGACCCTCATCGGAACGCCGCCCGCCCAGCCCTCTCCCGGAGGGAGAGGGGGCCGACCGAGGTGTCTCGGGTTATACGCCGACCTGAACAATCGGGTCGATTATGGATTCGGCCAAGTCTGATTTTCTTGATCAGAAAAGTCGATTGTGGATTCACCGACGAATTTTCAGGTCGGTGGATCTCTCCAATATCCCCCAATCAGTCCCCTCTCCCTCTGGGTGAGGGCTAGGCGGGCGGCGTTCCGATGAGGGCTTCTCAGGCGCCCCGCAGATCCCGCATCAACAACCCAAACCGCAAATCCACCCCCTCCGGAATCGGCAGATAAACCGTATGCCCATCCCCCGGCGCCACCTCGATCGCCTCACCCTTGAGGCTCTGCAACTCATGCAGATCAAAATGAAAATTGCCTTTGGGGGTCATCAGTTCCAGATGATCGCCAAGGGCAAAGCGGTTCTTCACCTTGACCTCGGCCAAGCGATCACGCCGTTCGCCGGTCAGTTCGCCGACGAATTGCTGGCGCTCCGAGACTGAGCTGCCGTTCAGATAGTTCTGGTATTCGTCATGCACGTGGCGGCGCAGAAAACCTTCGGTGTAGCCACGCTGCGCCAGTGACTCCAGATCGGTCATCAGGCTGCGATCAAACTCACGCCCGGCCACGGCATCATCAATTGCCCGGCGATACACCTGGGTGGTGCGCGCGCAGTAGAAATGCGATTTGGTTCGGCCCTCGATCTTCAATGAATGCACGCCCATGCGTGTCAGGCGCTCGACGTGTTGCACGGCGCGCAGGTCCTTGGCGTTCATGATGTAGGTGCCGTGCTCGTCTTCGAACGCCGGCATCAACTCGTCAGGGCGATTGGCTTCCTGCAGCAGGAACACCTGATCGGTCGGCGTGCCGAGGCCCAGGGTCGGCTCGGGCTGAAAGGTCTGGACGATCTCGCCGAGCTGGTTTTGCGTGGCTTCCTGCGCCGAGTATTTCCAGCGACAGGCATTGGTGCAGGTGCCTTGATTGGCGTCGCGTTTGTTCATGTAGCCCGACAGCAGGCAGCGCCCGGAATAGGCCATGCACAACGCACCATGCACGAACACTTCCAGCTCCATGCCTGGCACCTGTTCGCGGATTTCGCCGATCTCTTCCAGTGACAGTTCTCGCGACAGGATGATCCGGCTCAACCCCTGCTGCAGCCAGAACTCGACACTCGCCCAATTCACCGTGTTGGCCTGCACCGACAGGTGTATCGGCATCTGCGGGAAATGCCGGCGCACCAGCATGATCAGCCCCGGGTCGGACATGATCAGCGCATCCGGTGCCATCTCGATCACCGGTGCCAGATCCTTGAGAAAGGTCTTCAACTTGGCGTTGTGCGGAGCGATGTTGACCACCACGTAGAAGCGTTTGCCCTGCGCCTGCGCTTCGCGAATGCCCAGCGCCAGATTGGCATGATCGAATTCGTTGTTGCGCACCCGCAGGCTGTAGCGCGGTTGCCCGGCGTAAACTGCATCGGCGCCGTAGGCGAAGGCGTAGCGCATGTTTTTCAGGGTGCCGGCGGGGGCAAGCAGTTCCGGGGTGGCGAGGGTTGGGGTCATGGCGGTGTCGGTCGCAAAAGCGCGGCAGGGTAATGCGGATTCCGGCGAGCTTTATTGACCTGGATCTATGCTTTGGCGGGGCGTCATATCTGTGCAGAAACAGCACAGATCATGTGCCGGTTTCACGGTGTTCCCAATGCGGGCGCCTGCTTAAGCTTTGTCCATCACTCAATGAACAAAGGTATTTCCCCCATGCAACGCTTGCCCCGTCGATTTCTCAGCGCTTGTGCATTTTCCGCTGTATTGGCCAGCACCACTGCCTTGGCAGACAGCCATCCAACGATCCGTGCAATGTCTGGCTCCACACCGGTCAGCCAGTTGCCCGCCGGCAAATCCGCGTTGCTGGTGATTGATTTTCAGAACGAATACTTCACCGGCAAGATGCCGATCCCCGACGGTGCCGCCGCGCTGGCCAACACCCGTAAGCTGATCGCCTTCGCCGACCGCCACAAGATCCCCGTTTATCACGTTCAACACGTGGCCCCGGCCGGTTCGTCAGTGTTTGCCATCGATGGTGACACGGTGAAATTTCACCCGCAGATGCAGCCACGCGCCAAGGACCTGGTGCTGCAAAAAACCACCGTCAGTGTGTTCGGCAGCACCGATCTGAACGAACGCCTGAAGCAGTCCGGTATCCGCACGGTCATCGTCGCGGGCCTGATGACCCACGCCTGTGTCGCCGGCGCTGCGCGCGATGCAGCGCCGTTGGGGTACAACGTGATCGTCGCGTCCGACGCTTCGGCGACCCGGGCGATCACCCGCGCCAATGGCGTGACCATCGACAAGGATTCCTTGCACAAAGCCGCGCTGGCGGAGGTCGAGGACACCTTTGGCGATGTGCTGAACACCGAGCAGATCGTGCAACTACCGGTTAGATAACCGCCTCATGCCGATCCGCAACTATGCTCCATGAATAAAGATGGCACTCGTGCAGGCCCCGGTTGACTAAGGATCGGGGCGTGCATGACGCCTGACTGAAATGGATCGGACATGAACGAAAAAAGCCTTCAATTCAAATCCCTGACCGTGCTGCTGGTGCTGGTCACGGTGGCCTTTATCTGGATCCTGTTGCCGTTCTACGGTGCGGTGTTCTGGGCGGTGATCCTCGGCATTCTGTTTGCGCCGATGCAACGCAAATTGCAGGCGAAATTCGGCTGGCAACGTAACCTGACCTCGCTGTGCACATTGAGCATCTGTCTGGTCATCGCGATTTTGCCGGTGATCATCGTCAGCGTGTTGCTGGTGCAGGAGGGGGCGACGGTTTACAAGAATATCGAAAGCGGTGAGCTGGACATTGCCGCGTATCTGGCGCAGTTCAAGCACAGCTTGCCGCCATACTTTCAGCACTTGCTCGACCGTTTCGGCATGGGCGAACTCAATGGCCTGCGCGAGAAAATCGTCAAATCGGCGATGCAGGGCAGTCAGGTCCTGGCCACTCAAGCGTTCAGTTTTGGTCAGGGTACGTTCGAGTTCGTGGTGAGTTTTTTCATCATGCTGTATCTGCTGTTTTTCTTTCTGCGTGACGGCGCCGAACTGGCGCGCAAGGTGCGGACCGCCGTGCCACTGGAGGAAGGCCACAAGCGGCGCTTGCAGTTGAAGTTCAACCGCGTGGTTCGGGCGACGGTGAAGGGCAATCTGGTAGTCGCGGTGACTCAAGGCGCGCTGGGCGGAGCGATTTTCTGGTTTCTCGACATCCCCAGCGCATTGCTGTGGGCGGTTTTGATGGGGTTTTTGTCGTTGCTGCCAGCGGTGGGCGCGGGGATTGTCTGGGCGCCGGTGGCGGTGTATTTCCTGCTCAGCGGGATGATCTGGCAGGGCGTGGTGCTGGGCTTGTTCGGGGTTTTCGTGATCGGTCTGGTGGACAACGTGCTACGACCGATTCTGGTGGGCAAGGACACCAAAATGCCCGATTACCTGATTCTGATCTCGACCCTTGGCGGTCTGGCAGTGTTCGGCCTCAACGGTTTTGTGATTGGGCCGTTGATCGCGGCGTTGTTCATGTCGAGCTGGGCGTTGTTCGCCGAGACCAAGCCCAAGGTGCAACTGCCTTAAGCGTGGAACGGCTCGCTGACGATCTTCTGCGACAGTGCCTGCGCAGCGGGCAGGGAAGTGAGCGGGCCGCTGATCGCTTCACCGTCGCGCATCAGATACCAGCAGGCGAGCAAGCCCGAAGCCCTGAGCGAAGCGGGAACGGCGCTGCCGATAACGGACATGATTTGAACCTGAGCCATGACGAATACCTCCATCTATCAATGGAGCTACCTTAGAGATTCGCCGGTTCTACGGACAATCAACGCTTTCGATAGTGGTCATTGACGCCGTTGAGGGCGGGCTCAGTCGACCACCTGATCAAGCATGTGCATGACCTCGCGCTCGTTGAGCAAACCCTTGTGCACAAGATTTTCCGCCAGCAGCGAGAGAAATTTCGCGCAGCGATGGCCTTCCAGGTGCTTGAGTTCGGTCAGCGCGCTGTACACCTTGCTGGAGGTGCACAGGCCGACGATGCGGTGCGGGTTTTGTGTTGGCATACAGTCGTCCTTGTTGTTATCAACCTGTTGTTTACGGACGGATTCAGATTGCAGCTCCGTCATGACAAAAAAGTGACCGTTTTGTGGAAATGTACATAACGGTCACTCAATCATGCCGACTTTAGCCGGTGAAACTGTCCTCACAGCGACCTTGGCGAGATTTTTTCAGACGCTGGCCGACCAACGGTCATAAAAAAGCCCCGCTATAAAAGCGGGGCTTTGTGTTTCGGTTACCAGCGTGGGCCGCCATAGTAGCCATGTGGCCGACCGTAATAGCCGCGAGGCGGGCCGTAGTAGACGGGGGCCTGTTGGATATACACCGGTTGCTGCACATACACCGGTGCCGGTTGGTAGTAGACCGGTGGTGGTGGCTGCTGCACGTAGACCGGTTGTGGTTGAACATAAACCGGCTGTTGTTGCACATACACCGGCCGATCCTGGTTGATCAGTGCCGAGCCGATGATGGCCGAGCCGACGATCGCGCCAAACACCGCAGGGCCTTGCCAGCCGTGGCCACCACCGGCTTCTGCCTGACCTGTGACAGCGAGTGCGCCAATCAACAAGGCCAGAATGGGGAGTTTACGAATCATGATGAGTCCTCGGTTCTTCGACCCGGTGACAGGGCCTGCACCAGGCCCACAGTTGTCGCGGGGATACTTCTAAGACAGCGAAATTGTGAAAATCAGCACAGCCGTTGGGTAAATTTTGTGTAAGGTCTGTACCGGCTTCTTTACCGGGCCGGCGAGGGCCACAAAACACGTTTAAAACAGGCCTCTATGATCGTTCAGAACCCGATGGGCTGGCTAATCCCGTCTATCCGAAAGTGCGTTTGAAGGAGAAGTTTCATGCAGATGAACCCGAACAAAGACACCCAGCTGTGCATGTCCCTGTCAGGGCGCCCAGGCAATTTCGGTCTGCGTTTTCATAACCATTTGTATGAGCAGTTGGGGCTGAACTTTTACTACAAGGCGTTCAGTAGCCAGGACCTGACCGGTGCCGTCGGCGGCATCCGCGCACTGGGAATTCGTGGCTGTGGCGTGTCGATGCCGTTCAAGGAAGCCTGCATTGCGCTGGTCGACGAACTGGACGCGTCGGCAGCGGCGATCCAGTCGATCAACACCATCGTCAACACCAGCGGCCACCTCAAGGCTTACAACACCGATTACATTGCCATTGAGCAGTTGCTGAAAACCCACGCAGTGCCCAAAGAATCGACTTTCGCCCTGCGCGGCAGCGGCGGCATGGCCAAAGCGGTGGCCAGCGCTTTGCGCGATGGTGGTTATAAAAACGGTTTGATCGTCGCCCGTAACGAGCGGGCAGGGCGGGCGTTGGCGCAATCGCTGGGCTATCGCTGGCAGGCTGAGCTGGGCGATGAGCGCCCGCAGATGCTGATCAACGTGACGCCGGTGGGCATGGACGGTGGGCCGGAGGCTGGGCAACTGGCGTTTGCGTCTGAGGTTATTGCAGCAGCTGATACGGTTTTTGATGTGGTGGCGATTCCGTCGGAGACGCCGTTGATCGTGCGCGCTCGGGCCGAAGGTAAAAAGGTGATTACCGGGCTGGAGGTGATTGCGATTCAGGCGCTGGAGCAGTTTGTCTTGTACACCGGCGTGCGCCCGACTGAAGAGCAATTTGCGGCGGCGGTGGCGTTCGCCCGGAGCTGATCAGCGAATTGTGTAAGAGCCTTACCGGCTTCATCGCGAGCAGGCTCACTCCTACAGTTGGAATGCGTTCACCCTGTAGGAGTGAGCCTGCTCGCGATGGCCTCACAACGGATTTAGATCAGAACCTTGCCTATACTGCCTCCCCAGCAAGCCCAGACTTGCCCACCACAAAAAACCGTGACCGAGGCCCCCATGCACCCGCCCATCCTCAACCTGCATCAGGTCGAACTCGAACTCCTGCCCGCAGCCTTGGCACCCGAAGGCGAAACCGCCGGGCGCTATCAGCAGCGCATGGCCCGCGTCGGTCAGCAATTGGGTTCGCAGAAGCTTGGTTATCGGCTGTACGCGTTGCCACCGGGCATGCGCGGCAGTCCGTTTCACAGCCATCGGGTCAACGAAGAAATGTTCTACGTGGTGGCCGGGGAGGGCGAGGTGCGTCTTGGCGCCGAGCGTTTTCCGATTCGCGAAGGCGATGTGATCGCCTGTCCGCCGGGTGGCCCGGAGAAGGCGCATCAGATCATCAACACCAGCTCGGGCGAATTGCGTTATCTGGCGGTGAGCACCCAGCAGCAGCCGGAAATCTGCGAATACCCGGATTCGAACAAATATGCGGTGATGGATAATTTTCAGGTGGATGCCGAAGGTAATACTTCAGGCTTTGTGGCGGTGGCGCGGCAGACGGATGGTGTGGATTACTGGGATGGGGAGTAAAACATAGATCCCTTGCAGGAGTGAGCCTGCTCGCGATAGCGGTGTGTCAGTCACATCATATTTGACTGACACACCGCTATCGCGAGCAGGCTCACTCCTGCATTGGTTCTGTGTGGTTATTCTAGGCGGGCCAGGCGTTCTTCCAGTGCGGCGATCCGCGCCTCGAGCTCTTCGATGCGCTCGACTGACACGCCACTGCTTGCGCCGCGATCCGACGGATTCTGCCGCGCCGCCATGATCGCTTCGATGTCCGCCGGGTCCCCCAGCGCATGGGTGTAGCGATCTTCACGCTGCCCGGCCTGACGCGGAATCAGCACCGCCAGCCCGCGCGCAATCAGGCGTTCAAGCTGATGCACCACCTGTTCGGCATCTTCGAAATCATGCATGCGGCCGCTGCGGGTCAGCAGTTCGTTGACGGTTTGCGGACCACGCAGAAACATCAATCCACTCAAAATCACCTGGGCCGGCACCAGCTCCAGCGCCTTGTCGACCTTGTGCTCCCAGCGGTCGGCGCGACTGCCCATGACAAGCTTGGCGAAACCGCGGCCTTCGAGGGCGCGCAGGCTCTGGCCAACCTGGCCCTGAGTCAGGTTCATCACCGGTTCGCGGCTGGTTTTCTGATTGCACGCGGTGACCAAAGCGTTGAGTGTCAGCGGATAGGTTTCCGGGCTGGTCGCCTGTTTCTCGATCAACGAGCCGAGGATGCGGATTTCCGTGGCATTGAGCCGAGGCTCGTCGAAGGTGGATTCTGGTTCTGTGGTCATCGCGCGTTCCCTCTGCAGTCGAAGGCGCCTAGCCTAATCCTTGCCAAACAAAAGGCAAGCCGTGTGGTCATCAAGCATGGCTATAATCGCCTCCTTGTTCCACCCAGCCACCCACGAGACTGCCATGACCATTTCCCTATACGCCGCATCCGTCCCGGTTTTTCAACAAATGCTCAACGCTTTGAGTGATGTGTTGAAAAAGGCTGAAGCCCACGCCACCGAGAAAAACATCGACCCGAACGCCTTCCTGCAAGCGCGTCTGTTCCCGGACATGTTCCCGCTGACCCGTCAGGTACAGATCGCCGTGGACTTCGCCAAAGGCGTCTCCTCGCGTCTGGCTGAAGTCGAAGTGCCGAAGTACGACGATACCGAAACCACCTTCGCCGAGCTGCAAGTCTTGATCGCCAAGGTGCTGGCCTACATCGGCGAGATCAAGCCAGAGCAGATCGATGGCAAGGAAGGCATCGAAATCGTCACCCGTCCGGGTACACCGAAAGAGAAGCGCTTCAGTGGTCAGGCTTATTTGCTGACTTACGGTTTGCCGCAGTTCTTCTTCCACGTCACCACGACTTATGCGCTGCTGCGTCATAACGGGGTTGAAGTGGGCAAGCGTGATTACATGGGCGCGTTCTAAAACGTCAAAGCCCCTCATCGGAACGCCGCCCGCCTAGCCCTCTCCCAGAGGTAGAGGGGACTGACCGAGTTGTTTGTTCGAGATACGCCGACCTGATCTATCGAGTCGAACTCAGGTTTTGAACAGCACACAAATCAGCTCCCTTTCCCCCTCGCCCCCCTGGGGGGAGAGGGTTGGGGTGAGGGGGAAAAGATCTCAGCCACAAAAAAGCCCGCCAAGGTTCACACCATGGCGGGCTTTTCATTACAGCGAATATCAAGCCGTGCGTTGGGCTTTGGCTTCCTCACCCAGGCACGCCGCAGCGGTGAACAACACGTCAGTCGACGAGTTCAGCGCGGTCTCTGCCGAATCCTGCAACACACCAATAATGAAACCGACCGCCACCACCTGCATGGCAATCTCACTCGGAATGCCAAACAAGCTGCATGCCAACGGAATCAACAGCAATGAACCACCGGCGACACCCGAAGCGCCACACGCACAAATCGCCGCGACAACGCTGAGCAGAATCGCCGTCGGAATGTCCACGGCAATGCCCAGCGTATGCACCGCAGTCAGGGTCAGCACGGTAATGGTGATCGCCGCGCCGGCCATGTTGATGGTCGCGCCCAGCGGGATCGACACCGAATAGGTGTCTTCGTGCAGGCCCAGACGCTTGCTCAATTCCAGGTTGACCGGAATGTTCGCCGCCGAGCTGCGGGTGAAGAATGCAGTGATACCGCTTTCACGCAGGCACTTGAGGGTCAACGGATACGGATTGCGACGCAGCTTCCAGAACACGATCAGCGGGTTCATCACCAGCGCCACGAACAGCATGCAACCGAGCAGGACAGCCAGCAGGTGCGCGTAACCGATCAGTGCGCCAAAACCTGAGGTGGCCAGTGTCGAAGCGACCAGACCGAAAATGCCCAGCGGCGCGAAGCGAATCACTACGCGCACGATCAGGGTCACACCGTTGGACAGATCACCCAGCACTTCGCGGGTGGTGTCACCGGCATGGCGAATCGCGACACCCATGCCGATCGCCCAGGCCAGAATGCCGATGAAGTTGGCTTCGATCAGCGCCTTCACCGGATTATCGACCACACTGAGCAGCAAACTTTGCAAGACCTCACCAATGCCGCCCGGCGCAGTGACCGCAACGTTCTCGGTGGCGAGCACCAAGTGCGACGGGAACGCCATGCTGGCAACGACGGCCACCACTGCTGCGGCGAAGGTGCCCAGCAGATAGAGGAACAGAATCGGGCGGATGTGGGTTTCCTGGCCGTGCTTGTGGTTGGCAATCGAGGCCATTACCAGCACGAACACCAGAATCGGCGCGACGGCTTTCAACGCCGACACGAACACTTTGCCGATGAACGCGGTGTCTTTTGCCACTTGCGGGGCAAACATCGCCAAGGCAATACCGGCGATCAGGCCGATGAGGATCTGTGCGACCAGGCTCAGGTTCTTCAGACGTTGCAATAGAGAAGGGGATGAAGCAGTCATAGCGGCATCTCTGATTTTTTATAGGGTGCAGGGTTGCGTGATAGCGATGGCAAAACGGGGGCAGACCACCGTCACGCACCGAAAGGGCTGACGCGAGATCAACGCCAGTAAACTGGTCGTTGAATAGGCTGTACGTTTTTCAGGGCGCGGACTTTATCACAGCGTAGGCCTTATCCTTCAGGCCTGTGACGATCTGCCACCGGATCAGGCAACAAAGTCGGCAGGTTTGGGCAAGTCAGCCCGGACACACTCTGTTAAGATTGCCCATCCTTATTTTCAAGTCATGCCAGCGGGCCTCCGGGTCAACGCTGGTGTCGTCGTTTTGCTGGAGTTGCGCATGCTGTTGCCCATTCTTCTGTTGTCTGCCGCCGGATTCACGGTGCTGACCACGGAATTCGTCATCGTCGGCCTGTTGCCGGCGATTGCCCGCGACCTTGAAGTCACCATCCCGCAGGCCGGGTTGCTGGTGACTCTATTCGCTTTTACCGTGGCCATGTTCGGGCCTTTCTTGACCGCCTATTTCGCTCGCTTCGAGCGGCGCAAGCTGTTTATCAGCATCCTGATCATGTTTGGCCTCGCCAATACCGTGGCCGCGCTGGCGCCGAACATCTGGGTGATGGCGATTGCCCGACTGATCCCGGCGCTCGGTCTGCCGGTGTTCTGGGCCTTGGCCAGTGAAACAGCGGTGGACATCGTCGGCCCGGATTTCGCCGGCCGCGCGATCGCCAAGATCGGCTTCGGCATTGTCTGCGCCACGGTGTTCGGTATTCCGGTAGGTACGTTGATCTCCGATGCGTTCGGCTGGCGCAGTGCCTTTGGCATTCTGGCAGTCATCGCGTTTGCCAAAGCCTTGCTGCTATTTGTTTACCTGCCGAAAACCAGCCTGCACCAGCATCAGGTCAGCTTCCGTTCGCAGTTCAAGATCTTGCGCAGCCCGTTGATGATCGGCCATATCGTCCTGTCGATTCTGGTGTTCAGCGGCATGTTTACCGCTTACACCTATCTGGCCGACATTCTTGAGCGCCTCGCCGGGTTCAACGGCACTGTCGTCGGTTGGTGCCTGATGGCCTTCGGCGCGGTCGGGCTGATTGGCAACTCGCTGGGCGGTCGTGCGGTGGACCGGCATCCGCTGGGGGCGTCGGTGTTGTTCTGTGCGTTCATGATTTCCGGCATGGTCTCGCTGGTGCCGAACATTCATTCGCCAGTGGGTCTGGCGGTGGCCATGGGTATCTGGGGTATCACCCAGGCTGCATTGTTCCTGGTCAGCCATGTGCGTCTGATGAAAGCCGCGCCAGAAGCGCCGGCCTTTGCTGCTTCGCTGAACATCGCCGGGGCCAATCTGGGCATCGGTCTGGGCGCTATCGTCGGTGGCCGGGTCATCGACAGTGCAGGCCTGGGCTTCCTCGGCTTTGCCGCCGCCGGTTTCATTCTGCTGTCGGTATTCCTCGCCATGGTGCTGATGACGCTCAAGCCGCGCGAAATGTGCGCTGAGGCGTCATAACGCAGTAAACAGCTCGCGTCGGGCACCTTCGGTAATCGCAACGATACCGGGGTGCTTGACCTTGCGTTCCACCGAAATGGCATAGAACGACTCGGTCACTGCGTCGGTCTGGCCTATCAGTTCGACGCCGTACTGGCGCTTCACTTCATCGGCAATCACGCTCGGGCCGATAAAAATCCCGCTGCCGGATTGGCCAAACGCCTGCATCAAGGCACTGTCATCAAACTCGCCGACGATTTGCGGCTGGATCTGCTGCTCGGCAAACCAGCGCTGCAAGCGGCTGCGCACTACGGTTTCCGCGCCAGGAATCAGCAGTGGCGCGCCGTGCAGGCTGCGCGGGAAATCCTGACCGTATCTGCCCGCCAGTTCGGCGGTGGCAAAGAAACTGATCCCGCATTCACCGAGTTTCTGGCTGTAGCCCTTGATGTCCAGATGCGAAGGCATCGGGCTGTCGGAGATCACCAGGTCCAGGCGCTGGATGGCCAGATCGGCGAGCAAGCGTTCGAGTTTGTCTTCGCGGCAGGTGATGCGCAGCGGTTCATTCAGCTCCATGGTCGGTGCTATCAGGCGATAGACGATGGATTTTGGCACCACGTCTGCCACCCCTACACGGAACAGAATCTGCTGTTCGTTGGGCTGGGCGCGCAGCATCAATTCCAGTTCGCCGCCGAGTTGAAACATTTGCTCGGCGTAGGGCAGGGCTTGTCGCCCGGCTTCTGTGAGTTCCAGCTGTCGGCCAACCCGTCTGAATAACTCGATGCCATAAGTCTGTTCGAGCAGTGAAATCTGCCCGCTGATGGTCTGTGGCGTCAGGTTCAATTGTTCGCAGGCGCGCACGATACTGCCGGTCTTGGCTACGACCCAAAAGTAATGCAGTTGTCGGTAATTAAGCATAACGTTCTACAGTTCGTGAAAACCGAAGTATAGCCGCTAAAAATACGAATTTTCCTGAAGTGTTCATCTCCCTAGAATGCCCAGCCATCGACGGCCGGTCTGTGAGCCTGTCTGTTCATTCGAAGGAAACTTTATGAAATACACCATCCCAGCATTGATGTTTACGTCTTTACTGCTTTTGGCCGGTTGCGATCAGGCCGAGAAAAGCGCCCAGCAATTGATGGGTAAGGCTGCCGAAAGCGCCAAGCAAGCGATCGACGACACCCATAAAGCCGCTGAACAAGCGCTGAGCGATGCCACCGGCGGCTTGATCGAGAAAAAAGAAACACCGGAAAAAGACGCGGAAAAATCCGAATCTTCCTCCAAGACCATCTAATTCGTCTTACACAGAGTCAGGACTGACCCATGGAATATCTGTTACAGCTCGCCGCCAGCCCCACCGCCTGGGTTGCTTTGGCCACATTGGTGGTGATGGAAATCGTGCTTGGCATCGATAACCTGATCTTTATCTCGATCCTGACCAACAAATTGCCCAAGCAGTACCAGCAGAAGGCGCGCCGCATCGGTATCGGCATGGCATTGATCCTGCGACTGGCACTGTTGAGCACCATCGCGTTCATCGTGCAGTTGACCGCCCCAGTGATCGAGATTCTGGGTCAGGCCTTTTCCTGGAAGGACATGATCCTGATTGCCGGTGGTCTGTTCCTGGTCTGGAAGGCCACCACCGAGATCCATCACAGCATGGACCCGGCACCGGAAGATCCGAAGTCGGCGACTTCGACGGTTACTCTGGGTTTCGCTGCCGCTATTGGCCAGATCCTGATGCTCGACATGGTGTTCTCGATCGACAGCATCATTACTGCCGTCGGCATGACTGAACACTTGCCGATCATGATCATCGCGGTGGTGGTGTCGGTGCTGGTGATGCTGTTTGCTGCTGAACCGCTGGCCAAGTTCATCAACGACAACCCGACGGTGGTGATGTTGGCCCTGGGCTTCCTGATCATGATCGGTATGACCTTGATCGCTGAAGGCTTCGGCGCCCATGTACCGAAAGGTTATGTGTATGCGGCGATGGCGTTCTCGGCAGCGATTGAAGTGCTGAACATGATGTCGCGTCGGGCCAGGCAGAAGAAGTTGGCTGAGCAGGCGTAATCGCCAATAAGCCAAAAAGGCCGCTTGAACTGAGTTCAGGCGGCCTTTTTTCATTTCAGGTTTTCTATACCCGGTAAGACCAGCCCCTCACCCCAGCCCTCTCCCGAGGGAGAGGGAGCCGATCTGAAGAGTATTTTAGTCTTGAGTTCGGCTCGGTATTGCAGGTCTACGTAATTCGAGTATGCCACTCGGTCAGTCCCCTCTCCCTCTGGGAGAGGGTTAGGGTGAGGGGGCCTTTGCTTTTGCTGTTCAATTTCAGTGCGCGGTCGCGTGGCGAACCCGGTGCTTCTCGGCTTTCTCAACTGCAGCAGGCTGAACCGGATGGTGATGATGGCGCCGCGAAATCCGCAGCACCCCCCACAACATGGCAGCAGCCACGGCCAGCCAGCCGGCAATCAACATTACGATAGTCATGGTCAGGCTCATCAGTGCCTCCTCTTCGCCCTGCATCGGGCGCACACTTTTTCAATTTGCTCTGTTTCAGTGACAGTCTAGACAATGGGGTGTTTCAGGCTATTGACCAAAGGTCGGTGGTGACCAATCAGTTTGCTCTATGCAATCGATGTGTCTGCCGCTTAAGGCTATACCGCAGCCTGGCGCGGCCCTATGATCGCAGGCGTTGCCGGAACACGATGACCGGCGTCTGAACAGAGAGTGACGATGGTGCAGGTATTTTCTCGAATTCGTGTGGCGCTGCTGGTGGCCGGATGCGCGGCCATGTTGGCCGGCTGTGCAGGCAGTGTCGCGCCTGAGGTCAAGCGTCTGCCGGAACGGGTCGAACTCAGCGGCACGTTCTATCGCGGCGAAGCCAATCAGAGCGGGCCGCAAGTGCTGGCCAGCCTGTTGTCGCAGCAGGGCATCGTGATTACCCCGGGTTTGCTGGAAAAGCCACTGCGCTTGCCGGGTGCCGAAGACAAACTGCAGGAGAATATCCAGAACCTTGCCCGTGAATACGGCATGGTGGTTTATCCGCTGGACAGCGACCTGCCCGCGCTGTTGATGCAAGTGGCGGCGGGTTACCCGGTGATGGTGCGCTTCAGCGAGGGCTCGGCGTTCTGGGCGGAGCCGCGTTACGCGATCCTGTCCGGCTACGACCGCAATAAACAGAAGGTTTTGCTGCGTGCCGGCATGAATCGTCGCGAACTGATGAGTTTCAGTGCCTTTGAATCGGCGCTGGAAAAGTCCGGTGGCTGGGCGATTCTGATTCAAAAACCCTCGCAGATCCCGGCAGCCGTCGACCGTCAGCGCTGGCTCAAAGCGGCGGATGAACTGGCTCAGGCCGGTCAGGAAAACGAAGCAGCGCAGGCGCGCAAGGCATTGGCGGCACACTGAGTCTCCGTTCGTCATCTGCCGGGCACGACTGCGCCCGGCAAGCCTCTTACGCCTATAACCCGTTTTTCGGGTGAATCAGGAGGTGAGCATGGCAGATTCCCCATCGCCGAAAGGCCCGCATTCGACCGAGCATTCTTCGGGACATGATCTGGGCTTCGATCCGGATTCGCCGGATCTCGATGATCCGCAAGTCGATCCCGTCGGCCCGGCGAAAGCGCCGAAAGACGTGAAACCCGGCGAGGACGATAAGCAGCCGGCCAAGCCTTATGACCCATTAGCCAATCTGAAACCTTGATGTGAGGTGCGTATGAGTACCGATTCAAGCTTCGACGACCAGAAACCGGACAGCGTGCCTACCACCCCAGAGCCGGAGATTGATCCGGTGCTGGACCCGGATAGCCCGCTGCGCGATCCGATGGCCCGGCCCAATATCATGACGCCCGAACCTGCACGGGATCGGAGTGCAGGCGATGGCATCCCCGATGACGACCAGATGCCGCTGCCCAATGACTGACATACAGATGAAAAAAAGCCCCGAAGATTCGGGGCTTTTCCTTGTGTGGCGGATTACTTGGACGCTTCAACTACGCCACTCTGGCGCGACTTGAGGTTTTTCTCGGCCTTGTATTGTTGCGCCACCGCAGGAACGTTGGCGCTGCGGCCGGTTTCAACCCAGCTGCGGATACGGCTGGCATCGGCAAAATGGGTGTATTTGCCAAAGGCGTCGAGAATCACCAAGGCGACCGGACGGTTACCCATCCTCGTCACCAGTACCAGGCAATGCCCGGCGGGGTTGGTGAAGCCGGTCTTGGTGATCTTGATGTCCCAGTCGGCTTTATTGACCAAGTGATCGGTATTGCGGAAACCCAAGGTGTAATTGGGTTTGCGGAACGACACGGTTTTTTCCTTGGTGGTGGTGAGCTCGCTGAGGAGCGGGTACTTGTGCGCGGCCACCAGCAGCTTGCTCAGGTCGCGGGCGGTGGAAACGTTACGCTCCGACAAGCCTGTTGGCTCGACGAAGTGCGTACTGGTCATGCCCAGTGCCTTGGCCTTGGCGTTCATCGCCGCGATAAAGGCTGCGTAGCCACCCGGATAGTGGTGCGCGAGGCTGGCGGCGGCGCGGTTTTCCGAGGACATCAGCGCAATCAGCAGCATCTCGCGGCGCGGCAGCTCACTCTTGAGTTTGACTCGGGAGAACACACCTCTCATTTCCGGTGTGTTGCTGATATCGACATTGATCCATTCGTCCATGTTTTGCCGGGCTTCAACCACTACCAGTCCAGTCATCAGCTTGCTCACCGAGGCGATCGGCACGATCACGTCAGGGTTGCTGGAATAAATGACTTTGTTGGTCTGCATATCCATGAGCAGGGCGCTGCCGGAGGCGATCTTCAGTGTCGAAGCGTCACGGGGGGCAGCGGTGGTTTCCGCAGCGTTGATCGTTGGCGTGATGAAAGTGCCTGTAAATGCAAAAAACAGGCTCAGAATCGAGAGACGAATTTTCACGCGGGCGAACTCATAAAGGTTGGATATTCCGTTAGTTTGTAACGGGTTATTTCTTCAAAGCGTCGCATTCTAGGAGTATGGCTGAAGATCTGTCGATGGTTGTTTGAAGGGCCTGAAAATCTCGTGAAAAGGCCTGTAAAAAGAGGGGGTTCCGGCGAACGGTTACAGTTTTTTCTCAGGCATGAAAAAACCCGCACAAGGCGGGTTTCTCTTATTGCTGAAAGTACCGGTCAGGCGTGCAGGGTTTCTGCCGCATACAGGGTGTTTTCCAGCAGGCAAGCGCGGGTCATCGGACCGACGCCGCCCGGCACCGGAGTGATCCAGCCAGCGCGGGGCAGGGCGGTTTCGTAGACAACGTCACCGACCAGTTTGCCGTCGTCCTGACGGTTGATGCCGACGTCGATCACGATCGCGCCTTCCTTGATCCACTCGCCCTTGACCAGGCCCGGCTTGCCGGCAGCCACGACCACCAGATCGGCACGACCGACGTGGCCGGCCAGATCTTTGGTGAAGCGGTGGGTCACGGTGACGGTGCAGCCGGCCAGTAGCAGTTCCATCGCCATCGGACGACCGACGATGTTGGACGCGCCGACAACCACTGCGTCCATTCCATAGAGGTCAGCGCCAGTGCTTTCCAGCAGCGTCATGATGCCTTTAGGTGTGCACGGACGTAGCAGCGGAATGCGCTGGGCCAGGCGACCGACGTTATAAGGGTGGAAACCGTCGACGTCTTTGTCCGGGCGAATGCGCTCGAGCAGTTTCGAGGCGTCCAGGTGCTCGGGCAGCGGCAGTTGCAGCAGGATGCCGTCGATCGCAGGGTCGTCGTTGAGACGATCGATCAGATCGGTCAGCGCTTGTTGCGTGGTTTCAGAGGGCAGGTCGTACGCTTGAGAGAGGAAGCCGACCTCTTCACAGTCTTTACGCTTGTGCGAGACATAAACCTGAGAGGCAGGATCGCTGCCGACCAGGATCACCGCGAGGCCGGGAGTGCGCAGGCCTTGCTGGCGACGCTCGGCAACTCGTTGGGCGATCTGCTGGCGCAGGCTGGCGGCGATCGATTTGCCGTCGATTAGTTGTGCAGTCATTGCGCGTGATTAACCATCGAGAGGGGAAAAAATGAGAACGCATTCTCGCATGTCGCGCGGTGAGGGCAAAGGCGCTTGGTCAGCAAATTCCCCTAACCCCTTTAATTAAATGAATTTTTTTCAAAAAGGATTTGACGACCTTTGGAGCGCTCTATACTATTCGTCGCACTTGTCGGGCACAGCCTAGCACTGGTTAAGAAGGTGGAGCGGAATGTATGTTCTGCGACACTGGAAAGCACTTAGTTTGTAGTCCTTTAAGAGTACAGATTAACAAGGCGCCCGTAGCTCAGCTGGATAGAGCATCCGCCTTCTAAGCGGATGGTCGCAGGTTCGAGTCCTGCCGGGTGCGCCATTAGGCAGCTTTGGCACAAGTAACGCGATATGGTGGGCGTAGCTCAGTTGGTAGAGCACGGGATTGTGACTCCCGTTGTCGTGGGTTCGATCCCCATCGTCCACCCCATATTTCGAAAAAACGCCAGATTTAACGGTCTGGCGTTTTTGCTTCAAAGGCTTCATCTGCGGATGTGGTGGAATTGGTAGACACACTGGATTTAGGTTCCAGCGCCGCGAGGCGTAAGAGTTCGAGTCTCTTCATCCGCACCAATTAAAGCTTCATTCGGGTCTTCGGGCTGGTGAGGTTTCAACAAAGAAGTTAATTGGCTTTTTTGTTACGCAATATGGTGGGCGTAGCTCAGTTGGTAGAGCACGGGATTGTGACTCCCGTTGTCGTGGGTTCGATCCCCATCGTCCACCCCATATTTCGAAAGGCGCCAGATTTAACAGTCTGGCGCCTTTTTTGTTTTAGCGGTTTTGAAAACCGGCAATTGCCGGTTTCGGGACGCAAGAGCAGGGCGCTTCGTCGTATTTATGTTGCTCGATGATGCCGCGCTGCTCGCCGGGCTTGCTTGCAAGGCCGGCCGTCAGGGAGTGATTGGCAGTCTCTTCTATATATAGAAGCGGTTGGCGCAGAGCCCTGGCGTGATTGGTTGTATTCGCCTGTGGGATGCGCTGCATTGGTGTAGCGGTCCCGATAAAATGCCTGCTGTTTTTTTACCCGTTTTCAGTAGGGTGACTTCTTGAGTTTGACCCACTAGAATGCATGCCCTTGATTCTGGGGTCGGAAACGGCCGGCTAACGTCTGTGCAACGAGGAATATCCATGCAAGTTTCTGTTGAAAATACTACTGCTCTTGAGCGCCGCATGAGCGTCACTGTGCCGGCTGAGCGCATCGAGAGCCAGGTCAACAAGCGTCTGCAGCAGACTGCCCAAAAGGCCAAGATTGCTGGCTTCCGTCCAGGCAAAGTGCCAATGAGCGAAATCAAGCGCCGTTTCGGTGCTGATGCGCGTCAGGAAGCTGTAGGCGACGTGATCCAGTCCTCCTTCTACGAAGCTGTGGTTGAGCAGAAGCTCAACCCTGCCGGTTCGCCTTCGATCGAGCCAAAGTCGCTCGAAGCTGGCAAGGATCTGGAATACGTTGCAGTGTTCGAAGTGTTCCCTGAGTTCACCGTTGCCGGTTTCGAAGGCATCACCGTTGAGCGCCTGAGCGCTGACGTGGCTGACGCTGACCTGGACAAAATGCTCGACATCCTGCGCAAGCAGAACACCCGTTTTGAAGTGGCCGATCGCGCTGCCCAGAACGAAGACCAACTGAACATCGATTTCGTTGGCAAGGTTGACGGCGAAGTGTTCGCTGGCGGTTCCGCCAAGGGTACTCAGCTGGTGCTGGGTTCCGGCCGCATGATTCCTGGCTTCGAAGAAGGCCTGGTTGGCGCTAAAGCCGGCGAAGAGCGCGTTCTGAACCTGACCTTCCCAGAGGACTATCAGAACCTGGACCTGGCTGGCAAAACCGCCGAGTTCACCGTGACTGTCAACACTGTCTCCGAGCCTAAGCTGCCAGAGCTGAACGAAGAGTTCTTCGCTCAGTTCGGTATCAAGGAAAGCGGCATCGACGGTTTCCGCACCGAAGTTCGCAAGAACATGGAGCGTGAACTGCGTCAGGCGATCAAATCCAAGGTCAAGAATCAGGTAATGGACGGTCTGCTGGCCACCAACCCGATCGAAGTGCCGAAGGCTCTGCTGTCCAACGAGGTTGACCGTCTGCGCGTGCAGGCTGTTCAGCAGTTCGGTGGCAACATCAAGCCAGATCAACTGCCGGCCGAGCTGTTCGAAGAGCAAGCCAAGCGCCGTGTAGTGCTGGGCCTGATCGTTGCTGAAGTGGTCAAGCAATTCGACCTGAAGCCTGACGAAGCTCGCGTTCGCGAAATGATTCAGGAAATGGCTTCGGCTTATCAAGAGCCTGAGCAGGTTGTGTCCTGGTACTACAAGAACGACCAGCAGCTGAACGAAGTCCGTTCGGTTGTGCTGGAAGAACAAGTTGTGGATACTGTTCTGCAGAAAGCTAGCGTGACCGACAAATCGGTCTCTTACGAAGAAGCGGTCAAGCCGGTAGAAGCTCCAAAAGCCGACTGATTGATTTTGCGTTAAGAAGCACACACATAAGCCAGCCTTCGAGCTGGCTTATGCGTATTCAAGACATAACTATTTGGGAGTGACTGCAGAGCATGTTCCGTAATTCGTATATTCAGCAGAACTCAGATATCCAGGCCGCAGGCGGCCTGGTTCCGATGGTTGTCGAGCAGTCCGCTCGTGGCGAACGCGCCTACGACATCTATTCGCGCCTTCTCAAGGAGCGAGTGATCTTTCTGGTTGGTCCGGTAGAGGACTACATGGCCAACCTGATCTGTGCGCAACTGCTGTTCCTTGAAGCGGAAAACCCGGACAAGGACATCCATCTCTATATCAACTCCCCGGGCGGTTCGGTGACGGCTGGCATGTCGATCTACGACACCATGCAGTTCATCAAACCCAACGTGTCGACCACCTGTATCGGTCAGGCGTGCAGCATGGGCGCGTTCCTGCTGACCGCAGGCGCGCCAGGCAAGCGTTTCTGCCTGCCGAACTCGCGAGTGATGATTCACCAGCCACTGGGCGGTTTCCAGGGTCAGGCATCGGATATCGAAATCCATGCCAAGGAAATCCTCTTCATTCGTGAGCGCCTGAACACACTGATGGCCAAGCACAGCGGTCGCACTCTGGAAGAAATCGAGCGCGATACCAACCGCGACAACTTCATGAGTGCAGAAGCTGCGAAGGAATATGGTCTGATCGATGAAGTGATCAACCAGCGTCCAGCTTAAAAATAAGCAGCTCAAAATAGGCTTGGTCGGCTGGTCTGATCAGCGGCGGGCTTGAAAAAGCCCGCAATAGCCTTCATCTTGTGTTGCAAGCCTATTGGATTTGGATCGAACGAATGACTGACACCCGCAACGGCGAGGACAACGGCAAGCTGCTCTATTGCTCCTTCTGGTGCAAAAGCCAGCATGAAGTGCGCAAATTGATTGCCGGCCCCTCGGTCTTTATCTGGGACGAGTGCGTCGACCTGTGCAATGACATCATCCGCGAGGAGGTGCAGGAAGCCCAGGCCGAAAGCAGCGCGCATAAATTGCCTTCGCCTAAAGAAATCAGCGGCATCCTTGATCAATACGTCATTGGTCAGGAGCGTGCAAAAAAGGTTCTGGCCGTAGCGGTGTATAACCACTACAAGCGTCTGAACCAGCGTGACAAAAAGGCTGACGACGTCGAACTCGGCAAGAGCAACATCCTGCTGATCGGCCCGACCGGCTCGGGTAAAACCCTGCTGGCCGAAACGCTGGCCCGCTTGCTGAACGTTCCGTTCACCATTGCCGACGCAACCACCCTCACCGAGGCGGGTTACGTGGGTGAAGATGTCGAGAACATCATTCAGAAGCTGTTGCAGAAATGCGACTACGACGTAGAGAAGGCCCAGATGGGCATTGTCTACATCGATGAAATCGACAAGATTTCCCGCAAGTCCGACAACCCGTCGATCACTCGGGACGTTTCCGGTGAAGGCGTGCAGCAGGCCTTGCTGAAACTGATCGAAGGCACGGTCGCTTCCGTACCGCCGCAAGGTGGTCGCAAGCACCCGCAGCAGGAATTCCTGCAGGTAGACACCCGTAACATCCTGTTCATCTGTGGTGGTGCGTTCTCTGGTCTGGAAAAGGTTATTCAAAACCGTTCCACCAAAGGCGGCATCGGTTTCAACGCAGAAGTGCGCAGCAAGGAAGAAGGCAAGAAAGTCGGTGAATCCCTGCGTGAAGTCGAGCCTGACGATCTGGTCAAGTTCGGTCTGATCCCGGAATTCGTTGGTCGTCTGCCGGTGCTCGCGACGCTGGACGAGCTCGATGAAGCTGCGCTGATGCAGATTCTCACCGAGCCGAAAAATGCTCTGACCAAACAGTATGCCAAGCTGTTCGAGATGGAAGGCGTGGATCTGGAATTCCGTTCCGACGCGCTGAAATCGGTCGCCAAGCGTGCCCTGGAACGTAAAACCGGTGCTCGTGGCCTGCGCTCGATTCTTGAAGGTGTACTGCTCGACACGATGTATGAAATCCCCTCGCAGTCCGAGGTGAGCAAAGTCGTGATCGATGAAAGCGTGATCGAAGGCAAGTCCAAGCCACTGTATATCTACGAGAACAGTGAGCCGGCCGCCAAGGCAGCGCCGGACGCGTAAGCGTCCTCTCTGCCGCAACAAAGAAGGGGCCTTCGGGCCTCTTTTTTTTTATGTCATTTTTTACATCCGCTTTGCGCTTGTTTTTTTTCAAGGCAGCCCCCATCTTGGTTTCAAGCTCAATTCCATCTGATTACGGCCATATGGCCGCCGTAGAGGCGAAATCATGAAGACAACCATCGAATTGCCTCTCCTGCCATTGCGTGATGTCGTGGTTTATCCGCACATGGTTATCCCGCTGTTCGTGGGGCGCGAGAAATCCATCGAAGCCCTCGAGGCAGCGATGACGGGTGACAAGCAGATTCTGCTGCTGGCCCAGAGAAACCCGGCTGACGATGATCCCGGGGAAGACGCTCTCTATCGCGTAGGTACCATCGCCACCGTCCTGCAGCTTCTGAAGCTGCCTGACGGCACTGTCAAGGTTCTGGTCGAGGGTGAGCAGCGTGGCACCGTCGAGCGCTTCAGCGAAGTCGACGGCCATTGCCGTGCGGAAGTTTCGCTGATCGAAGAAGTTGACGCCGCCGAGCGCGAGTCCGAAGTCTTCGTGCGCACTCTGCTGTCGCAGTTCGAACAATATGTGCAGTTGGGCAAGAAAGTTCCGGCTGAAGTCCTGTCGTCGCTCAACAGCATCGATGAGCCGGGTCGTCTGGTCGATACCATGGCTGCGCACATGGCGCTGAAAATCGAGCAGAAGCAGGAAATCCTCGAAATCATCGATTTGTCGGCCCGGGTCGAGCACGTTCTGGCGTTGCTGGATGCCGAGATCGATCTGCTGCAAGTCGAAAAACGCATTCGCGGCCGTGTCAAAAAGCAAATGGAACGCAGCCAGCGCGAGTACTACCTGAATGAGCAGATGAAGGCCATTCAGAAAGAGCTGGGCGACGGCGATGAAGGTCACAACGAAATCGAAGAGCTGAAAAAGCGCATCGATGCAGCGGGCCTGCCGAAAGACGCGCTGACCAAGGCTACCGCCGAGCTGAACAAGCTCAAGCAAATGTCGCCGATGTCCGCCGAAGCCACCGTGGTGCGCTCCTATATCGACTGGCTGGTGCAGGTGCCGTGGAAGGCGCAAAGCAAGGTGCGCCTTGACCTGGCGCGAGCAGAAGACATTCTCGACGCCGATCACTACGGTCTCGAAGAGGTCAAGGAACGCATCCTTGAATACCTCGCCGTGCAAAAGCGCGTGAAGAAAATTCGTGGCCCGGTGTTGTGCCTGGTGGGTCCTCCTGGCGTGGGTAAAACCTCGCTGGCGGAGTCGATTGCCCACGCCACCAACCGCAAGTTCGTACGTATGGCCCTCGGTGGCGTGCGTGATGAAGCGGAAATTCGCGGTCACCGCCGGACTTACATCGGTTCGATGCCGGGAAGATTGATTCAAAAGATGACAAAGGTGGGCGTTCGCAACCCGCTGTTCCTGCTCGATGAAATCGACAAGATGGGCAGCGACATGCGTGGCGATCCGGCGTCGGCGTTGCTGGAAGTGCTCGATCCCGAGCAGAACCACAACTTCAACGATCATTATCTGGAAGTCGATTACGACCTCTCGGATGTGATGTTCCTGTGCACCTCGAACTCGATGAACATCCCGCCAGCACTGCTGGACCGGATGGAAGTCATTCGTCTGCCGGGCTACACCGAAGACGAAAAGATCAACATTGCCGTCAAATACCTCTCGCCAAAACAGATCACCGCCAACGGTCTGAAGAAGGGCGAGCTGGAATTCGACGCGGAAGCGATTCGCGACATCATCCGTTACTACACCCGTGAAGCCGGTGTGCGTGGCCTCGAGCGTCAGATCGCCAAGGTCTGCCGCAAGGCCGTGAAAGAGCATGCGCTGGAAAAACGCTTCTCGGTGAAAGTGACAGCTGATCTGTTGGAGCATTTCCTCGGTGTGCGCAAGTTCCGCTACGGCCTGGCCGAGCAGCAGGATCAGATCGGTCAGGTCACAGGCCTTGCCTGGACTCAGGTTGGCGGCGAATTGCTGACCATCGAAGCGGCTGTGGTGCCGGGTAAAGGTCAGTTGATCAAGACCGGTTCGCTGGGTGATGTAATGGTCGAATCGATCACTGCTGCCCTGACCGTGGTGCGCAGCCGCGCGAAGAGCCTGGGCATTCCCCTGGACTTCCACGAGAAGCGCGACACGCACATCCACATGCCGGAAGGGGCAACGCCGAAGGATGGTCCTAGCGCTGGTGTCGGCATGTGTACGGCACTGGTGTCGGCCCTGACCGGCATTCCGGTACGCGCCGATGTCGCCATGACCGGTGAAATCACCTTGCGTGGTCAAGTGCTGGCGATTGGTGGCCTGAAGGAAAAACTGCTCGCGGCTCACCGCGGCGGAATCAAGATTGTGATTATTCCTGAAGAGAACGTGCGTGATCTCAAGGAGATTCCGGACAACATCAAGCAGGATCTGCAGATTAAACCGGTTAAATGGATTGACGAGGTCCTGCAAATTGCGCTGCAATACGCGCCGGAGCCCTTGCCGGATGTGGCTCCGGAGATAGTTGCCAAGGATGAAAAACGTGAGTCTGATGCTAAGGAAAGAATTAGCACGCATTAGTATGCTTTTGCCTGGGTGGCTTCCTTGACAGCTTTTTAGAGCCCTTGTTATAAAGCGGCTCTTAAGTGTCTGTAGGCCATTCAGCACTCGTTTTTGCTTTCACCAAAAAACTTAGAATCATCTCAAAATAGATATAAGGGGACTTAGAGTGAACAAGTCGGAACTGATTGATGCTATCGCTGCATCCGCTGATATCCCGAAAGCTGCTGCTGGCCGTGCGCTGGACGCTGTAATCGAATCCGTCACTGGCGCTCTCAAGGCTGGCGACTCCGTTGTTCTGGTTGGTTTCGGTACTTTCTCCGTGACTGATCGTCCAGCTCGCGTTGGTCGTAACCCACAGACCGGCAAGACGCTGCAGATCGCTGCTGCTAAAAAACCAGGCTTCAAAGCCGGTAAAGCACTGAAAGAAGCGGTCAACTAAGTCGTTACAAGTTTTTACCCATCCGGGTCGGGGTCATCCCTGACTTGGCAGCGGAGCGGTAGAACAGGTCGCTGAAAGAGCTGCCTGTAACGCCGGGATCGAGGGTTCGAGCCCTGT
Source organism: Pseudomonas sp. NPDC087690 (assembly GCF_044743175.1). Lineage (NCBI taxonomy): Bacteria > Pseudomonadati > Pseudomonadota > Gammaproteobacteria > Pseudomonadales > Pseudomonadaceae > Pseudomonas > Pseudomonas sp. NPDC087690. Next base: position 208,410 of record NZ_JBIUVX010000002.1, read on the forward strand.
CCGCTCCGCCAGTTACGAGAAGGCGCATCCTCGGATGCGCCTTTCTTCTATCCGGATTCTACCCACGCTCCACGGTTGCCTAATTTTGAAGTTCAACCGTTTCTGGGGGACGCATGCTGCAGAATATCAGGGACAATTCACAAGGCTGGATTGCCAAGACCATTATCGGGGTCATCGTTGCACTGATGGCGCTGACCGGTTTCGACGCCATTTTCCAGGCCACGACTCACAAGAATGAGGCGGCCAAGGTCAACGGTGAAGAAATCAGCCAGAACGAACTGAGCCAGGCCGTTGATATGCAACGCCGTCAGTTGATGCAACAACTGGGCAAGGACTTCGATGCTTCCTTGCTCGACGAAAAAATGCTCCGCGAATCGGCCCTCAAGGGTCTGATTGATCGCAAGCTGCTGCTGCAAGGCGCAGAACAGGCGAAATTCGCATTCTCCGAAGGCGCACTGGACCAAGTGATCCTGCAGACACCTGAATTCCAGGTCGACGGCAAGTTCAGTTCCGAGCGTTTCGACCAGGTGATCCGTCAACTGGGTTACAGCCGCATGCAGTTCCGCCAGATGCTGGCTCAGGAAATGCTGATCGGCCAACTGCGTGCCGGTGTAGCGGGCAGCGGTTTTGTGACTGACGCTGAAGTGCTGGCATTCGCCCGTCTGGAAAAACAGACACGCGATTTCGCCACCCTGAACATCAAGGCCGATCCGGCTGCGGTGAAGCTGACGGACGACGAGGTCAAGGCTTACTACGACGAGCACGCGAAGGAATTCATGACCCCTGATCAAGTGGTCATCGATTACCTTGAGCTGAAGAAGTCGTCGTTCTTCGACCAGGTTGCCGTCAAGGACGAAGACCTGCAGGCGGCGTATCAGAAAGAAATCGCCAACCTGTCGGAACAGCGTCGTGCTGCGCATATCCTGATCGAAGTGAACGACAAGACCACCGAAGCTCAGGCCAAGGCGAAGATCGAAGAAGTCCAGGCACGTCTGGCCAAGGGCGAGAAATTCGAAGCGCTGGCCAAAGAGTTCTCGCAAGATCCGGGTTCGGCCAACAATGGCGGTGACCTCGGTTATGCAGGCCCTGGCGTTTACGATCCAGCCTTCGAAAAAGCCTTGTACTCGCTGAGCAAAGATCAGGTTTCCGCGCCGGTGCGTACCGATTTCGGTTACCACCTGATCAAGCTGCTGGGGATAGAAGCACCTGAAGTGCCGACTCTGGCCAGCCTGAAAGACAAACTGACGCGCGAGCTGAAAGCGGCTCAGGTCGAGCAGCGTTTCGTCGAAGCGACCAAGCAATTGGAAGACTCCGCGTTCGAAGCGTCTGATCTGGCACAGCCAGCGGCAGACCTGAAACTGACCGTGCACACCTCCAAGCCATTTGGCCGTGAAGGTGGCGAAGGTGTTGCAGCCAACCGCGCCGTGATCACTGCAGCATTCAGCCCCGAAGTGATTGATGAGGGTGCCAACAGCACCGCCATCGAACTGGATCCGGAAACCGTGATCGTGCTGCGCTCCAAGGAGCACCTGAAGCCTGCGCAACTGCCTCTGGAAAGCGTGAGCGCGGCCATCCGCACCCAGTTGACCAAAGAGCACGCCAGCGCTGCTGCCAAGACCAAGGCCGAGAAGCTGATCGCTGATCTGCGCGATGGCAAGGCGCCGCTGGACAAGGCCGTCGAAGGTCAGAGCTGGAAAGCCACCGAAGCGGCCACCCGTGCGCAGGAAGGTGTTGATCCGGCCGTGTTGCAGGCGCTGTTCCGCATGCCGAAACCAGCGGCCAAGGACAAGCCGACGTTCAGCAGCGTGACGCTGCCGGATGGCAGTCTGATGATCGTACGCCTGAACGGCGTCAACGAAGCAGCGGCACCGAGCGATGAAGAGAAGGCTCAATACCGTCGCTTCCTCGCGTCCCGTGAAGGTCAGCAGGACTTCGCAGCGTACCGCAAGCAGTTGGAAGCTCAGGCTGAAATCAAGCGTTTCTGATGCCTGACTGAGCAGCTAGACAAAAAGCCCCGGCCGCAATGCCGGGGCTTTTTTGTGGTCGACTGGCAGCTAATGACGAGATCTTCATTGGTCAGCGATGCTGGCGACTTTTACCTGCCATTCATTGTCGATAGAGTTGTAACTGTTTTAAGACACTAATCCATACGCCGCAGGGCCGCGATCTGTTGCACAATACGCCCCGGACTGTTTTCCCTCAGGATGTTCAATGTTGATTTCCACTCCCATGCGTGTTTTCGGGCTGGCGCTGTTGTTGACCGCTGTTGCCGGCTGTTCGAAGGACAAGCCGATGTACGAGCATGAGAACTTCGATGACTCCGGTACATTTTCGCGCAATTATCCGGTGACTGATGCGGTCAGCTGCGAAGCAGCCCGTCGCGCGTTGCTCAGCCAGGGTTACATCATCACCAGCAGCGATCCGAAAATCGTCAGCGGCCACAAGAGTTTCCAGCAAACCGGCGATACCCATATGGAGATCAGCTTCAATGTGGTCTGCGCCGATGACGGCACCGCCGGGCACCATGCCACGATGTTCGCCAACGCCTTGCAGGATCGTTATGCGCTGAAGAAAACCAACAACTCCGCCAGCCTTGGTGTCGGCGTGTTGGGCTCGGTGTCGATGCCGATCGGTTCTTCGGACGATTCGATGGTCAAGGTCGCCAGCGAAACAGTGACGGCACAAAAGTTCTACGAGCGTTTCTTTACGCTGGTCGAACAGTTCATGCCGGCTGAAGCGAAGAAGGCGGCGCATATCGAAGAGAAGCCGAAGGCCGATCTGGGGATGCCAGAGCCTAAGCCTGCGCCGGCCGCGTTGACGCCGACGCCTGCCGCAACCCCTGCGCCTGCTGCCGAACCGGCGCCAGCACCCGCAGAAGCGGCGCCAGTGAGCTCGGAGCCTGTTGTGCCGCCAACGGAGTCTGCGCCGATCACCCCGGCGCCAACGGCCGAGCCTGCCCCGGCGACCGAAACCATTACGCCGCCGGCCAATCCGGATATTCCACCGCCAACCGAGCCGATTCCGGCGATGCCAGCGTCCGGCCAATAATCGAGTAATACCCTGTAGGAGTGAGCCTGCTCGCGATAGCGGTAGAGCAGTCATTAACGATGTGACTGATCTTGCGCTATCGCGAGCAGGCTCACTCCTGCTTCGTTTGGGGCTGACTTAAAATTTAGTTACATTCCCCGGACAAAAGTCCCGCGATAAATTCCTGACCACCTGCTACGTTTTATTGATGAAGGCCGGGTTTCACTTTTCCTTCATACGGGCAGTTTATGCTCGAGGCACTGGGCATTTGCCCAGGCCCATTCAACAGAGCAGCAGGGGGATAACGCAATGGATGACTATCAAGAAGAGCTGCTCGAGTATCAGGCCTTTGAACTGGATCAACCCGAGCCGGCCGAAGACGCTACCGAGCTGTAAGCTACTGCTCGTAGTAGCTGTTTTACGCTGTTTGGCGATGACTGCGACGAAATTCGCCGGGCGTCTGCCCCGTCCAGCGCTTGAATGCCCGCTGGAAGGCTTCGGCTGAAGCAAAGCCAAGCAAGTAAGCGATTTCACCGAATGCCAGTTCGGTATCGCGGATGTACGTCATCGCCAGATCACGGCGAGTGTCGTTGAGGATCGCGCGAAACTGCGTGCCTTCTTCGGTCAGCTTGCGCCGTAATGTCCAGGTCGGCAGCTTCAGGCGTGCCGCCACTTCTTCCAGATCCGGTTCGCGACCGCCGTTGAGCAACGGCCCGAGCAATTGCGTGATGCGTTCGCGCAGGCTGCGGGTACGCGTCAGTTGCTCCAGTTCCCGTTCACACAATTGCAGCAGATGCCGCCAGGTGCTTGGACAGTGTTCGGGGTTGCGTTGCGCAAGGCTGTGAAGGCTAAGACGCAGTTGATTGCGTTCGGCGCCGAACAGGATCGGACAATCACCCAGCGCAGCGTAGGCCTCGCGGTAAGCCGGCTCGGCGAATTCGATTTCGATGCGTTCGGCGCGCAGTACTTGGCGACTGACGCTGGACAACTGTTGCAGCCAACCGGCAATGATCGAGTCCACCACGAAGCGGTTGTAGGCGTTGTACGGGCTGATCGAATAGAAGCGCAGCCATGCGCCATTGGCATCTTCGTGAAAGCTCGATTGCCCGCGATAGTTGGAGCCGTAAAGTGGTTCGAAACGGATCAGGCAACGGGCGGCTTCGCGCACGGTCGGCGCTTGCGCGGCGGTGACACCGGCCAGTCCGGCCTGGCTCAAACGGCTCATTTGCCCCATCCGCAGCCCCAAAGCAGGGTCGTCGGTCAGCTGGATCGCCGCGTGGCCCAGGCGCATGTAACGCGGAATCGACAGGCGTGCTCCTGCTTCGGCCAGACGTGCGGCATCGAGGCCGTATTGCTCAAGCAGTGGCAGCGGATCGGCAGCATGACTGCGCACCGCGTCGGCGAGGCTGTGAACGAAACCCACCGACAAATCGCCAAGACGCATCGGCAGGGGTTTCATGAGTTACAACCAGACATTCAACAAACGGGCACCACGGGCTTCGCTGTCGGCGAACTGCTGACCGTTGCTGTTGAGGAAGCTTTGTCCTGAACTCGACTTGTCCCAGAACTGCCCGCGCAGGAACACACTCACCCCAGCAATCGCGCGACTGCTCGGCGGTTGCGCGGTGAGTGTGAGGCGATGCCAGGCCTGACCTTCGCTGACTTCGCCGGGTTTGAGGCTGACCGAGCCCGGTGTGCTCGAACCTTTGTAGCCGCCCCACGGTTGGTTCCACACACCATGGCCCACCACGAACGCTGGCACCGCCACCAGTTGCGCAGCTTGCTCGTCGAGTTTGCGGTAATTGTCCGGATACCAACTGTCACTGCCGATGAGGATGCCCAAGCGCCCGGCAGGGGTGTCGACGACGTTGATCGCGTGTTGATCTTCGCCCTCGATCACCTCGCGTTGATCGAAGATCGGGTGCATCTGCCGCTGCGGTTGCCCCAGTGGCACGCCATCGCGGCCAAACACCACGCTGCTGTTGAACAGTGCGCCGCTGCCGGGTTTGAGCTGACCATCGCGGATGATCGGCTCCGGCAAGACGATCGAACCGGCCACGAGCGTCACATGGAATTCCCTGGCCAGGCCACCGAACAGCGCCTGATAGTCCTTGGCCATGGCTTTTGATTTCATACGCAGGTGGGCGTCATCGAGACGGCTTTTGCCCTTGGCGCTGAGCCAGGCACGCGCGAACAACAGCGGGTTGCTCGCGGCCAGCCAGTTCATGGCTTCGGCGAGGGTCGGCGCCTGATACAGCTCGTCTTTCTCGCCGCTGATCATCAACCAGGTTCCGATGTGTTCCGGCAACACCACCACGGTTTTCTCGTTCAACAAGCCTCGATCCTGAGCTTGCTGCAGATACGCCGCGAGTTTGCGGTGCAGGCGTTCGGGGCTTTGATAGTCGGTGGGGAACAGTTCGGGCTGGATGCCCAACAGGTTGCCGCGGCCGGCGGGCGTGCCCTCATCGACCGCCAGTTTGATGCGCAGGTCCGACAGATAATGGCCCGCCGGCCGGTCTGCCGCCCACATGGCGTAGGAAGCAAGGACAGCCACAAGGGCCATGGAAAACGTCAGGTACAAAAGTTTGCGCATGAAATCCAACAACAACCGGGTACAGGGTGTGGCGACTAGGTTAGGGCCCATGGCGCCGGTTGCCAAGGGGCGCTGCGCATTTGGATCAATAAGTTGTCAGTTACGGTCATTGAGTGGCAGCAGTATGACTCTTAGTCTGTGCCACATGACTGACGGGGGACGCAGAGCTCCCGCACTTTTTCCGTGATCGCTCGTTGTGGAGTTACCGATGACCGCCGCTCATTACCCGCACCTGTTGGCCCCGCTGGACCTGGGATTCACCACGCTGCGCAACCGCACGCTGATGGGCTCGATGCACACCGGCCTGGAAGAGAAGCCGGGCGGCTTCGAGCGCATGGCGGCGTACTTCGCCGAGCGTGCCCGTGGTGGTGTCGGCCTGATGGTCACCGGCGGGATCGGCCCGAACGACGAGGGCGGGGTGTATTCCGGTGCGGCCAAACTGACCACTGAAGAAGAGGCGCTCAAGCACCGTATCGTCACCCGCGCGGTGCACGACGCGGGCGGCAAGATCTGCATGCAGATTCTTCACGCCGGCCGTTATGCCTACAGCCCGAAACAGGTCGCACCGAGCGCAATTCAGGCACCGATCAACCCGTTCAAGCCCAAAGAGCTGGACGAGGAAGGCATCGAGAAGCAGATCAGCGATTTCGTTACGTGCTCGGTCTTGGCGCAAACCGCTGAGTACGACGGCGTCGAGATCATGGGGTCGGAAGGTTATTTCATTAACCAGTTCCTCGCCGCGCACACCAACCATCGCACCGACCGTTGGGGTGGCAGCTACGAAAACCGCATGCGCCTGCCGGTGGAAATCGTCCGCCGCGTACGCGAAGCGGTGGGGCCGAACTTCATCATCATTTTCCGTCTGTCGATGCTCGATCTGGTCGAGGGCGGCAGCACCTGGGATGAAATCGTCATCCTCGCCAAAGCCATCGAACAGGCCGGTGCGACCATCATCAATACCGGTATCGGCTGGCACGAGGCGCGCATTCCGACCATCGCCACCAAAGTGCCGCGTGCGGCGTTCAGCAAGGTCACGGCCAAGCTGCGCGGTTCGGTGAGCATTCCGCTGATCACCACCAACCGCATCAATACCCCGGAAATCGCCGAGCAGATTCTTGCCGAAGGCGATGCCGACATGGTTTCGATGGCGCGGCCGTTTCTGGCCGACCCGGACTTCGTCAACAAAGCCGCTGAAGGTCGCGCGGACGAAATCAACACCTGCATCGGTTGCAACCAGGCGTGTCTTGACCACACCTTCGGCGGCAAGCTCACCAGTTGTCTGGTCAATCCGCGTGCGTGCCACGAGACCGAACTCAACTATCTGCCGGTGCAGCAGATCAAGAAAATCGCCGTGGTCGGTGCCGGCCCTGCGGGTTTGTCGGCTGCGACCGTGGCGGCCGAGCGTGGCCATCAGGTGACTCTGTTCGACTCGGCCAGCGAGATCGGCGGTCAGTTCAACATCGCCAAACGTGTGCCGGGCAAGGAAGAGTTTTTCGAAACCTTGCGTTACTTCAAGCGCAAGTTGCAGACGACGAATGTCGAGGTGTGTCTGAACACCCGCGTCGACGTGACGAAACTGGTTGAAGGCGGCTACGACGAAATCATCCTCGCCACCGGTATTGCGCCGCGTCTGCCGGCGATTCCCGGCGTCGAGCATGCCAAGGTGTTGAGCTACATCGACGTGATCCTTGAGCGTAAGCCGGTTGGCAAGCGCGTGGCGGTGATCGGCGCTGGCGGTATCGGTTTCGACGTGTCGGAATTCCTCGTCCATGAAGGCGTGGCCACCAGTCAGGACCGTGCCGCGTTCTGGAAAGAATGGGGCATCGATACGCAACTGGAAGCCCGTGGTGGTGTGGCCGGAATCAAAGCCGCTCCGCATGCGCCGGCGCGCGAAGTGTTCCTGTTGCAGCGCAAGAAAACCAAGGTCGGCGATGGCCTGGGCAAAACCACTGGCTGGATTCACCGCACCGGTTTGAAGAACAAGCAGGTGCAAATGCTCAATAGCGTTGAATACCTGAGCATTGACGACGAAGGTCTGCACATCCGCATCGGCGAAACCGGCGAGCCGCAAGTGCTGGCGGTGGACAACATCGTGATTTGTGCGGGGCAGGATCCGCTGCGTGAGCTGCATGATGGTCTGGTCGAAGCCGGACAGAACGTGCACCTCATCGGCGGCGCCGATGTCGCCGCAGAGCTGGATGCCAAACGCGCGATCAATCAAGGCTCGCGCCTGGCCGCTGAACTGTAAATACCCTCTGTAGGAGCTGCTGCAGGCTGCGATCTTTTGATTCTGTTTTTTCAAGACAAGATCAAAAGATCGCAGCCTGCGGCAGCTCCTACTAGTATGTGTTTTTTTCAGATTGTGCTCTGCTCATGTTTCCCCATGCCCCCCTCGAACACCTTCATCTGGACTGGTTGAGCTCCGCCGGTATTGACGTGGCCATCCTGCGCCTCGACCAGATAGACCCGCTGATCAGTGGCAATAAATGGTTCAAGCTCGCTGAACACCTCAACGCTGCCGAGCGTGCGGGTGCTGAAGGCATCATCAGTCCAGGTGGCGCTCATTCCAATCACTTGCATGCCTTGGCGGCGGCGGGTAAGCGTCTGGGCTTTAAAACGGTCGGGCTGTTGCGCGGGCATGCGCAGGACACTCCGACGGTGCAGGACCTGCAAGCGTTCGGCATGCAATTGCATTGGTTGGGTTACGGCGGCTATCGGGCGCGACACGAGCCGGGGTTCTGGGAGCCTTGGCGCGCACAGTATCCGCAGTTGTATGCGGTGCCCGAGGGCGGTGGGGGATTGGCCGGCGCGCTGGGTTGCGCTGCGATCAAACAGCAACTCGACGCGCAGTTGCACGCGCTCGGCTGGAGCGATTATCACGGCTGGTGGCTGGCCTGCGGCACCGGCACGACGCTGGCGGGGTTAGTGCTGGCCGAGGCGGGGGCGCATCCGGTGTTTGGCGCACTGGCGGTGCCGCAGGATCATGGCGTGGCGACGAATATCGAGTCGATCCTGCAAGCAGCAGGGAGGGCGAATGCGGGCTATGAGTTGATCGAAGCCAGCCGTGGCGGTTTTGCCAAGGTAGATCCGTCGTTGCTGAAGTTTATCGAGCAGAACGAGCAGGCCAGCGGCGTACCACTGGAACCGCTGTACACCGGCAAAGCATTGTTGGCGCTTAAGGAACAGGTCGAAGCGGGCAGGGTTGCCATGGGGACGCGGCTGATCTTCGTCCATACCGGCGGCCTGCAGGGCCGACGCGGGTTCTCTCTTTCTTCCTGACTGCACCTGACCTGGGGTGGGGGTGCACGCCCACTCGGCACAATGGCAACTTCCAACAGTCAACCGCGCTTGGGCATCATCCGCAACAGCGTGTTATCGCCCACCACATAATGGTGATAGATCCCCGCCAGCGCATGCAGCCCGATCAGCCAGTAACCGATCGTGGCGATCAGCACGTGCCAATGCTCTATCTGCTTGGCGAAGTCTTTGTTTTCTGCGACCAGCAGCGGCAGATCAAAGCCATAAAACATCACCTGGTGCCCTTCAGCGCTGGTGATCAGCCAGCCGAGAATCGGCATGCTGATCATGAACAGGTACAGCGCCCAGTGCATCAGTCGCGCCAGTACGGTTTGCCATTGCGGTGAAGCCGGGAAGATCTTCGGCGCCGGACCGAGGCTACGTGCGAGCAGGCGAAACCACACAAGTACAAACACGGTCAGGCCAAGCATGTAATGCACTTCGCGGATCAGCGTGCGGCCGCCACTGCCCTTGGGAAAGAGGCCGCGCAATTCCATGCTGGCATAGACCAGCACCAACAACACCAGCATCAGCCAGTGCAGCAGCACCGACACAGTGCTGTAGCGCGATTCTGAACTTGTCCACGGCATACGGTGTTCCTCTCGGTTCAGGCTCCAGTGCGCCGTTTCTCCGACGGCATGCATTAACTGTAAACGTCCTTGAGCATTTTTGCCTGAATGCATCAGAAGTTTTTTTATCTGCTCTTTTATGACCTGTTTAGTGTCTGTGGAAAGTTTGATCTGTTTCGATGTAACCGGTTGTTGTTTATGTTTTGAATCTGTAGAGCATTTGATTGAAATGGTCGGGGTGGTTAGTGTTGCGGGCAGTTGTTACTTTTGAGCCGGTTGGTTTAGAAGTGATTTCATTAATGACAGGATTTTGTATAAAAGGATTTATAGATGACTTTCAGTATTCTTCTGGATCGTAAACAGAGTAAGAACATTGTAAAAAAAGCGATGGCAAAACCACCGATATCGCGACCCAAACCTGTGCCCGGCAAACCGCCAGTGACGTCGCCCTCCAAACCCGTGGTCAAGCCGCCGGTAGTTCCGGTCAAGCCGCCAGTCAAGCCTGCCCCGGTCAAACCACCGGTCAAGCCTCCCGTGAAACCGCCGGTCAAACCTCCAGTCAAGCCAGTAGCGCCGGGCACCAAACCACCGGTCAAGCCAGTGACGCCAGGCACCAACCCACCGGTAAGCGTCCGTCCGCCAATGCCGTGGCCTACCTTCAACATCAACATTGATCCAGTGGCCCTGATCAATCTGGTGAACGCCCTCGGCAGTATTGGCAAGCCCGACGGGTCGACCACACTGATCGATGGTAGCGTCGTCAATGCTGAGCGCAACCAGATCACCCGACCGGACGGTATCATTCAGCATGCTGACGGCAGGGTAGAGCATCCGGACGGTCGTATTGTCTGGCCGGATGAGACAGTTGAGTTTCCAGATGGTCGTATCGTCTGGGCTGACGGCAGCGAGCAATTGGCGGACGGTTCGATTCGTTATGCGGACGGATTGAAATATGACGCAGAAGGCAATCTTGTTGTTGAGTGAATGTTGTTGTTTGATTTTTAGGATGACTCGGGTTTAACAGCCTGGAATCCGATTGAGTATTTAAGTTGTTCAATAAAAAACCGCCAACTGTTTATCAGCTGGCGGTTTTTTTAGTCGGTCTTAATCGTTCTGCGGCATCTCACCCGCCGCCAGGCGTTTGTTGATGTCGGCAATCACTTGCGGCAAATCGCTGATGGTGTCGATCATGTAGTGTGGGCGTGAGCCTTCAAACAGCGCGTGGATACGCTTGCGTTCAGAGGCCAGTTCATCGCTGCCCAGCGCCCGGAAGCCCTGGTAATCGAGGCCCAGCGCGTTGCCCGAGCAGATCAGCGCGACCGTCCACATCCCGGCGCGGCGACCTTCGAGGATGCCCGGCACGGTGTCGTCGATTTTCACGCACGCAGCGACATCGTCAATGCCCAGCGCTATCACGTTGGCCAACGCCTGAGCCGGCCACGGGCGGCCGTTCGGCACTTCGTCGGTGGCGACCACGTGGTCGGCGACGTAACCGTTGGTGGCGGCCAGTTCGACGACTTTATCCATGACCTGTTTCGGATAGCCGGAGCACGAACCGATCTTGATCCCTTGCTGGCGCAGCTTGGCGATGGTTTCCAGGGCGCCGGGAATCAGCGCCGAGTGCTCGGCGATTTTCTCGATCTGCAGTGGCATGAAACGCTTGTAGATTGCAGTGACATCATCATCGGTCGGCGAGCGGCCGAACACTTTGCGATAGCGCTCGGCGACTTGCGGCTGATCGCACAGGGTACGGATGTGATCCCACTTGCCCATGCCCATCGGCCCGCGAGCTTCTTCGATGGAGACTTGCACGTCGAATTCGGCGAAGGCTTCGACAAAAATCTGCGTGGGGGCGAACGAACCGAAATCGACCACGGTGCCAGCCCAGTCGAGGATCGCGGCTTGCAGTTTGCTTGGATTGACGTAGTTCATGGCAATTAAATTCCTGATTTGAAATGCAGTTCAAACTGTAGGAGTGAGCCTGCTCGCGATAGCGGTTGATCATTCAACATCTTCGTCGACTGACACGGCCTCATCGCGAGCAGGCTCACTCCTACAGGGGATTTGTGTGGGTTTTAGATATCGAGGACTTCCATTTCGCGCAGCACTTCACCAACAGCCGCGACGGCCTGGCGCATTTCGTCCGGGCTGACGTGACCGATACAGCCGACACGGAACGTTTCAACCTGAGTGAGCTTGCCCGGATAAAGGATGTAGCCCTTGGCCTTGACCCGTTCGTAGAAGTCCTTGAACTGATAACGCGGATCTTGCGGAGCATGGAACGTGGCGATGATGGGCGCCTGAATCGCCGCTGGCAGGAAGCTGCGCAAGCCAAGCTTGGCCATCTCTTCCATCAATGCCTGGCAGTTGGCGGCATAGCGTGCATGCCGCGCCGGCAGGCCACCTTCTTCGTTGTACTGCAACAACGCTTCGTGCAGCGCCGCGACCACATGGGTCGGCGGGGTGAAGCGCCATTGACCGGTTTTCGTCATGTAAGCGTGCTGGTCGAACAGGTCCATCGCCAGCGAATGCGAATTGCCGGCAGCCGCAGCCAGCGATTCTTTGCGGGCGAAGACAAAACCCATCCCCGGCACGCCTTCCAGACATTTGCCGGACGCGGCGATCAATGCATCGAACGGGACTTTCTGCGCATCCACCGGCAACGCGCCGAAGGAGCTCATGGCATCGATGATCAGGCGTTTGCCGTGTTGCTCAACGACTTCGGCGATTCCCGCCAAAGGGTTAAGAATCCCGGTGCTGGTTTCGCAGTGGATCAACGCGACGTGAGTGATGTCGCCGTCGGCACGCAGCAGGCGGTCGACGTCGGCGGCGGTGGTCGGTTCGTCTTCAGCGGTTTCGAAGGTGCTGAACGAACGGCCGAGTACTTCGCAGATCTTCGCCAGACGCTTGCCGTAGGCACCGTTGATCAGCACCAGAACTTTACCGTCGCGCGGCACCAAGGTGCCGATGGCGGCTTCGACGGCAAAGGTGCCGCTGCCCTGCAACGGCACGCAGTGGTGAGTCGCGGCGCCGTTGAGGATTGCCAGCAGTTGCTCGCAGAGGCTGGCAGTCAGTTGATTGAAGCGGTCATCCCATGACCCCCAGTCGACCATCATCGCCTGGCGGGTGCGGGCCGAAGTGGTCAACGGGCCGGGAGTGAGCAGGATGGGTTCGGCGATACTCATTCGTGTGTCCTCGGATAGCGCTGGGGGATGAAGCTACGGGGCATACGTTGCAATTCGCCGTTGTATCAATCAAATTGTTTGTTGTTATGCCAGCCATCAGTGAGAGTTATTCATGAACTTGTTTCAGCTGCGCGCCTTCGACGCCGTCGCCCGTGAAGGCAGCTTCACCCGCGCTGCGGCGCGGTTGTTCATCAGTCAGCCGGCGGTCACCGGGCACATCAAGGCGCTGGAGGAGCACTACCAGATCACTCTGTTGCGACGGACTGCACGACGGGTGGAACTGACCGAGGAGGGCACCAAACTCGCGGCGATCACTCGGGCAATGTTCGGCCTCGCGGAGGAAGCGCAGGTGCTGCTCGAGGCCAATCGACAATTGCTCACCGGACGCCTGGAAGTGGCGGCGGACGGCCCGCACATGGTCATGCCGATGCTCGCCAGTCTGCGCGCGCGGTATCCGGGGATCACGGTGAATCTGCGCTTGGGCAATGCCCAGGAAACCTTGGCGGCGTTGTTGTCCGAGCACGCGGACGTGGCGGTGCTGACCGAAGTCGAGCCGCGCAAGGGTCTGCATTTACAGGGGTTGAGCGAGTCGCAGATTTGCGCACTGGTGCCGGCGGGGCATCCGTGGGCGGTGCGTGCCGGTGAAGTGAAACTCAAGGAACTGGATCAGGTGATCATGGTGCTGCGCGAGCCGAGTTCGATCACCCGGCGCACGTTTGATGAGGCGTGTGCGCAGGCGTCGATCCATCCGCGTGTGTTGCTGGAGCTCGATAGCCGCGAAGCCGTAACCGAAGCGGTGGCCGCCGAGCTGGGCGTTGGCGTGGTGTCATCGGTGGAGGTCAGCCACGACCCGCGAGTGGTGGCAATTCCGATTGCGGGGGAAGGGCTGGTGAACCGGCACATGATTGGCTGCATGGAGCGACGCCGGGATTTACGATTGATTCAGGCATTTTTTGCATTGGCGCCGCAATGACCAATAGCGGAGTCGCTGGCAGAACTGCCGTATTTTTTCGCGAAACTTCAATTTTCCGGTAGGTCGCCTGTTTGAGCGGCATTCCTTGCAACTGAATCAAAGCGGCTTCGGGATCATCCAGCGGCAGTGTCTGGAGAGCATTTACATCCACATTCCACCACTCGCTGGCGAGTAGCTTTTCGATGGTGTCCGGGTCATGCCGATACTTGATGATTTTCGCCGGAGTGCCGGCAACGATCGCGTAGGGCGGCACATCCTGAGTGACCAGCGCGCGGGTCGCGATAATGGCGCCGGTACCAATCTGTACACCTTCAAGGATCATCGCGCTGTGGCCAATCCAGACGTCGTGGCCAATCGTGACATCAGCCACTACCGGGTCGAACGTCAATGCCGTTCCGGTGTACTGAAAGGGATGTGAGCTGAGCCAGTCGGTTGGATGAGAACTCTTCTGCTGGCCAATAAAACACCGCGTGCTGATTGAACAAAACCTGCCAATCGAGGAAACAGCAGACAGTACGCAATCACTTCTGATGTAAGTGTGCGCACCGATGGCGAGTTGTTTCGACTCGATCACCACATGGCCAATGCTGACGTGTTCTTCAAGAATCAGCCTCGAACGCTTGTGCAACGAAAAAATGCCGCCGGCGACTTTGCAGTCATGCTGGCGAATCCATTTTTTCCAGAAGTGATCTCGAACCGAATCTATTATTTTCATCGCGATGGGTACTGGATTCCGGCATCGAACAGTGTGAGGTTCGATGCGTCACGGTCAATGATGTTGTGAAATTTCTTGTCACATGTGATGAAGCGCAATTGTAGCTGACGTTGTCGAACTGGATACATTCGTTTTACGACGGAAAAGACCACGTCCTACGGATGGCGTCGCAGGCTCGGTGCTATTGCAGGCTCTCGCGAACCATCTCCAGAAACGTCGCCACCACACGCCGCGAGCTTTGTTCACGCAAGCACACCAGGGTTTCGGTCAAACGCCGGGTGCAGTCGATAATGGGCAGGGCGCACACCCGCGAATCCGCACCAAATTCCGCCGCCGACACCACCCCTACGCCAATCCCCACCACCACCGCCTCGCGCGCGGCTTCGCGGCCTTCAACCTGAATCGCCGGACGAATGCGAAACCCCGCGCGGGCCATTTCTTCTTCCAGGGTCTGCCGTGTCACCGAGCCGTGCTCACGCAACACCAACGGCGTGTCATCGAGGTCCGCCAGGCAGATCGATTCGCGCTCGGCCCATGGGTGATTGCGCGACACGAACGCCACCATCGGATCGTTACGCAGCGGCACACACATCAAGCGCTCATCACTGACATCACGCCCCAGCAGCGCCAGATCCGCCTGATAGTTGAACAGGCGAAACAACGATTCGTCGGTGTTGCCCGTCTCGATCTTCACGCTGATTCCCGGATAGCGCTCGCAGAACCGCGCGATCTGCGGCAACACATGCACCGGTGCATCCACCGCCAGAATCAGGCTGCCGGTCTGCAGGGCCTGGGATTCCTGCAACAATTCCTGCGCCTCCGCTTCAATCACGAACAGGCGTTGAGTAATCGCCAACAGCCGTTCGCCCAGATCGGTGAGGCGCACGGAACGTTTATTGCGGTGAAACAGCAGAACGCCGAAACGTTCCTCCAGTTTTCGCACTTGGTCGGATATCGCCGGTTGCGTGAGAAAAAGGCGCTCGGCGGCGCGGGTGAAGCTTCCATGCACGGCCACCGCATGGAAGGCTTTGAGCTGGGCGTGGGAGACCGACATGATTGCTCCAGTAACAAGCTGAGCTTATGTGTGAAATACGATAAATCGATTTTATTTATTAAACAGTAATTGCTTTGATCCGCTCACGCCATCGCTGACTGTCCGAACGGGCAGCAGGGATGGCGATGAGCCTGTGCGTGCAACAGCAGGACTCATCTGACCGGTATCGCCATAGGGACGGGCTGATATCGCAGTGCTCAACAATAAAAACACAGGCGTTTTTCTTAACGATTCTGCCGGCACACTCACACCCTGAGGTCAGAACCACCATGAACAAGCACATCGGCACCATTGCGCGTTGGCGCGTGCAGATTTTCGCTGTCACCTGGCTCGCGTACGCCGCTTTCTACTTCACCCGCAAAGCTTTCTCGGTGGCCAAACTCGGCATTGCCGAAGACCCCACCTTCATGCTCGACAAAATGGCCATGGCCAACCTTGATGCTATCTATCTGGCGGCTTACGCCGTCGGCCAGTTCACCTGGGGCATGCTCGCCGACCGCTTTGGCCCAAGGGTGGTGGTACTCGGCGGTTTGCTGATTTCCGCCGCTGCCGCGCTGGTGATGGGAAGTTTCGCCACGCTGCCGATCTTCGCCACCTGCATGTTGATTCAAGGTTTGGCGCAATCAACGGGATGGTCGGGGTTGTGTAAAAACCTTGGCAGTTTCTTCCCTGCGCAACAGCGCGGGCGGGTGCTCGGGTTATGGAGTTCCTGCTATGCCTTTGGTGGTCTGGTGGCGTCACCGTTTGCCGGTTGGTGGGCATACACGCTCGTTGGCAGTTGGCACGCGGCGTTTATTTCCAGTGCCGCCGTGGTCGCCGTGGTCGCGGTGTTGTTCTTTATCTTCCAACGCAATAAACCGGAAGACGTCGGCTTGCCGGCAGTCGAGCCGGAGCCCGAACTCACGGCTGAAGAAACCGCAGCCAACAGCAAACTCAGTGTCTGGGAACCGTTGAAGGAAATCCTGCGCAACCGCACGGTACTGGTGTTGGGCCTGGCGTATTTCATGTTGAAACCGGCGCGTTACGCGATTCTGTTGTGGGGGCCGGTGATCGTTTTCGAACAGATGCCCAGCGTCGGCAAGGTCGGCGCGGCAATCATTCCGACCTCGTTCGAACTGGCCGGTTTGCTCGGGCCGATCATGATCGGTCTGGCCTCGGACAAACTGTTCGGCGCCCGCCGCATGCCCGCGTGCGTGATCAGTCTGCTCTTGCTCACCGTGACGCTGGCGCTGTTCATGGCGGCGTTGCAGTCCGGTAGCGTGATAATCGTGGTGGCGCTGTTGTTTGTCATGGGCCTGACCCTGTACGGCCCGGATTCGATGATCAGCGGTGCGGCTGCCATCGACTTCGGCAAGGCCAAGGCTGGCGCCACGGCGGCAGGCTTCGTTAACGGCTGCGGCTCGGTCGGCGCGGTGCTTGGCGGTTTGCTTCCCGGATACTTCGATACGGTCACGGTGTTCATTGTCTTCGCCGGTTGCGCCTTGTTCTCGGCACTGGTGCTGATTCCACACTGGAACAGTCGCCCGGTCGGCGTGATGGAACCGCGCGCATCCATTCCCAATTGCCCGTTGACGATCAAACCCCTGCGTTCCTGAAACCCCTTGCCTCGCGGCCTGCTGCGGCGCTCGCGGCAGGCTGTGTCGTGGCCAATTGACTGGAGAAAACCCATGAGACCGTTTTGGCTGGAGCAGGCCTTGCAGACCGATACTTCTGAAATCTGTGCGCCGCTGCAAGGCGAAGTGCGCACTGACGTGTGCATCGTCGGCGGCGGTTACACCGGTTTGTGGACGGCGATCATGCTCAAACAGCAGAACCCCGAAATCGATGTGCTACTGATCGAAGCGGACATCTGCGGCGCTGGCGCCAGTGGGCGCAACGGTGGCTGCGCGTTGTCGTGGTCGGCCAAGTATTTCACTCTCGAGCGCTTGTTCGGTGTGGAAGAAGCGGTGCGGCTGGTCAAGGAATCGGAGCGCAGCATCCACGCCATCGGCGAGTTCTGCGAGCAGTACGACGTGGATGCCGATTACCGGCTCGACGGCACGTTGTACACCGCGACCAATCGCGCGCAGGTCGGCTCGACCGACGCGGTGATCGCCGCGCTGGAGCGTAACGGCATCAACTCGTTCAGCCAGCGTCCAGTGGCCGATGTCCAGCGCATGGCTGGCTCCGGCAAACATCTGGAGGGCTGGTTTTCGCCGGCAGCGGCGAGTGTGCAACCCGGCAAACTGGTGCGCGGTTTGCGCCGGGTGGCGTTGCAACTGGGCGTGAAAATCCACGAAAACACGGCGATGACCGGGCTGGAGGAGGGCCGTCCGGCGCGTATCCAGACAGCGAACGGCAATGTGATCGCCGACCGTGTAGTGCTGGCGATGAACGCCTGGATGGCCCGCGCTTTCCCGCAGTTCGAACGCAGTGTGGCAATCGTTTCCAGCGACATGCTGATCACCGAACCGCGCCCGGAACTGCTTCAGGAAATCGGCTTGACCAGTGGCGTCACCGTGCTCGATTCACGGATTTTCGTCCACTACTACCACAACACCCCGGACGGCCGGATCATGCTCGGCAAGGGCGGCAACACGTTCGCTTATGGCGGGCGGATGCTGCCGGTATTCGATCAGCCGTCGCCCTATGCGGGGCTGCTCCAGCGCAGTCTTGCCGATTTTTTCCCGGCGTTTGCCGAGGTCAAAGTCGACGCGACCTGGAACGGTCCCTCGGATCGCTCGGTGACCGGCCTGCCGTTTTTCGGGCAGATGAGCAGCAGCGGCAATGTGTTTTACGGTTTCGGCTATTCCGGTAGCGGCGTCGGTCCGTGTCACATGGGCGGGCAGATTCTCGCGTCGCTGGTGCAGGGCCTGGATAACCCGTGGACGCGCTCGCCGCTGGTCAACGGCCCGCTGGGCTACTTCCCGCCGGAACCGATTCGTTACTTCGGTTCGCTGATGGTGCGCAACGCCATCCGGCGCAAGGAGCGCGCTGAAGACCACGGTCGCCGACCACGGCATCTGGACGTGCGCCTGGCAAAATTCGCCGCGGCGGCGGGCAAGGCCGACAAGGCCTGAAAACCCACCACCCTGTGTAGGAGCTGCCGCAGGCTGCGATCTTTTGATCTTGTTTGTTAAAAAACCAGATCAAAAGATCGCAGCCTGCGGCAGCTCCTGCGCGGGTGGGTCAGTTGCGGTAGAGGAGCCAGTCGAGTAGCTGGGGGCAGGCTTGAGTGGGCGGTATTTGTTGCTGCGGCAGTTCGCCTTGCGTGCCCAGGCAGAGGATCGGTCGATCCGGATCGCTGTCGAGAAAACTCACCCATACCTCACTGCCGGCACAGGGCAGTTCATGGGCTGCGATCCGCCCATTGGCGTTGGTCAGGGCAATCGGCAGCCATATTCCATCGTCTGCCTGCACAGTTGAGCCTGGCCACAGGTTGACGTTGATTCGGCCTTGGTCATCGAGGGTGGCTGGCTGCCCGGGCGTGCCGAGTACGCGCGCCTGGTGATAGCCGGGGATCATCGGTCGCGGCTGCTTGAGTGCCGGGCGAAATTCCGTCGACCAGGGCAGGGCAACGAAATCGTTGTGGTAACGGTAAACGCTGGGTGTCGGATCGAGAATCGACGGTTGCTGCCCATGATGGTGCATTTCGGTGATCAACCATTGTTCGTTGAAACTGTTGATCGGATGCTCCGCGACCTGAATCAATTGACCACTGAGCAAATCCGCGCAATTGCTACGGCCATGGATCGAGCGATATTGACAGCGCTGACGCTGCAGATGGCGACGACTGCGTTGTTCGGCATAGCGATGCTGCTTTGACAGCGCCGTTGTCGGGCCGATGACAGTCTGGTTGGCGGCATCCTCGCTGGCGTGTCGGTGTCCGCGATCACGCACATGGCGTAGCGGCGCAACCGGCACCGCGTCATGGCGCTGGAACAACGTGGCGATACACGGCGAGGGAGCATCGTCATCGAGACTGAACGGCAGGAGCGTGGTGTCTTGGGGCAAGCTCAGGCTGTCATCGGCGAACACCACGACATGCCCGTTCAGGTCATGCTCGAAGTGGTAATGAATGCCTTCTTCCTCGCACAGTCGTTGCAGCAATGCCAGGTCGCTTTCCTCATATTGGATACAGAACTCGCGATTGGGGTATTGGTCAACGATCATCTCCATTCGGTAACTGTCGATCGGCAGCGCGTTTTCCTCAAGTAACCGTTGGAGAATCTGCGGCACGCTCAAGTTTACGAATACGCGGCGCTTGCGCGCTGGAGCGAGCTGTTGCAGAGAGGGTACCAGCAGCAGTCGATAGCCGACTCTATGGGCGCCGCGATGTTCGCAACTGGCGCTTTCGATGCGGCCGTGAATCCCGTGATGGTCACTCAGATGCAGAAATGCCGGCTGCTGCAACAGCGTGGCTGGGGCCATGGCCTGGCCGAGGCCGATCAGTTCAATGTCGAAGCGGTAGGGGTGATTGAGCGCTTCCTCACCGCGAAAACGCAACACCGGCATTTGCAACCCACTGTCGGTCAGGGTCAGCGTGAAGGGACTTTCCATGTCATTGAGCATTCGCACAGGCTCTGTCTGGCAATATGGCCCCAGAGGGTACGAAACCGCAGCGCTGAATGGTTATGTCAAAGCGGCTTTTCAGAATCGCCCTACACGTTCTGGTGAAAATGTCGATTCAGCATTACGATTTTTTTGGTCGATTGCCGACTTTAGGCCGTATAAACTTGGCGCCACGCGTCGGCCAATAGATGTCTCGGCGCCACAGATCAAGAGAGTGAGTAATGGGCGCACAGTGGAAGGTTAAACACAAAGAAGCGGCAGCCAACGCCAGGGGCAAAATCTTCGGCAAGCTGGTGAAAGAAATCACCATTGCTGCGCGCAACGGTGCCGATACTGCCACCAACGCACACCTGCGTCTGGTGGTCGAACAGGCCAAGAAAGCCTCGATGCCGAAAGAAACCCTCGATCGCGCGATCAAGAAAGGCGCAGGCCTGCTGGGTGAAGCGGTGCAATACCATCGCGTGACCTACGAAGGTTTCGCCCCGCATCAGGTGCCGCTGATCGTCGAGTGCGTGACTGACAACGTCAACCGTACCGTAGCGGAAATCCGCGTCGCGTTCCGCAAGGGCCAATTGGGCGCTTCCGGCTCCGTGGCCTGGGACTTCAACCACGTCGGCATGATCGAAGCCTCGCCGGACACCCCGGACGCCGATCCGGAAATGGCTGCCATCGAAGCCGGAGCCCAGGATTTTGAAGCGGGTGAAGACGGCGCGACGCTGTTCCTGACCGACCCGACTGACCTTGACGCGGTGCAGAAATCCCTGCCGGAGCAAGGTTTCACGGTATTGTCGGCCAAGCTTGGCTATCAGCCGAAGAACCCGGTCAGCGGCCTGAGCGACGAGCAGATGGCTGAGGTTGAAGCGTTCCTCGAAGGCCTCGACAACCATGATGACGTGCAGGACATGTTTGTTGGCCTGGCGGGCTGATCGACTGCGTCAGTGATGGCCACATCGCGAGCAGGCGAAGGCCTACAGGCCAGAGGTGAACACATCATTCGTGATCACCACCGTCCACTGTAGGCGTGAGCCTGCTCGCGATTGACCGCGCAGCGGTCACAGATTCTCAAGCTGCCGTATGACCTCAGCAAACCCCGGCCGCGCCAGCACATCCGCCTGACAGCAACGTCGCTCCAGCTCTTCAAGCACCGTACGCAGTTGATCACTCAACCCCGAGTCGATGCGCGCCAGCAACTCACCCAACAGAATCCCGAACGCACGTACTTCGATACGTTGCAGCGCGCGCGTTTGCGCCGTGTCGGCAATGGCATGGAACGACGCCCCGCCAAAATCCCCGAGCAGGCAATCGCCGCGCTCGTTCAACAAAATGTTGTGCCCGTAGAGATCGCCGTGGGTGATGCCTTGCTGATGCAGATGCTCCGCTGCCGAGGCGATGCCTCTGGCAATGTTCAGCGCCACCTCGACACTGAACCGGCAATCCTCGGCGTAAACATCCCGCGAGCAGGATGCCAGGCTTGGCAGGTCGGCGAGGTTACGGAAGGACGGATCGATCAGTTGCATCACCAATCCCTGCTGGCCGTCGGGATGGCAACTGATGCGCCCCTCGATGCGGATCAGATTGGGATGCAGGCCGGCGGTGATACAGGCGTTCATTTCGTGCAGCGGCGAACCGTCGCTGGTCATTTCACCTTTGTACAATTTCACCGCCACCGACGTCACTGAGCCGTCGTCGCGTTGCCAGCTCGCCCGGGAAATCACTCCCGAGGCACCTTCACCCAACCGTTGCTCCAGACGCAGCGCCGACCAGGTAATCTGCGGCGTCGCTTCCAGCGCGGCGGCGTCTGCCTCGGTTTCCAGCGGGTTACCGGCGTACGCTAGCCAGGTCAGGCTCGGCAGCGCGAGCAGCCACTGCGGCAGTTCGGTCAGGTGGTTGGCGGAGATGCGCAGCAACTCAAGCCGATGGCAGTTGCTCAACGAAGGCGGCAGCGCTTGCAGGCGGTTGCCGGACAGCATGAGCTTTTGCAGGGCCGGGCGCTCACCGAGTTCCCTCGGCAGGCTTTCGATGCAGTTGTCGGTCAGGATCAGCCAGCGCAAGTGCGGCGGCAGAGCTTCGCCGGGTACGTTGACGATGCGATTGGCTCTGAAGCCGACCATCGTCAGCGCCGCGCATTGGCCGAGACAGGCCGGCAGTTCGGTGAACGGGTTGTCGGAACAGAACAGCACCCGCAGTCGCGTCAGACGATGCAGGTCATCCGGCAGACTGCTCAGTGCGTTGCCGCTGAGGTTGAGGATTTCCAGAGTGTCGGCCAGTTCGAAAATCTCGACCGGGAACTCGGTCAGTCCGCAGGACAGGTCCAGCCGCGTGATGCCCGACAACTCGCCGGCGCGTAATTGAGCAAGGGTGTGCATGTGGGGTGTTCGCTAATGATCAGTGGAGCAACGCGGGGGCGCTGAGGATGGGCGACATGATAACGGCAAAGCGGGTTCCGGGCTTGAGCGCAATGCTGCAAGCGTCATGGAACCATGTGGGAGCGAGCTTGCTCGCGAAGGCGGAGTGTCAGCCCCTTATATGTGACTGACAGGGCGCTTTCGCGAGCAAGCTCGCTCCCACAGGGTCGGTGTGGTCAGTCGTCGTTGTGCATCTCTTGCAACTGCCCCAACCGGCTGCGCGTGCGCGCCAGGTCAATGGCGTGGCCGTCGAGGCTTTCGTGCAAGGGCAGGCGACCCAGCAACGTCAGATGCTTGTCCTGGTCGTACAACACGTCGATCAGGTTGATGAAGCGTTGTTGCGCGGCGATCGGGCATTCTCCCAGCTCCGGTAGATCATCAATGATCCAGCGGTCGAAACGTCGACACAGCTCCAGATAATCCATGACCGCCGTCGGTTGTTCACACAGATCGTTGAAGGTAAAACCGACACTTCGCTCTTTACACCAGCGAGCCCGAATCTGCCGGGTGCCGACGGTTAGCGCAACGCCCGGCGCATCCGCAGGCGGCAGCTCCAGAGCGGCGCGTTGCGCTGGCGTGGCTGGCCACACGTAATGCCCCTGAGTGAATATCTGCTGCGCAGAGTGGCGCGTGTGACTGCGGTAATCGTGCGGCCCGCCGACTTCCATCACCTGCATGTGCGTATTGATCAGCTCGATCACCGGTTTGAAGCGGGCGTGATAGAGCGGATTGGGCAGCAGGCCGTCAGGCGCATAGTTGGAGGTCACCAGCAGCAGAATCCGCCGCTTGAACAATGCCTTGAACAGCCGGGTGATGAGCATGGCGTCGCCGATGTCATGCACATGAAACTCGTCAAAACACAGCACCCGACAATCCTCCAGCAATTCGTCGAGGGTCACTTCGAGGGCATTGTCCTGCTCGCGATGGCTGAACATGCCCTGATGCAATTGCGCGAAAAACTGATGGAAATGCAGACGCCGTTTCTGGGTGATCGGCAAGGCCTGAAAGAAACCATCGAGCAACCAGCTCTTGCCGCGTCCGACGGCGCCGAACAGATAAAGACTTGGTGCGGTTCGGCCGCTTGCGCCAAACAACAGGCTGGCTTGCTGCGCCATGCACTCGATGACGCGCTGCTGGCTATGACTGAGGGTGTAACCCTGACCGCTGGCCTTGTGCCGGAAGTAGTCGCGGATCGACTGGGCACTGGCGTCATGCCCGGCACTGGCCGGCAAACCCTTGCCCAACCAACGGCGCAATGCCGGCCAGCGCTGGATCAGTCGCGATCGTTTCGGCAGGTGGGCAGGCACTGGGGGCGTCTCCGTGTTCGTCAAGACCGGCTTCCGGGAGCGTGGCGACGTAGTGTAACCAGACGCCGACCTGGCCAGCCACCGCGACGATTCCAGAGTGGGCGGTTATTGGACAGAATCCTACGGCACGTACAGCTATTTTTAGCGACTTGGCCTGACCGATTGCCAACCTTTCGAAACATATCCCGGATGATCACTGGATCCAATCGACTGGCGGAATCGTCGACCGTTGCTAACCTCAATCACAGAAACGACGTCGCAAGCGATCACTGACAAGGAACGGCGCAGTGAATGTACATGTGGTCATGGGGCTGCTGGGGGCACTCGTTGCACCTGTTCATGCGGCAGATCTTCAGGTCGAAGTGCGCGTCGATGTGCAGCGCGGCTGCCAGTTGATCGGCCAACAGCGTGGCGCCGGCATTGAGCAACTGGGTGTGCTCGACTTCGGCAGCACCGCACGCCTCGATGACCCCGCCGGGCCGTTGGCTGCCGCGTTGACCAATCAGCGCCTGCCACGGCTGGAGTGCAACCCCGACACGCCTTACCAGATGCGCGTCGATGGCGGCTTGCATGGCGGTGTCGGTGAGGTCCGCTACATGGCCGGTTCGACCGGCAGCAAACCTATTCCGTATCGCTTGTATCAGGACGCGGCGCGCCGGGTACCGCTGGTGGTGGATGTGCCAGTCAGCGGGCGGGTGCCGGATAGTGGCACGGTAGAACTGCCGCTGTATGCGCGCATCGAGCGCTTGGCTGAGGTGCCGCGAGTCAGCCGTTATTCGGATCTGGTCAAGGTGACGGTCACCTGGTGATCACGGTTTCAAGGCACCCGGCGGACGCGGGTGTGCAAGGAAGGCGTTCCATGATGAACGCGGTGAATGAGTCAGCGTAAAGGAGCAGGGACGGGCGCAATGACAGGCAAACACTGGATGGTGGTAGCGGCAGGTATGCTGGCTATGCTCGCAGGCAACGCGCAAGCGGCAGTCAGCGGGCAGATCAATGCGCGGCTGATCCTGATTGCCGGCTGTGAAGTCACCAACACCAGCACACCCGCCAGCCCGGTCAGCGATTTCGGCACGCTCGATTTCGGCCTTCAGGGCCCGACCTGGAACGCACCGATCAAGGCCAGTCTCGGCAGTGACAGCAGCGGCAAACTCAACGTCGCCTGCAATCCTTCGGTCACTGGTTTCACCGTCACCATTGACGGCGGCGCCCACGGTGACGGCAACACCCGGCGCCTGAGCAACGGCCGCCAGACTCTTCCCTATCAGCTGTTCGTCGATCCCTCCGGCGCCCGGAGCTACAGCATCGGCCAGCAACACAATTTCGCTGTCACCAGCGCTGCGCAGATACCCATTCCGGTATTCGGCTCGGTGGTGGCGAATACCCGCGCGGTATCGGCAGGTGTCTATACCGACACGCTGACGGTGACGCTCGACTGGTAACCCCGTAGAGGACGGACACCATGCGTATGTTTGCATCAAGGATAGGTTTGTCGTTGCTTGGCCTGGCGCTGGTTTCCAGTGCCAACGCCGCCACCACGGTCACCGGCCAGATCACCTCCAGCCTGATTCTGATCAGCAGTTGTCAGGTCAACGGTGCTGGCGGTTCCACCGGGCTGAACTTCGGTGCGTTGAACTTCGGCACCGCCAACAGCCTGTTCACCACGGCCACCGGGCAAGTGTTGGGTGGCGGTGGCGGGGCACTGTCGATTCTCTGTTCCAGCGGCACCACGCCGACGGTCAAGGTGCGCGCCGGTTCCCATGACGGCATGTCACCGGGCGGCACACGAGCGTTGTACGACGGGGTGGCCAATTACGTGCCGTACGACTTGTACACCGATGCCGGGCACTCGCAACTGCTGGCGATCGACGGGACGATCAATCTCGCCGCCAGCACCGGTGTTGCGCAGACGGTGAACATCTACGGTCAGGCGGTGGGCAAGGCCGGTTTGCCGGCGGGGACTTACACCGACACTGTCGCTGTTGAACTGACGTTCTGATGCCATGCGCCGCCATGGCTGTGCCGCGCTGCTCCTGCTCTGTGCCGGCAGTGCGCCGCTGCCGCTGACCGCAGCGACGAGCCAGAGCTTTCAGGTCAGTGCCACGGTTACTGCCGGGTGTCTGGTGGTGGGCGGGGTGTCGAACTATGGCGGGCTGAATTTCGGTTCGCGTTCGGCACTGGCTACCGGCACCGTGCAGGTCGCGCTGACCGGCGGGGTGCAATTGCAATGCACGCCGGGCGTAACGCTGAACATGAGCGTTGATGGCGGCCAGTACAACAGCAGCGGACGGCACATGCAGGTCAACAGCGGCAGCGCGCGGGTGGCGTATGCACTGTTTCGCGATGCGGCGTACAGCCAGAGCCTGGGCATTGGCCAGAGTGTGGCGGTGGCTTACAGCGATGCGAACAACATCAGCCTGCCGATTTACGGTCAGGTGCAATTGCCGGGCAATCAGCCTGGGGGGACGTACAGCGACGTGTTGCAGGTGCAACTGTCGTGGTAAGGCGAAGTTGAATGGCCGACAAGGAGCAGGTTTATGGGGTCAGTTACGTCACGGCATTCGCTCGTGTGTTGCGCGATGTGCGCGGTGGTCATGTTCGGGGCAAGCACCGCACACGCTGCCAGTTCGGTGCTGATCTGGCCGATTGATCCGGTGCTGGAGGCTGATCAACAGGCCAGTGCGCTGTGGCTGGAAAACCGCGGCAGCGAAACCGCCAATCTGCAGATCCGCGTATTCGGCTGGAGCCAGAGTGGTTTCGCCGAGCAATACCAGAACCAGCGCGACGTGATCGGCAGCCCACCGGTGGCGAAAATCGAACCGGGGCAGAAACAACTGGTGCGCCTGACCCGCACCAAGGAAGTGCCGCCGGGGCAGGAACTGGCCTACCGGATCATCATCGACGAAATTCCTTCCGCACAACCCGCGACCGCTGACGGAGGCAAAACCGCCGCAGCGATCCGCTTCCAGATGCGTTATTCGGTGCCGCTGTTTGCCTATGGCGCCGGGTTGTGGAGCAAAGAGGACAGCACCCGTGCGCGTGATCCCAAAGGGGTCGGCCTGCCGCAGTTGAGCTGGCGCACGGTAGCCGTGGACGGCAAGCCTTATGTGGAAGTGCGCAATCAGGGCGCGGTGCATGCGCGGTTGACCGACGTGGCTATAAAGCAGGCCGGGCAGAGCAAACCGTTGGCCGAAGGGCTGCTCGGTTACGTGCTGCCGGGTGCGGTGATGCGCTGGCCGGCACCGACACCGCTGACCAATGATTCGGCGTTGCAGGTACGAGTAAATGGCGCGGCACAGGTGCAGAGCATCACGCCCGCCAAGTGAGTGAGTCGTAGCGCGGGCATCTGGCGTCGACGAAAGCGGTATCAGGAGGATTCAGTCCATTGACGGACGTAAAACGCGTATGAACCCAGGACGGGTTCGCCGTATTCAGCGTCCGTTGTGGCTCATCACCGGCGCGTGTTGCCTGATGTTCATTCAACCATCCGGGGCCGGCGATCTGCCGCCGCCACCGAGCGGCATGGAGGCCGTGAGTGATGCTCAGTTGTTTCTGGAACTGGTGGTCAACCAGATGAATACCGGACGCGTGGTAGCGGTGCAGCAGCGCGACGGGCGCTTGTTTTTGCCGGCGACGGCGTTACGCGAAACCGGCATGAAGTTGCCCGACAGCCTCGGCGCCGAGGTCGATCTCGACAGTCTGGCGGGGCTGCACAGTGACTACGACAGCGTCGGTCAGCGCCTGCTCCTGGACGTGCCGCCGGACTGGCTGCCAGAACAGTTCATCGGCAATCGGCAGAGCTATCCGCGGACGCCGGCGCTGAGCAGTTTCGGCGCGCTGTTCAACTATGACCTGTACCTCAATGACACCGACGATGCCGGCACTTATCTGGCAGCGTGGAACGAAGTGCGGCTGTTCGACAGCTGGGGCACGCTGTCCAACACCGGGCAATACCGGCGAACCTTGTCCGGTGATTCGCTCAACACGCTGGACAACGGCTATCTGCGCTACGACACCACTTGGCGATACTCCGATGACGAGCGAATGCTCACCTACGAGGCGGGTGACGTGATCAGCGGTGCATTGCCGTGGAGCAGTTCGGTGCGGTTGGGTGGCGTGCAGTTTTCTCGGGACTTTGCGGTACGCCCGGATCTGGTGACCTATCCGTTGCCGCAATTTGCCGGTGAAGCGGCGGTGCCATCCTCGGTGGATCTGTTCATCAATGGCTACAAGTCCAGCAGCGCAGATTTGCAGCCAGGACCTTACACGCTGACCAATATTCCGTTCATCAACGGTGCGGGCGAAGCTGTCGTAGTGACCACTGATGCGCTCGGTCGACAGGTCTCGACCACGGTGCCGTTCTATGTCACCAGCACCTTGCTGCAAAAAGGTTTGAGCGATTTTTCCGTGGCTGCCGGTACGTTGCGTCGCGACTATGGTTTGAAGGATTTCAATTACGGCCCGGGTGTCACCTCCGGCAGCCTGCGCTATGGCGTCAGCGACAGTTTCACCCTGGAAAGCCATGCCGAAGCGGCCGATTCGCTGACACTGGGCGGCCTCGGCGGCAATTGGCAGCTCGGTAACTTCGGTGTGCTCAACAGTGCACTGAGCCAAAGTCGTTTCGACGGCGAGGGCGGCCACCAGGTCAGCCTGGGCTATCAGTACAGCAACCAGCGTTTCAGCTTTTCCTATCAGCGGTTGCAACGCCATGATCAATACGCCGATCTGAGCGTGGTCGACAGCCCGTACATCAGTCTTAGCCGGCGCAGCGAACAGGCGACCCTGAGCCTCAATCTCGAGCGCTGGGGCAGCCTCGGCGCGGGTTATTTCGATGTGCGCGCGGCGGACGATTCGCGCACGCGGCTGCTCAACCTCAGCTGGAGCAAACCGTTGTGGCGCAACAGCAGTTTCTACCTGTCGGCCAACCGTGAAATCGGCGACAGCAACTGGGCCGTGCAGGCGCAACTGGTGATTCCGTTCGACTTGCGCGGCAGTCTGGCGATCAGCACCGAACGCAGTAAAACCGGGCAGAGCCAGCAGCGGGTCAACTACAGTCGCGCGGTGCCGACCGAGGGCGGCGTAGGTTTCAATCTGGGTTATGCCAAGGGTGACGGCGCCGACTATCGTCAGGCTGACGTCACCTGGCGCCTGCAATCGGTGCAATTGCAGGCCGGTGTCTACGGTACTTCCGACGCCGAAACCCGTTGGGCCGACGCCAGTGGTTCACTGGTGTGGATGGACCGTCAGGTGTTCGCCGCCAACCGTATCGACGACGCTTTTGTGGTGGTCAGTACTGAGGGTTTTGCCGACATTCCGGTGCGCTACGAAAACCAGCAGGTCGGCCAGACCGACAAGAACGGTCATCTGCTGGTGCCGTGGAGCAGCGCTTATTACCGGGGCAAGTATGAAATCGATCCACTGAATCTGCCGGCCAACGTACGCAGTCCCAACGTCGAACAGCGCATCGCGGTGAGGCGTGGCAGCGGTTATCTGCTGGAATTTCCGCTGACCCGAGTGATTGCCGCGAGCATCGTTCTGGTTGACGCGCAGCAGCGCGAGCTGCCGCTGGGCGCGGGTGTTTTGCACGAGCAGAGCGGCACGCGGACGGTGGTCGGCTGGGATGGGTTGGTCTATCTGGAAAACCTGCAGGCGCAGAACTCGCTGCAAGTAACACTGGCCGACGGCAAGACCTGTCAGGCGCAGTTCAGTGTCGATCTGAATCAGGATCAGGTGCCGTTGATTGGCCCGTTGGTGTGTCAATGATGTTCCGGCGATGGCTGTTATGTCTGGCACTGCTTATACCCGGGGCGGTGCAGGCCGCGTGTTCGGTGGTCAGCACCACGCCGGCGGCGTTCGGCATGCTCAGTTCGATCGCCGTACGCACGACTTCGCAGCCCAGTTCCACACTGAATGCCGGTTTGAGTTGCACCGGCTCTCTGTTGTCCCTGCTGACCAGCAACGACCACTTCTGGGGCACCGTTTCTTCGACTAAAAGTGGTCTGGTCGGGCCGACCGGCGATGTCATCAATTACACGATCTACGCCAACAACAGCACCAGCTACCCGCTGACGCGCGGCACCGCCTACGACTTCGCGCGCAACGGCATCATCGATGCCTTGGGCCTGCTCAACGGTACGACGCCGAAAACCGTGCCGCTCTATCTCGGCACAACCATTGGCAGCAACGTCGCCGCCGGGGTGTACACCGAAACCCTGAGCATTTTCTGGAACTGGAATTACTGTTCCGGGATCGGCATCGGTGCCATTTGCATTGGGCGCGATATCGCCAACGGCACGACTTCTTTGACGGTGAACCTGACGGTGTCCAACGACTGCACGATTACCGCGCCGAACATTGCCTTCGGCAGCGCGCCGGTGGTTAGCGCGTTCACCCCGGTGACCGGACAGACGATCAATCTGGCCTGCACCAAAGGCAGTGCTTACACCGTGGGCTTGAGCGACGGGCAGAACGCGGTGAGTGTCGGCGGGCGGCGGCGGATGATTTCCGGGAGCAATTTTCTCGCCTATGACATTTTCAAAAGCGCCGGTACCACGCGCTGGGGCAGTGTCGGCGCGGCGCGGCGCGCCAGTACCGATGCCGAGGTGAATCCGGGTAACGGGTTGGGCACCGGTAGCCAGATCTTCAACTACAACGCGAAGATCTACACCGACCAGACCACACCACCGGCGGGCACTTATCTGGACAATGTGGTGCTCGACGTCGGTTTCTGACCTGACTCGCCCCCTTGCTGACCCGACTCAATCCCTGTAGGAGCTGTCGAGTGCAACGAGGCTGCGATCTTTTGACCCTGTTTTTTAAGATCAAGATCAAAGGATCGCAGCGTGCCGCAGCTCCTACAGGAGCGATTCAGAATTGCAGCGATTGCCTGAGCTGTTGCGCCGCCGGGGAGTCAGTCGGGCTGACCATGGCGTAGTTGTACCCGCCACCCGACCAGTACTCGGCCTGCAAGTCGCCATCACTGCGGCTGCCACGCGGCAAAAAGGTGTTCTTCGGTCCCGGTGGGCGAACGTAAAAGCTCACCTTGTGCCCGCTGCCATCCTCATACATGACCATCGCCGCCGGGCCTTCGTCAGTGCTGAGCAGGCGTCCGCTGACCGGTTCAAACCCGGCCGCTTTCAGATCGGGCAAGCGACCGGCTTTGGTGAAGTAGCGGTCGAGCCAGCGTTGCATGTCACCGTCGCTGTCGACCTTGTAATCGGCCGGCAACATCCCTTGCTGGGCGATCAGCCGATACGCCTGCAACGCGTCGGTCATCGGTAACAGGGAAGGGCGCACCAGGGTCATCTCACGGGCCTGCCAGCCGCTGAAGCCGCCGACGCTCACCGCGATCAACAGCACCGCCGCACTGGCCAGATGGCGACGTGCCTGGCGCTGACGACGCTGGCGGAGCATCAGCGGGTCAAGCGCCGGATTGGCCGGTAGCTGCAAGGCACCGCCAAGCGCCGCGCGCAATTGCTGGGCATCCTGCTGCCAGGCGCGTACTTGCGCAGCGTGTTCCGGATGACTGGCCAACCAGGTTTCCAGCACACGCCGGTCGGCGTCGCTGAGCTGGTGGTCGACGTAAGCGTGCAAATCACGCTCGCTGGGAGGCAGGCTGATCATTTGAGTATCCGCAAAGAAGGGCTGCTGATTTCGCCGTCGCTGAGTTGGCGCAAGGCCTGGCGGGCGCGGGACAGGCGCGACATCACGGTGCCGATCGGGGCGCCGAGAATCTCGGCGACCTCTTTATAAGTCAGGCCTTCCACCGAAACCATCAACAGCAGGGCGCGTTGTTCGGTCGGCAATCGGTCGAAGGCCTGCAGGGTCGACTGGGCAATCACGGTGCGTTCCACCGAAGGCTCGGCATCCTCGCGTCCGGTGAAAAACTCGAGCATCCGCGCATAGCGCCGCGAGCGCCGGTGGGCGTCGAGAAACTGCCGGTAGAGGATTGCGAACAGCCAGGCACGCAAGTCGCCGTCGGCGCGCTTGGCGCCCCAACTCGACAAGGCACGCTCCAGGCAGGCCTGCACCAGATCGTCGGCGCTGCTGCTGTTGCGCGTCAACGACACGGCAAAGCGGCGCAATCGCGGGATCAATTCACGTAGCTGTTGGTCTAGCTCGTTCATGGTGAGGTATTCATGCCGTAGTGCTGATGAAATGGAACATGCCTTGAGGCCCGAAACGCGGTGTTGGCTTGGAAGACGTCCCGGCGCGCCGATTATTCCATCCGCAGCAGTGAAAGTTTTTGTACCTCGCTTTGTAGGATAGTTCGCCGCGCTTTGTAGTCACTGTAATGGCGGCTGATTTCCCTTCTCAACCCTTTTGACTGACACGTCTGGCAGGCGGTGTAACCCCAAGCCACTGCGCCAGGCGTGACTGAACCATTGTCGGGATAGAAGGGAAGTCCAATGCAAACATTCGCGAGGAATAACCGTTGTGCATCAAGCACGTTGACGGCTTCGGTTGAATCAAAGTCATGGCCGCGTTTTGGATGCGGTCCGCTGCGCCAGCCTCAAGCGACTTTGATCCACCGCGCCATCGAAGCGCAGGCGATAGCCCGGCCTCAGGCTATCGCAGCGGAGTATCAGGGCCGCTCCATCACTTACCGCGAATTGAATCGCCAAGCCAATCGTCTCGCCGCAACCCTGCTGGAGCAAGGTGTGGTGGCGGACGATCATGTCGCGCTGTTTGTCGAACGCTCGATCCCGATGCTGGTGGGCATGCTGGCGGTGCTGAAAATCGGTGCCGCCTATATTCCGCAGCATGTGGGCGTTACCCCGGCGGCGCAGATGCGGCATATCCTTACGGTGGCCAACGTGCGCGTGGTACTGACGCTGGCGAAACTGGCATCGGCGCTGCCGCTGACGGCGGCACAACAGTGCATCCACCTTGACGCGTTCATCAGCGTCGACAGTGTCGCTGCAGATGACCGGAACATCGGCAGCGCAGCGTCATCGCCTGATTCGTTGTGTTTTGTGCTGTTCACGTCCGGCACCACTGGCCAACCCAATGGTGTTCGCGTGACGCAACGCAACGTCTGCAACATTCTCCTGACCGCGCCCGGCAACCTCGGCATTCGTCCCGGGTTGAGGGTCGGACAGATCCTCAATATCGCCTTTGATATGTCGGCCTGGGAAGTGTTGGGGTGTCTGGCCCATGGGGCGACACTGTTGATCCGGGGCAAGGACATTGCCCAGACTGCCGAGCGCTGCGACGTGTTGATTGCGACGCCATCGATTCTCGCCACCCTTGATCCGGCGCGCTGCACTCAACTGAAAGTGGTCGCGCTGGCGGGTGAGCCATGTCCGCAACCGTTGGCGGATCGCTGGTCGGCGTTTTGCACGTTCTATAACGCCTGCGGGCCGACCGAAACCACCATCGTCAATACCATGCAGCACTATCGGGGCGTCGGACCATTGACGATTGGCAAACCGACTCCCAACAACACGGTTTATGTATTGGATGAGGCGGGCCAGCTCTGCGCGCCGGGTGAGCCGGGCGAAATGTGGGCCGGCGGCAATTGCGTCACGGCCGGGTACTTGGGCAATCCCGAGTTGACCGCCGAGCGTTATCAACCCGATCCGTTTCTCGGACAGGGGCGCATGATGTTTCGCACCCGTGATCTTGCACGCTGGACAGTCGACGGTGAGCTTGAACACTTGGGCCGCATCGATGATCAGGTCAAGGTCAGAGGCTTTCGGGTCGAGCTCGACTCGGTCTCTGCAGCGTTGGAGTCAGCGCCCAATTGTGAGCGTGCGGTGACGCTCAAGCTCGACAGTCGCCATCTGGTGGCATTCGTCTATCCACCCACCACGGATATCGATGTCGCGCGCAGCCTGTGCGCAGAGCGGCTTGCCTATTACTGCGTGCCGTCCCTGATTCTTGCCGTCGAGGCCATTCCGTTGACGTCGCGTGGCAAGGTCGACAAGCGTTTGTTGCTTGAGTGGGCAGTGGCGCATCAGGCGCAAGATGCTCGCACCGAACAGGCGGTGACGGCATGAGCGGGCTGGCTTCGAACCTGCAGATGCCGCCCAAGCGAGCACTTTGGCGGCGCCTGGGAGCGCTGCCGATATGCTCGCATTACAACCGTCTGGTGGTGTTGGTATTCACCGCCAACCTTGCCGCGCTGATGTACGGTTTGAACGTCGGTGAGTGGTGGACAAGCGCGGGCGTGAACTTGCCGACCCTGTCGGGGCTGGTGGTGGCGAACCTGTCGATGGCGATCCTGATTCGCCAGCAATACCTGATCAATCTGCTGTTCTGGCTGGCCACCCGGGCGCCCACCACCTGGCCGCTGGCGATTCGCCGGACGTTGGCCAAGGTCTACCATTTCGGCGGGCTGCACAGCGGTGGCGCGATGGCGGCGATTGCCTGGTTTGCGACATTGCTCGGATCAATGATCTGGCAGCGTTTTGCCGGGCCGGGAGGGGTTTCGCTGGCGCTGATCGGAGTGAGCTGCGGATTGTTCGGTTTGCTGCTGCTGGTTGCGATCATGGCGTTGCCGGGCATACGCGGGCGCTTTCACAACGCTTTCGAACGGACTCATCGTTTCGCCGGTTGGGCGGCGCTGTTGATGTTCTGGGCAATGACGCTGATGTTTGCCCAAGAGCAGAATCCTGCCTTGGCGCTGACAGACGTTCTGCTGCAATCGGTGTCGTTCTGGATGCTGCTGTTGCTGACGTTGAGCATCGCCTCGCCATGGCTGCGTTTGCGCAAAGTCCCGATCAGTGTGGTCAGGCCCTCCGCGCATGCGGTGGTCGCGCGTTTTTCCCATCACACACCGTTTGCCGGCTCCGCCACAGCGATCAGTCGTAATCCGCTGTGGGAATGGCACTCCTTTGCCAATATTCCTGCACCCGCAGAGAACGGTTTCCGACTGATCATTTCAAGAGCGGGAGACTGGACGGGAGCATTCATCGAGCAGGCGCCGACCCACGTCTGGGTCAAGGGCATCAGCACGGCGGGCGTGGCGCGCATTGAAACGCTGTTCAAATCGGTGGTCTACGTCGCCACCGGCAGCGGAATCGGTCCGGTGTTGCCGCACCTGTTGGCCAAACAAGTGCCGATTCGCCTGATCTGGTCGACCCGCAGTCCGCGAACCACCTATGGCGATGCGCTAGTGGATGAAATTCTCGCGGCGCAACCGGACGCGCTGATCTGGGACACCGCGGTGTCGGGCAAACCCGATCTGGTCAAGTTGGCGTATGACGCCGTGCAGTCGTTCGGCGCAGAGGCAGTCATCTGCATTTCCAACCAGAGGCTGACGCAGCAGGTGGTTGAGGAAATGGAAGCTCGCGGTATTCCGGCCTACGGCGCCATCTGGGATTCCTGACACCACTGCGACGTTTTTCCCACAGATTTTTTATTCAAGGAGCGAGACCAACATGAACATTTTGATCGAACGACTGGGGCGCGTGGCGCTGATCCGGCTTAACCGTCCACAGGCGCGCAATGCGCTGAATACGCAAATGATGACGGAGTTACTGGAGACCCTGCGTGGGCTGGATAACGACCCGGGTGTAGGCTGTTTCCTGATCACCGGTACACACGAATACTTTGCTGCGGGAGCCGATATCAAAGAGATGTACGCCATGTCCTGCCTGGAGATGATCGAGCAAGATTACTTCGCCGGATGGGACGAGTTTGCCGCGTTCAGGACACCGAAAGTGGCTGCAGTGGCGGGGTTTGCCTATGGCGGCGGTTGCGAGTTGGCGATGATGTGCGACGTGATTATCGCTGCCGAATCGGCGCGATTCGCCTTGCCGGAAATCACCCTCGGGGTGATGCCCGGGATGGGCGGCACCCAGCGCCTGACCCGATTGATCGGGCGCGCCAAGGCCATGGACATGATTTTGACCGGGCGCTCGATCTGCGCTCGGGAAGCCGAACAGGCCGGATTGGTTTCACGGGTGACCGCCACCGACGATTTGCTTGCGCAGGCGTTGGCGGTAGCGCAGCGTATCGGCGGATTTCCCCGCACGGCGACCCGCGCAGCCCGCGAGGCGGTGGATCGTGCGCTGGAGCCGGGGTTGCGCGAAGGCCTCCTGTTCGAACGTCGGGTGTTTCATGGCTTGTTCGCAACGCCCGGGCAAAAGGAGGGAATGCAGGCTTTTTTGCAAAAGCGTGAGCCGCGATTTCAGCCGATTTAATCTGCTCGACGCAGCGCCATACGCATCGTCCTGAAAGAAACTACAGTTCAAAGGGAATAATCCTACGAGGCGTGCGTCTCATAGCACCTTTCCCTACGGCCGATGGTCCTGGAGTCTTTCATGGTTGATCGCAGCTCACCGCCCACTTCACCGCCAGGCGGGCCACAGCGCCCGCCTTTGAGCGCCGCGAGCCTGATCTTGCGTCTGAGCGGCATTGCCGTGGTCGTCGCTGCCGT
Source organism: Pseudomonas sp. NPDC087690 (assembly GCF_044743175.1). Taxonomy (NCBI): domain Bacteria; kingdom Pseudomonadati; phylum Pseudomonadota; class Gammaproteobacteria; order Pseudomonadales; family Pseudomonadaceae; genus Pseudomonas; species Pseudomonas sp. NPDC087690. The sequence continues at coordinate 244,471 of NZ_JBIUVX010000002.1, forward strand.
CGCCGGGGCGTTTGCCTACGTGCACGGTAACTTCGACCCACAACGTCTGACGCCGAAAGCGCTGGTCGATGTGCTGGAGAAAAACAACGGCGTACATCCCGGATTTCGTCGTAACCATGCCAAAGGTGTGTGCGTGATCGGCCATTTCGAGAGCAGTGGCGAGGCGCGGGTGTTTTCTTCCGCGCAAGTATTCAACGATCCGCGCACCCCGGTGGTCGGGCGTTTCGCGCTGCCGGCGGGCAACCCTTATGCGCCTGACAGTAGTGTGCCGATTCGCAGTCTGGCGTTGCGTTTCACTCAGGCCAACGGTCAGCAATGGCGCACCGGGATGAACAGCATGCCGGTGTTTCCGGTAGGCACGCCCGAGGCGTTCTACCAGTTGCAGCAGGCGCAGTCACCCGACCCGGCCACCGGCAAACCTGATCCATCGAAAGTCCCGGCGTTTTTCGCTTCACATCCCGAAGCTGTGCCGTTTCTGACCTGGGTGAAGACCGCCAAGCCGTCGGCCAGTTATGCCACTGAAACCTACAACAGCATCAACGCGTTTTATCTGGTGGACGCCAGCGGCAAAAAGCAGGCAGTGCGTTGGAGCATGACGCCCATGGCTGCAGATGCTGCGGGTGCCACCGCACCTGAAGGCGGCGATTTTCTCGAAAAGGATCTGGTGCAAAAGCTCGCCGCCGCACCGCTGCGCTTTCAGTTGAATATCACCCTGGCCAATCCCGACGACCCGGTCAACGATGCCAGTAAAACCTGGCCGGCCGGGCGCAAAGTGCTGAATGCCGGCACGCTGGTACTGGAGAAAACCCAGCCGCAACTCAGTGGTGAGTGCCGCGACATCAACTACGACCCATTGGTACTGCCCTCGGGGATTGAAGGTACTGACGATCCATTGCTTGCCGCGCGCTCTGCCGGTTACGCCGATTCCTACCTGCGTCGCACCAGCGAAGTCAGCCAGTTGCCCGCCGCCAAACAGGAGGCTCGTCCATGAGAACCCAACCGACTCATTTCGCCCTGTTGGCGCGCCTGCTGCATTGGCTGATGGCGGTGATGATTATCGCCATGCTGTTTATTGGCGCGGGTATGGTCACCTCGGTGTCGTCGCGGCATGAATGGTTGATTCATCTGCACAAACCGTTGGGCATTGCGATTCTGGCGCTGGTGATCGTGCGCCTGCTGGTGCGTTTGACCACCCGCCAGCCACCGCTGCCGGCGGATTTGCCGGGCTGGCAGGTGATGGCGGCCAAGGCTTCGCATCTGTTGTTGTATGCGTTGATGCTGGTGTTGCCGCTGCTTGGCTGGGCGATGATCAGTGCTTCGGGCGAGCCGGTCATGCTCAGCACCTCTGTGCAGCTACCGTCGATTGTGCCAGCGGATGCGCAACTGTTTGCGTTACTGCGCAAGGCCCATGGGTATTTGGCGTATCTGCTATTTCTGACGGTGTTGCTGCATCTGGCGGCGGCGTTGTTCCATGGCTGGGTGCGCCGTGACGAGGTGCTCGACAGCATGTTGCGCGGCCGCGATCGCCGTTAACCCGACTGGCTGGCGCATCGCGCAGGTGCGCCACTTTTCAGGGTCAGCCACCAATACCCCAATGCGACGGCGTTGATGCCTGCACCCAGCAGGCACACGCCAGCCCAGCCCGCCCAGGCGTACATGGCGGTTGAGGCAATCGAACCGCCAGCGCTACCAATCGAATAAAACAGCATGTAACCGGCGGTGAGGCGACTTTGCGCTTCGGGGCGCACGCTGTAGATCATGCTCTGACTGGTGACATGTACGGCTTGCAAGCCCAGATCCAGAGTGATCACGCCGAGCAGTAAGGCCCACAGCGAGGACCCGGTCAGAGCGATGGGCAGCCAGGACGCGAGCATCAGCAGCAGCGAAAGCCCGCTGACCCATTGACCGAGACCGCGATCGGCCAAGTGCCCGGCACGCGCGGCGGCCAGCGCACCGGCGGCACCCGCGAGGCCGAACAGACCGATTTCGCTGTGCGAAAGCGACAACGGCGGGGCGGACAGCGGCAACACCATTGGCGTCCACAGCACCATGGCGCTGGCGAATGTCAGCAGCGCGAGTATCGCGCGTTGGCGCAGCACCGCCTCCTGCCTGAACAGGCTGAATACCGAGGCAATCAACGCCACATATGTGGTGTCGGGCTGCGGCGGTTCATCCTTGGGCAATACACCGAACAGCAACAATGTCATCAGCAACGTCAGCCCGGCCGAGAGCAAATAGATCGCCTGCCAGCCGGCCAGATCAGCCATTGCACCGGCGGCCGTGCGCGCCAGCAAGATGCCGACGACGATCCCGCTGGTCACCACGCCGACTACGCGGCCCCGTTGCGCCGGGTCAGCCAGCGTTGCAGCGTAAGCCACCAGCACTTGCGTCACGACGGCGAGCAAGCCGGTCAGTGTCATGCCCAGTAACAGCCAGGCGCTGTTCGGCGCCCACGCGATCATCAGCAAAGCGACTACCGAGAGCAGGTTTTGCGTAACGATCAGCCACCGCCGGTTGAGCAGATCACCCAGTGGCACCAGCAGTACCAATCCAATGCCGTAACCCGTCTGCGTCAGGGTAATGACGATGCCGATGCTGGCCGGCGACATTGCAAAAGCTTCGGCCATGGCATCCAGCAGAGGCTGTGCGTAATAGACATTACCCACTGCCAGGCCACAAGCCACGGCGAAAAGCAGCACAACGCTGCTGTTTAACGATTTAAGTTGCATGCCCGACGTCCTGTATAGGTTTCAAAATAAAACCAGAGTTACGGTACGGGCTGAGGTTTTGATTTGCAACCGGATTGCGCGAGTCTTTGAATTGCACAAAGCAAAAGATCGCAGACTGGCTGCGATCTTTTGGTGTAGCGGGAGGAGGGATCAGCGCAGGGTATCGACCATGTCGGCGATGGTGGTCAGCACGTCCTTGCCCAGTTGTTTTGAACGTTTGCCAGACCAGCCGGTTTGTTTATCGGGATGGTCGTCGTGATCTTTGAATGGCATTTCCAGAGTCAGCGACAGACAGTCGTACTTTTGACCGACGCTGTTGCAGGCCAGAGTCATGTTGGCCTGGCCCGGTTCGTCGCGGGTGTAGCCGTGTTGGGTCTGGAAGTCTTTGGTGGTGTGTTTCAGGTGGCTGCGGAAATGCTCTTCGAGTTTCTCCAGACGTGGCGTGTAGCCTGGATTGCCTTCGCAACCGGCGGTGAATACGTGGGGGATTTCTTCGTCGCCGTGTATGTCGAGGAACAGATCGACGCCGTATTTTTCCATTTGCTGTTGTACGAAAAATACTTCGGGGCTGACCTCTTGACTGGCGTTCTGCCAGGCGCGGTTCAAATCCTGGCCCATCGCATTGGTGCGCAGGTGACCGTGGAAAGCGCCGTCGGGGTTCATGTTCGGCACCAGATACAGATCGGCACTGGCCAGGAGTTTGTCGAGCAACGGGTCGTCATGTTTTTCCAGACGTTCGATTACGCCTTCCATGAACCATTCGGCCATGTGCTCGCCCGGATGCTGTTGGGCGATGATCCATACTTTGCGCTGGCCCTCGGCACCGGTGCCTTTGCGCAGCAATTGTATATCGCGGCCCTCGATACTTTTACCGGTGGCCAGCAGTTCGGTGCCAGCCTTGCTCAGCGCCTGCTCGATCAGCCAGTCGTGACGGCCACGGCTGTAGGGTTCGAAATAGGCAAACCAGGCGTGGGTCTGGCTTGCTTCGAGACCAAAACGCAGGCAGTCACCTTCGAAAATCGTCGGTACGCGGAACCAGTTGACGTGATCGTAGGAGGCCACGGCTTGATAGCCGGTCCAGGCTTTGTTGTAGGAAGACTGACTGGCGTTGTTGAGGCGAAACCAGTGTTCCTGGCCTACATGCAGACCGCTGGCTTTGAAGTGAAACCATTGGAAATGGGCGCTGCGGGTGTCGGGGCGAATGGCCAGAACCGGGTTGAGCGGGTTGCTGATATCGATGACTTGAATATTGCCGCTGTCGAAATTGGCGCTGATGTCGAACGAAGATTTGGCCACGGTCATAGTCGGTTCCTGAATATGATTTTTATGGCCGTTACTTTACACGCAGGAAGGGCTGAAACCGAGGGGAATTGCGGGGTGTGCTGGGGGGGGCGTCCTCCATGACGCGAATGCAGCTTAGTGAGTGTGCGATTGATTCTCAAGTGCTATTTGTCATTAGTTTGCCCCAATGTGGCCGGGCTCGGCTTGCCAATCGATATTCTTTTGATATTATCCGCGCCATCGAATTCGCAGCACCTAAAGACTTCATTAGCCTGAAGCCACAAGCCCAAAAAAAGGGCAAAAAAAGACCCGGCAAAAAGCCGGGTCAAAAACCGTGATTAGCCTGATGAGGAGATAGTCCAGAAGACCGACCTAAGGTCTCTGGTCCATCGACTGATCTCGCGACCAGCTGCTTGCAATAATAATCATTATCATTTGCAAGTCAAATGTTTTTATCTGTGCGATGGGAGAATTCTTTCTCGTCCGTCCTGATCCGTCCTCAGATTTCATCGCCGTCGATCGAATGGTCGACCATCGCCCGCGCCATATCCACCATATGCACCACCGAAAAAGCCAGATCGCGACTTGCGCCCTGCAGGTTTTCTGCGGCCTTGCACGCGGTGGCGGCTGCACAGCGCAATAAATCCGACGCGTGCACCAAGGCTTCTTCGCCGCTGACATGACGATTGACGTCGAAGAAACGCTCATCGACCTCAGGTTCTGAAACAGCTGGTTTCAAGTAATAGTCCAGCGCTCGCTGCGCCGCGGCATTGCCTTGGGGCGAGGTGAACGTGGTGTCCATTTGCAGGTCGGGCAAGTCTTTGCTGCTGATATCCATGATGAGAGGTCACTCCTTGTCACATTGAAAATCCGTGTTCGCAGCATAGTACGATACGTAGTTGTGACCAGAATTTAAATACTACAATATGTGTTTTGTCGGCCGAAGGCGGCCGAGTAAGGTGCCGCACATGGATAAATGGATTGAGCTGGTCAAGGCCAAGATGAGTGAGCTCAAAATCACTCAAACAGAGCTCGGAGAGCGCGTCGGCATGTCCCAGGGCGGGATCGGCCATTGGCTGAACAAACGTCGCGAACCCGGCATAACGGAAATGAACCGCGTATTGCATGCGCTGGGCATGGACTTCCTTGAAGTGGTGCTGGTGATTCGCGAGCCGCCACTGACGCCGGACGACGAGATGCCGCTGGCGCAGAAGTACAACCCGTACTTCCGCTACCCGGTCAGCGATTGGCACACGCCGTGCGAGGTACGCGAGAGCGGGCAGTCAGCCTACACTCCGGCAGCGGATAAACAGCGTTTTCAACTGACGGATTACCACTCCCGAGGCGCAGCGTTCTGGCTGACGGTCACGGGTAACTCGATGACCGCGCCGAGTGGCCAAAGCATTGCCGAAGGCATGCTGATTCTGGTCGATCCGGAGGTGGAGGCGGTGCCCGGCAAGCTGGTGATCGCCCAGTGGCAGGGCAGCGAGGAAGCGATATTCCGCAAGCTAGACGAAGAGGGCGGCCAGCGTTATCTGGTGCCGCTCAATCCAACCTGGCCGAAAGCCCTGTTCACCGATGAGTGTCGAATCATCGGTGTTGTGGTTCAGGCAACGGCGCGTTACTAGTCAGATCGATCCGCGCCCGGCGTAGGATCGATCCTCACTTCACACAGCTTCCAATTCAACCAAAGCGCTGCCTTCGCCGACCATTTCGCCTTCCTGGCAATACAGCGCTTTGATCACTCCAGCGTGGGGCGCACGGATGCTGTGTTCCATCTTCATCGCTTCCAGCACCACCAGTTGCGCACCGGCCTCGACCGATTGGCCAGCCTCGACCAGCACCCGGACGATGCTGCCGTTCATCGGTGCAGTCAGGCCGCCTTGATGACTGTGACTGGCTTCGACGGCACTGATCGGGTCGTGCATGGTAATCCGGCGCAACTCGCCTTCCCATTGCAGGTACAACGCATCGCCTTGGCGGATAGCGCGCAACGTGCGACGTACCCCGTCGTGTTCAACGATGAGTTGCTCGTCGATCAGTTTGCCGTGGCCCGCGGCACTCAGCGTCAGCGCTCGATCCTGCCCCTCACAACTCAAATGCAGCGTAACTTCCGGAGGCAGACCCGCGCGCAACCCGCTGTTCAGCGACCACGGCGAAGCAGGGTCATCCAGGCGCGCAAGTTGAGGCAGACTCTGTGCCACCGCTTGAGCCGCGGCTTCCCAGAACGCTTCGCTCAACGTGCCCGCTACCGGCAGCAACTGTTCCTGATAACGCGGAATAAACCCGGTATCCAGCTCCGCCGCGGCGAAAGCCGGGTGCGCGATGATCCGCCGCAAGAAGTTGATGTTGGTCTTCAAACCACCAATCGCGAATTCATCCAGCATGCTCAGCAAACGCAGGCGTGCCTGCTCACGATCCTCACCCCAGGCAATCAGCTTGCCGAGCATCGGGTCATAGAACGGTGAAATCTCATCGCCTTCTTCAACCCCGCTATCGACTCGACGCCCGGGTCCCGCAGCGGACTCGCGATACAAGTCCAGACGTCCGGTGGCCGGCAGGAAGTCATTCGATGGATCTTCGGCATACAAGCGCACTTCAATCGCATGGCCATTGAGCGGCACTTGCGTCTGAGTGATCGGCAGCGCTTCACCACGGGCCACGCGGATTTGCCAGGCCACCAGATCCAGACCAGTGATCGCCTCGGTCACAGGGTGCTCAACCTGTAGCCGCGTGTTCATCTCCATAAAGAAAAACTCGCCGCGCGCATCCAGCAAAAACTCCACTGTACCGGCGCCGACATAACCGATCGCCTGCGCCGAACGCACGGCGGCTTCGCCCATCGCGCGACGCAGCTCCCCGGACAAACCCGGTGCCGGAGCTTCTTCGACGACTTTCTGATGGCGTCGCTGAATCGAGCAATCACGCTCATTGAGGTACAGGCAGTTGCCATGCTGATCGGCGAATACCTGGATTTCCACGTGACGTGGTTTGAGCAGATACTTCTCCACCAGCATTCGTGAGTCGCCGAACGACGACAGCGCTTCCCGTTGCGCAGAGGCGAGGGCTTCGGCCAGTTGGCTGACCTCCTCGACCACTTTCATGCCTTTGCCACCGCCGCCGGCAGTTGCCTTGAGCAACACTGGATACCCGATGCGTTCGCAAGCAGCGCGGAAGGTATCCAGATCCTGCGCTTCGCCGTGATAACCCGGTACCAGCGGCACGCCGGCGGTTTCCATCAAAGCTTTGGCGGCGGACTTGCTGCCCATGGCATCGATGGCCGAAGCGGGTGGACCAAGGAAGATCAGCCCCGCCGCTTCGATGGCGCGAGCAAATCCGGCGTTCTCCGACAGAAAACCATAACCTGGATGAATCGCCTGCGCGCCGCTGGCCTTGGCCGCGGCGATCAATTTGTCGATTTGCAGATAACTCTCGGCGGCTTTGCTGCCGCCCAGGTCAACACGGATATCCGCTTCACGGCTGTGCCGCGCTTCGCGGTCAGTGGCACTGTGTACGGCGACGGTCGTCAGGCCCAGCGCTTTGGCGGTGCGCATCACGCGGCAAGCGATTTCGCCACGGTTGGCCACCAGCAGGGTGGTGAGAACAGGTGCGCTCATCAACGCGGCTCCTTGGTGGTGGTTGCGGCTTGCCAGTTCGGCGAACGTTTTTGCAGAAAGGCGCGCAAGCCTTCCTGGCCCTCAGGGCTGACGCGAATGCGGGCGATGGCATTTTCGGTGTAGCGACGCAGCGCCGGGGTCAGTGCGCCGTTGCCGACTTCACGCAACAAGTCTTTGCTGGCGCGCATGGCGGCAGGGCTGTTGAGCAGCAAATTGTTGATCCATTGTTCGACTTGCTCATCCAGTTCGGCAGCCGGATAGCTGTCGGACAACAACCCAATTTCCCGCGCCCGCTGACCGCCAAAACGTTCAGCGGTCAGCGTATAACGCCGCGCTGCACGCTCGCCAATGGCTTGCACCACGAACGGGCTGATCACCGCGGGCGCCAGACCGATACGCACTTCCGATAGGCAGAACTGCGCATCATCGGCGCCAATCGCCATGTCGCAGCAACTGATCAGCCCGAGCGCGCCACCAAACGCCGCGCCTTGCACCACGGCCAGGGTCGGGATTTTCAGCTTGGCGAGGTTGTACATCAGCTCGGCCAGCTCGCGGGCGTCGTCGAGATTGGTGTGGTAATCGAGTTCGGCTGATTGCTGCATCCACGCCAGATCAGCGCCGGCGCTGAAATGCTTGCCACGGCCGCGCACCAGCAGGAAACGCAGGCTGGCGTCACTGGCAACCTTGTCGAGGGCGAGGATCAGTTCACGGATCATCTCGGCGTTGAAGGCGTTGTTCTTTTCCGCACGGTTGAGCCACAGCGTCGCGAAACCGCGTGGATCGCTTTGCAGTTCGAGGGTGTTGAAATCGCTCATATTCATCCGTCTCCACGGTTCCTGTGGGAGCGAGCCTGCTCGCGAAAGCGATGTATCAGTCGACGTATCCGCTATCTGACAAACCGTATTCGCGAGCAGGCTCGCTCCCACAAAAAATCACATCCGGAACACGCCGAAGCGGCTCGGTTCGATTGGCGCGTTCAACGACGCGGACAAGGCCAGGGCCAGCACATCGCGGGTCTGCGCCGGGTCGATGACGCCGTCGTCCCACAGCCGTGCGCTGGAATAGTAGGGGTGACCCTGCTCTTCGTATTGGTCGAGGATCGGCTGCTTGATCTCGGTTTCCTGCGCGGCACTAAAGGTCTGGCCGCTACGCTCAGCCTGTTCGCGCTTGACCTGCACCAACACACCAGCGGCCTGCTCGGCGCCCATCACGCCGATCCGCGCGTTCGGCCACATCCACAGGAATCGTGGATCGTAAGCGCGACCGCACATGCCGTAGTTACCCGCGCCAAAGCTGCCGCCGATGATCACGGTGAATTTCGGCACCTTGGCGCAAGCCACCGCCGTTACGAGTTTCGCGCCGTGCTTGGCGATGCCTCCGGCTTCGTATTTCTGCCCGACCATGAAGCCGGTAATGTTCTGCAGAAACAGCAGCGGAATGCCGCGTTGGCAAGCCAGCTCGATGAAGTGCGCGCCTTTCTGCGCGGCTTCGGCGAAGAGGATGCCGTTGTTCGCCAGAATCGCGATCGGGTAACCGTGAAGATGCGCAAAGCCACAGACCAGCGTAGTGCCGAACAGCGCTTTGAATTCATCGAACACCGAACCGTCGACCAGCCGCGCAATCACTTCGCGCACGTCGAACGGCTGCTTGGCATCGGCGGAAACCACGCCGTACAACTCGTCGCTGCTGTACAGCGGCGCAATCGGCGCGCGCTGCTGCACTTCGCCGAGCTTGCGCCAGTTGAGGTTGGCAACGCTGCGGCGGGCGAGGGCGAGGGCGTGTTCGTCGCTCTCGGCGTAATGGTCGGCGACCCCGGAAATCTTGCAGTGCACATCGGCACCGCCCAACTCTTCGGCGCTGACCACTTCACCGGTCGCGGCTTTCACCAGTGGCGGGCCGGCGAGGAAAATCGTTGCCTGATTGCGCACCATGATCGCTTCATCCGCCATGGCTGGCACATAAGCGCCACCAGCGGTGCAGGAGCCCATGACCACAGCGATCTGCGGAATACCCATTGCGCTCATGTTGGCCTGATTGAAGAAGATCCGCCCGAAGTGCTCGCGATCCGGAAACACTTCGTCCTGACGCGGCAGGTTGGCGCCACCGGAGTCCACCAGATAAATGCACGGCAGACGATTCTGCTGCGCGATGGTTTGTGCGCGCAGGTGTTTCTTCACGGTCAGCGGATAGTACGAGCCGCCCTTAACCGTCGCGTCGTTGGCGACGATCATGCATTCGACGCCTTCGACCCGGCCGATCCCGGCAATCACGCCAGCGGCGGGTACGTCTTCACCGTAAACGGCGTGAGCGGCCAGTTGGCTGATTTCCAGAAACGGTGAGCCTGGATCGAGCAAGCGGTTGATGCGTTCGCGCGGCAGCAGTTTGCCGCGCGAGGTATGGCGTTCCTGGGCTTTAGCGCCGCCACCCTGCGCCACTTGGGCGAGCAGAGTGTGCAGGGCGTCGACCTGTTTGAGCATCGCCGCGCTGTTGGCGACGAATTCCGCTGAACGAGGATTGAGCTGAGTGTGCAGGGTAGCCATGGTCAGCTCCGTTTAGCGGGTTTCGTTGAACAGTTCGCGACCGATCAGCATGCGACGGATCTCACTGGTGCCGGCACCGATTTCGTACAGCTTGGCGTCACGCAGCAGACGGCCCGCCGGGAATTCGTTGATGTAACCGTTACCGCCGAGAATCTGGATCGCGTCGAGGGCCATTTGCGTGGCGCGTTCGGCGGTGTAGAGGATTACCCCGGCGGCATCTTTACGGGTGGTTTCGCCACGCTCGCAAGCCTGGGCAACCGCATAGAGATAGGCGCGGCTGGCGTTGAGTTGGGTGTACATGTCGGCGACTTTGCCCTGGATCAGCTGGAATTCACCGATGCTCTGGCCGAACTGTTTGCGATCGTGGATGTACGGCACGATCAGGTCCATGCACGACTGCATGATCCCGGTCGGGCCACCAGAAAGAACCACTCGCTCGTAATCGAGGCCGCTCATCAGTACTTTGACGCCGCCGTTGAGCACGCCGAGGATGTTTTCTTCCGGCACTTCGACGTCATCGAAAAACAGCTCGCAGGTGTTGGAACCGCGCATGCCGAGCTTGTCGAACTTGTTGCTGCGGCTGAAGCCTTTCCAGTCGCGCTCGACGATGAAGGCGGTGATGCCGTGCGGGCCTTTTTCCAGATCGGTCTTGGCGTAGATCACGTAAGTGTTGGCGTCAGGGCCGTTGGTGATCCAGGTTTTGCTGCCGTTGAGGACGAAACGGTCGCCGCGCTTGTCGGCGCGCAGCTTCATCGACACCACGTCGGAACCGGCATTGGGTTCGCTCATCGCCAATGCGCCGACGTGCTCGCCGCTGATCAGCTTGGGCAGGTATTTGGTTTTTTGTTCGTGGTTGCCGTTGCGGTTGATCTGGTTGACGCAGAGGTTGGAGTGCGCGCCGTAGGACAAAGCCACCGAGGCCGAGCCACGGCTGATTTCTTCCATCGCCACCACGTGCGCCAGGTAACCCAGACCCGCGCCGCCGTACTCTTCCGACACGGTGATGCCGAGCAGGCCCATGTCACCGAATTTGCGCCACATGTCGGCGGGGAACAGGTTGTCGCTGTCGATCTGCGCAGCGCGCGGAGCGATCTCCTTGGCAACAAAGGACTGAACCTGATCGCGCAGCATGTCGATGGTTTCACCGAGGGCGAAGTTCAGGGATGGGTAGGTCATGGGTCACCTTTTGGCTTTTTTGTAGGGTGGGGAGAGCGGTCACTAGCTCTCACCTTTACGTTAACGTAAGCCTGTGACGGATGGCTGTCAATCGCCCTTTACGTTAACGTCAACTTGAGCGAGAGTAGGGGCAGTTCAAGATTGAAAGCTGATTAGTTTTTGTAGGAGTGAGCCTGCTCGCGATCGCGTTGTGTCAGTCGACGTAAATGTTGACTGATGGATCGAGGTCGCGAGCAGGCTCACTCCTGCAAGTGACCGTCGGCAACCCATAAATAAAGACAATAGGGGTCGTCATGGATCAACCCAGTGCAAACCCGCAGCGCAGCTATACCCGTGGCTCTCAGGACAAAGCCTTGCTGGCGATGACCATCGGGCAGAAGTTCGATCAGACCGTTGCGCGATACCCCAACGGTGAAGCGCTCGTCGTGCGCCATCAGCAACTGCGCTATTCCTGGCGACAACTGGCCGACGCGGTGGACCTGCATGCCAAAGCGCTGCTCGCCCTGGGTTTGCAGGCCGGCGATCGCCTTGGTATCTGGGCTCCAAACTGTGCACAGTGGTGCATCACCCAATTCGCCACAGCGAAAATCGGCGTGATCCTGGTCAACGTCAACCCGGCCTACCGCAGCTCAGAACTGGAATACGTGCTGAAACAATCCGGCTGCCAATGGCTGGTCTGCGCCGGGGCGTTCATATCCTCCAACTACCACGGGATGTTGCAGGGCCTGGTGCCGGAACTGACCGAACAATCCATCGGCCAACTGCGCAGCGAGCGTCTACCGGACTTGCGCGGGGTGATCAGCCTCGACGCACAACCCCCTTCAGGCTTTCTGCCGTGGTCGCAACTCGCGGATATGGCCGCGAGCATCTCCTCACAACAACTCAGCGAACGCAGCGACAGCCTGCACTTCGATCAACCGGTAAACATCCAGTACACCTCCGGCACCACCGGCTTCCCCAAGGGCGCGACCCTCAGCCACTACAACATCCTCAACAACGGTTACATGGTTGGCGAAAGCATTGGCCTGACCCCACGCGATCGTCTGGTGATCCCGGTGCCGCTGTACCACTGCTTCGGCATGGTCATGGGCAACCTGGGTTGCATCACCCACGGCAGCACGATGATTTACCCCAACGACGCGTTCGACCCGTTGTTGACCCTGCAAACCGTCGCCGAAGAAAAAGCCACCGGCCTCTACGGCGTGCCGACCATGTTCATCGCCATGCTCGACCAGCCGCAACGCGCCGAATTCGATCTGTCGAGCCTGCGCACCGGAATCATGGCCGGCGCCACGTGCCCGATCGAAGTCATGCGTCGAGTCATCAGCGAAATGCACATGAGCGAAGTGCAGATCGCCTACGGCATGACTGAAACCAGCCCGGTGTCGCTGCAAACCGGGCCGAACGATGAGCTGGAGTTACGCGTGACCACTGTCGGCCGCACCCAGCCGCAACTGGAAAGCAAGATCATCGACGAGGCCGGCAACCTCGTGCCGCGCGGCACCATCGGCGAACTGTGCACCCGTGGTTACAGCGTGATGCTCGGTTACTGGAACAATCCGCAAGCCACGGCCGAAGCCATCGATGAGGCAGGCTGGATGCATACCGGCGACTTGGCGAGCATGAACGAGGAGGGTTACGTCAATATCGCCGGGCGTAACAAGGACATGATCATTCGCGGCGGCGAAAACATTTACCCGCGTGAGCTGGAAGAGTTTTTCTTCACCCATCCGGCGGTGGCGGACGTGCAGGTGATCGGCATTCCATGCTCGCGTTACGGTGAGGAGATTGTTGCCTGGATCAAATTCCATCCCGGCCACAACGCTTCCGAACTGGAACTGCAAACCTGGTGCAAGGAGCGCATCGCGCACTTCAAGACGCCACGGCACTTCAAGTTCGTTGAAGAGTTTCCGATGACGGTGACGGGCAAGATTCAGAAATTCAGGATGCGCGAGATCAGTATCGAAGAGCTACGCGAAAAGCAGGCCTGACACGAACCCCCTGTAGGAGTGAGCCTGCTCGCGATAGCGGTTTACCAGTCAATATTTTCATCGACTGACACGACGCTATCGCGAGCAGGCTCACTCCTACAAGGGATACGCAGTGAAAACACAAATTGCAGAAAGCACAAAGGGGAGCCGAGGCTCCCCTTTAATTTTGTCGTTGCGTGCTCTTTTTTTATTATTGAGGGTCGGTCTGTTGTTGTTTTTGGCAACCGTGGCCCTTTACCGCTGTTTTTGGCGACCCCCATCCGGGGTCAAGAGCAAACGTATTTTTTTGAGCGCTGATCTGCTTTCTCGTTAAACGATCCAACCGATTCGGGGGCTACCTGACGGTAGTTTTATTGTTCTCTGCCCGGTTGCGGGTCACTCCTGAGAGCACCCTGAAAAGCACACCTTCTCCAAAAAAATCTGTTAGCTGCGTCTCTGCCGTGTTGTTTTTGTTATGTCAGAGTCGTTACGTCTTATTTTTATTGGTTTGCTGCTTTTTATTCTTGTTATGCCATAGAGATAGCAGAAGCCGTGCCAACTTTTAAAAAAACCTTATAAAACAAAGGCTTGAGAATTTCAGCGAATTTTCACTCCAGCGAAACCAGACAATTTGTTTCCGTGTTACTCGCTTGAACCCCACATTCCCGACACAGCGGTAACACCTTCCCCCCTCACTGTGCGCTTCGAGCCTTGGCCACGCGCGAACCGCTCGGGCGGCCGAGCACTGCGCTGATCTGCTGACCCGCGGCAATCAAGGCGTCCAGGTCGATTCCGGTTTCGATACCGAGGCCATTGAGCAGGTACACAACGTCTTCGGTGGCAACGTTACCGCTCGCGCCTTTGGCGTACGGACAGCCGCCGAGGCCCGCGATAGAGCTGTCGAACACCGAAATGCCTTCGAGCAGGCTGGCGTAGATGTTGGCCATGGCCTGGCCGTAAGTGTCGTGGAAATGCCCGGCGAGTTTCTCCCGTGGAACTTGCGCTGATACCACTTCAAACAAGCGGCGAGTCGCGCCAGCCGTGCCGGTGCCGATGGTGTCGCCCAGCGATACTTCGTAGCAGCCCATCGCGTATAGCTCTCGCGCGACCATCGCCACTTGCTCCGGCGCCACCGTGCCTTCGTACGGGCAACCGAGCACACAGGACACGTAACCGCGCACGGTAACGCCGTGTTGTTTCGCCGCGTCCATGATCGGCGCAAAGCGCGCCAGGCTTTCGCTGATCGAGCAGTTGATGTTGCGCTGCGAGAACGCTTCGGACGCAGCGGCGAACACCGCGACTTCCTTGACCCCGGCGGCGATGGCGTCTTCGAACCCGCGCAGGTTCGGTGCCAGTGCGCCGTAGGTCACGCCGGGTTTGCGCTGGATCTGCGCGAACACCTCGGCGGAACCGGCCATCTGCGGCACCCATTTGGGCGAAACGAAACTGCCGACCTCGATATAGCCAAGGCCGGCGGCGCTGAGGGCATCGACCAGTTGCACCTTGTCGGCAACGCTGATCGGCTGGGCTTCGTTCTGCAGGCCATCGCGCGGGCCGACTTCGATCAGACGTACTTGGGAGGGGAGGGACATGGCGGTGGACCTGCTCTTTTGAATTCGTGGAGAACCCTTGTAGGAGTGAGCCTGCTCGCGATAGCGGTGTGTCAGATAATATTTGTTCGACTGATACACCGCTATCGCGAGCAGGCTCACTCCTACAGGGGATTTGTGTTGTTTGTCAGATCGCCTGCTGGCTTTTGAGGGTTTGCTCCAGCGCCTGCACGCAGCGCTCTTCAGCCGTATCGAGTTCCAGCTTCATCTGTTCGATATCGAGCAACTGCTGCTCAAGCTGTTCGCGGCGTTCGCTGATTTTCGCCAGCATGCTGTTGAGTTGTTTGGTGTTACCGCTGGACGGATCGTAGAGCTCGATCAGTTCGCGGCATTCGGCCAGGGAGAAACCGATGCGTTTGCCGCGCAGGATCAGCTTCAGGCTGACCTTGTCGCGCGGCGAATAGATGCGTTCCTGGCCGCGGCGCTCAGGGCTGAGCAGGCCTTGCTCTTCATAAAAGCGGATCGCCCGGGTGGTGATGTCCAGCTCGCGGGCGAGGTCGGAAATGCTGTAGGTCTGACTGCTCATGGAAGCGCTCGGAAAAAGGACTTGGCGCTAAGCTAATGGCAGGTTGACGTTTACGTCAAGCAGGATGATCTGTGGTGTTCATGCTGGCCTCATCGCGAGCAGGCTCGCTCCTACAGGGAACGCATTCCACATGCAGGAGTGAGCCTGCTCGCGATAGCAGCGCCGCGGTTCAAAGCCCTACACCTTATCGAGCTTCTTCTCCTGCGCCGTCACCTGCTGGCACAACTCGATCATCTGCTCGCGCATCCAGCGATTCGCCGGGTCCTGGTCAGTGCTTTCATGCCAATACAGGTGCGTCTCCACCGGCGGCACATCATTGACTGGCAGATTGAACGCCTGCAGTTCATGCCGACGGGCAAAGCGCTCCGGCACGGTCATGACCATGTCGGTCTGCTGCATCACCTGCGACGCCATCAAGTAATGCTGCGAACGCAGGGCAATCTTGCGCTGAATGCCCATTTTACCCAGCGCCAGATCGACATAGCCCAGACCACTGCGGCGGCTTGAAATATGGATATGCGTCAGCGACAGATAATCATCCAGCGACAGTTTTTCCTTGCCCGCCATCGGATGACCCTTGCGCATTGCGCAGACGTAACGGTCTTCCATCAGCTTGACGTGACGCACCTGCGGGTCGGTGTTGAGCGGCGCATCCACGGCGAAATCCAGACGCCCGGCGGCCAGCTCTTTGGTGGTCTCGCGGCGCTTGGACAGAAAACTTTCAATGATGACGGTCGGCGCCAGGCGGCGCAGGCGCTGAAACAGCGGCGGCAGAATCACCGCTTCGGTGAGGTCAGTCATGCTGATGCGGTAAGTCTTGACCGCTTGCGCCGGGTTGAATATGCGACTTTCCTGAACCGACACGCGCAGCAACGACAGAGCGTTGCGCACCGGGCCGATGATGTTCTGCGCCATCGGCGTCGGCACCATGCCCTGCGCGGTGCGCACGAACAGCGGATCGTTAAAGGTCTCGCGCAACCGTGCCAATGCGTTGGATACCGCTGGCTGAGTGATGCCGACAATCTGCCCGGCGCGGGTCAGGTTGGCTTCGGTATAGATCGCGTCGAAGACGATGAAAAGGTTGAGGTCGACCTTACTCAGATTCATAACGCGGCTTCTCTTGTTATTTAGGGCGGTGTTTTAGGGGCTGGCAATCAGCCGATCATATATCGGTGATGAATGTTTATACACGCCGAGAATAGGCTAGGTAAATTATCAACGCTGTTCTAGCATCGATTGCATGACTGAAACAACCTCTGCCAAAGAACTGCCTTAACCATCGGGAGCTGCTCATGGATTTCGCTTATTCGCCCAAGGTGCAAGAACTGCGTGAGCGCGTGACAGCGTTCATGGACACATACGTTTACCCGGCCGAAGCCGTGTTCGAGCGCCAGGTCTCCGAAGGCGATCGCTGGCAGCCGACGGCGATCATGGAAGAGCTCAAAGCCCGTGCCAAAGCCGAAGGCCTGTGGAATCTGTTCCTGCCGGAATCGGAACTCGGTGCCGGTCTGAGCAACCTCGAATACGCGCCACTGGCGGAAATCATGGGCCGCTCCTTGCTCGGGCCTGAGCCGTTCAACTGCTCGGCACCGGACACCGGCAACATGGAAGTGCTGGTGCGCTACGCCAACGAAGAACAGAAACAGCGCTGGCTCGAACCGCTGCTGCGCGGCGAAATCCGCTCGGCATTCGCCATGACCGAACCGGACGTCGCCTCGTCCGACGCCACCAACATGGCCGCCCGCGCCGTGCGTGATGGCGACGAGTGGGTGATCAACGGTAAAAAATGGTGGACCTCCGGCGCCTGCGACCCGCGCTGCAAGATCCTCATCTTCATGGGCCTGAGCAATCCCGATGCACCGCGTCATGCGCAGCACTCGATGATCCTTGTGCCAGTCGACACCCCCGGCGTGAAGATTGTCCGTCCGTTGCCGGTGTTCGGTTACGACGATGCACCACACGGCCACGCCGAAGTGCTGTTCGACAACGTGCGCGTGCCGTACGAAAACGTCCTGCTCGGTGAAGGACGCGGTTTCGAAATCGCCCAGGGTCGTCTTGGCCCAGGCCGAATTCACCACTGCATGCGTTCGATCGGCATGGCCGAACGTGCCCTGGAATTGATGTGCAAGCGCTCGGTGAGCCGCACTGCTTTTGGCAAACCGCTGGCGCGTCTGGGCGGTAACGTCGACAAGATCGCCGACTCGCGGATGGAAATCGACATGGCGCGCCTGCTGACATTGAAAGCGGCGTACATGATGGACACCGTCGGTAACAAAGTGGCGAAAAGCGAAATCGCGCAGATCAAGGTTGTGGCGCCGAACGTCGCGCTGCGCGTGATCGACCGGGCGATCCAGATGCATGGCGGGGCAGGGGTGTCGAACGATTTCCCGCTGGCTTATATGTATGCGATGCAACGGACATTGCGTCTGGCCGATGGCCCGGACGAAGTACACCGCGCGGCGATCGGCAAGTTCGAGATCGGCAAGTATGTGCCGAAGGAAATGCTGCGTAGCGAGCGCTGATCCACCTGATCGTTCCCACGCTCTGCGTGGGAATGCATCCCGTGACGCTCTGCGTCACATTGGACGCGGAGCGTCCATGGCGGCGTTACCACGCGGAGCGTGGGAACGATCTGGTGATATCAATACACCCAAACCTCAACCCGGCGATTCTTGATCCGCCCCTCATCCGCATTGTTCGCCGCCACCGGCATCAACGCGCCAAACCCGCGAACCTCGCGCAACACCACGCCGTTCTTCACCAACTCCCGCCGCACCGCCATCGCCCGCAGCTTCGACAGCAGATCCGCCCGCGCGGGGTCATCCTTGGCATCACCAAACCCGACCAGTGTCACCGCACGCTCGCTCTTGTCATGCCTCTTTATATAGTCGATCACCCGCGACAGATCCTGACGCGCCTTGTTGTCGAGGTTCGCGCTGCCTTCTTCAAAACGGAAATTCACTGTCAGACGCTGGGCGTGACGGCTGAGGGATTGATAACCCTCGGGCATCAGCGCATTCGGCGCGACGCTCATGGCGTGCACGGTCTGGCTGATAAAACCGTTGGCGGCGACGATCGCCTGACCCTGACGACTTTGCGCAAACGTCACCAAGGCCTGTGTCCAGGGATTTTTGCTGTTGGGTGGCAGATAGAAGAACAAGCGCCGCGACAGTGGATAGTCTTCTGTGGCGATCAGGCTGTTCTGCGGCAACATTGATTGCGACGCGCCATCGGCGATGGCCACGGCTTTGGCCTGACGCACGTAAGGCAAACCGATGAAACCGATGCCCTGCGGATCCGTGCTGACGGCGTCGGACAATTGCTCGCTGGACTCAAACCTTTTCGCGTTGCTGCTCAGACTTTTCCCGCGACGACTGAGGACCAGTTCTTTAAACGTGTCGTAGGTGCCGGATTGATCATCGCGCGCATATAAATGAATCGAACCGCCGCGCCCACCGAGGTCTTCCCAGCTTTTCACTTCGCCGGCAAAGATCCGCGCCAGTTGCTCAGTGTCCAGTTGCTGCAGCGGATTATCGGGATGCAGGATGATCGCCAGGCCATCGATGGCGATGACTTGTTCGGCGGCAGGGCTTTTCAGATCGCCGAGCGATTGCAAAGTCTGCAACTCGCTGTCTTTGATCTCGCGGGAAGACGCAGCCAGATCGGCGCTGGCGTTTTTCAATGCGGC
Organism: Pseudomonas sp. NPDC087690; assembly: GCF_044743175.1. Taxonomy (NCBI): domain Bacteria; kingdom Pseudomonadati; phylum Pseudomonadota; class Gammaproteobacteria; order Pseudomonadales; family Pseudomonadaceae; genus Pseudomonas; species Pseudomonas sp. NPDC087690. The sequence continues at coordinate 263,608 of NZ_JBIUVX010000002.1, forward strand.
GAAACCGGTGCTGGAGCCATGGGCGGCGACTTCGATGACCACGCGTTTACCTTGCGCAGTCTGGCCGACAATGCGCTGTTCGTTGGCGTTGTCCGGGGTTTCGCGGTGGATTTTCAGCAGGCCTTGTTCCTGCAGCAAACCTTCAACCAGCGCCGGGCCGAGTTCGGCGCCGATGGTGTTGGAGCCTTGAATGCGCAACGCCGGGCCGTCGTCCGGCACCGGCAAAACGGCGGCAGACACCGTCAGCCATGCGCTCAGCAGAAAAACGAACAGAACACGCAGGGTCATGCCGGCACCGAATCAAGCCAAGGGGATTGCCGGGGAGATTAAGTCAGGCGCGTGACCGAAAGATGACAACTAACCAATGTAGGAGTGAGCCTGCTCGCGATAGCGGTGTACCGGTCAACATTTATGTCGACTGATCCACCGCTATCGCGAGCAGGCTCACTCCTACAGGGATTGCGTAAGGCTTGGGATCAGCTTAGTTCAAGCCAGATCGGCGCATGATCGGACGGTTTTTCCATCCCGCGCAGTTCGTAGTCCACGCCCGCTGCCTTCACCCGTGGCAACAAACCATGGGACGCCAGAATCACATCAATGCGCAGGCCACGCTTCGGCTCATCTTCAAAGCCTCGGCTGCGGTAGTCGAACCAGCTGAACATGTCGGTCACGTCCGGATTCAGGTGACGATAACTGTCGGTCAAACCCCAGTTCTTCAGGCGCGCCATCCACTCGCGTTCTTCCGGCAGGAAGCTGCATTTGCCGGTTTTCAGCCAGCGCTTCATGTTGTCCGGGCCGATGCCGATGTCGCAGTCTTCCGGGGAAATGTTCACATCGCCCATCACCACCAGCGGCTGTTCGTTGTGGAACTGGCTTTCCAGCAGCGCTTGCAGATCGCTGTAGAAACGCTGCTTGGCCGGGAATTTGGTCGGATGGTCGCGGCTTTCACCCTGGGGGAAATAGCCGTTCATGATGGTCACCGGCACGCCATTGGCGTCGGCGAAGGTGCCCCAGATAAAGCGGCGCTGGGCGTCTTCTTCGTCGGTGGCGAAACCTTTATGGATGGCGATCGGCTCCTTGCGCGAGAGCATCGCCACGCCGTAATGGCCTTTCTGGCCATGGAAATAAACGTGGTAGCCGAGGGCGCGGACTTCTTCGAGCGGGAACTGGTCGTCGTGGACCTTGGTTTCCTGCAGGCCGATCACGTCCGGCTGATGTTTTTCGATCAGCGCTGCCAGCTGATGCGGACGGGCGCGCAGTCCGTTGATGTTGAAGGAAACGATCTTCATGGTCGGCAGTCCTGGCAAAAGGGCGATGCTAGCTGACAGGGGGGAAATGGGCCAGTGTAGGAGAAATCATTTTGGCCTGTGGGATTGGTGGTGTCTGCAATGGCGCCATCGCGAGCAGGCTCACTCCTACAGGGGAACGCATTCCAAATGTAGGAGTGAGCCTGCTCGCGATAGCGCCCGCCCAGTCGATGAAGATGCCGACTTGGTCTATACCTGTGGGGAACCACGCCACCCGTAAAAGGTTCGTACCAACAAGAGCGCCGCCATTTGAACGCGCCCCGGGGAGAATCACCGTCATGCCTGAAACCCAGACCGCCATCGCCGACATTCATATGCTCGACCGCGGTTATTCCCGCGAAGCCCGCTCGCTGCTTTATCAGGCCTATCGCCACGAACCGACCTTCGGCTACCTGTTCGAAGCCGAGCGCCCCGGCTACGAACAGCGCGTGCGGGCGACGGTGCGTGAACTGGTCAAACAACACTTCCTTCAGGATCTGCCCGCCATCGGCTTGCTGGTCAATGACCGCTTGATCGGCATCGCCCTGATCGCGCCGCCGCAACGTCGCCTGGGCATCACCGAGAGTTGGGCGTGGCGCCTGCGCATGGTGCTCAGCACCGGTTTCCGCTGTACCCGCCGCTATCTGGAATACCACGATGCCGTGGCTGCCTGCGTACCCAGCGATTCGGTGCACATGCTGCCATTGCTGGGGATTCACCCACAATTTCAGGGCAAGCACTTTGGCGAGCAACTGCTGACTGCCGTACACAACTGGTGCGCGGTGGACGAAACCTCGCAAGGCGTGGTGCTCGACACCGGCAACCCGCGCTATCTGGAATTCTATAAAAGGCAGGGTTACCAAGAGATCGGCGAAGTTGCTGTCGGGCCGGTGCGCGAACACGTGTTTTTCCACGCCAATCCGCAGGTGTTACAAACTGCAACAGCATGACAATCGAACTTCTTGGGAAATTTCCTGTTCTATCACGCTCCCAAGCCCGTGATAGCATCCGCGCCTATGAAGTTTCCAGGAAGATTTACCAGTGGCGTGCTCATGCTGTTAACCAGCTGCGCGGCGCTGGCGCAAAGTGAATTGGATGTGCGGATCAAACCGTCCAACGATGAACTCAAGGCCAATATAGAAGGCTATATCGGCAGCCTCGGCGATCGTGACGAAGAAGCCCTGCAGCGCTTCAGTCGCGGTGCCGAAGAGCAGGCGCGCAAAGCGGCTCAGGCGTTGGGCTACTACCAGCCGCAGATCGAAAGTGACGTCAAGGGCGGCAAAAAACCGCGTCTGGTGCTGAACATCGATCCCGGCGAGCCGATCCGCCTGCACAACGTTACCATCCGTGTTGACGGTCCGGCTGCCTCCCTCAAATCCTTTCGTGTCCCGAAAAGCGACGTGCTCAAGTCCGGCGCGGTGCTCAACCATGGCCGTTACGAAGACGCCAAACGACTGATTCAGAATCAGGCCTCGCGCTTCGGTTTCTTCAGTGGCCATTTCACCAGTCAGAAACTCCTGGTCGACCCGCGCGCCGGTGTCGCCGACGTCGAACTGATCTACGAAAGCGGCCCGCGTTATGCGCTGGGCAAAGTCAAATTCGAAGGCGACACGCCGTTCGACGAAGACCTGCTGCAACGCATGGTGCCGTTCAAGGAAGGCGAACCGTACGACTCCGAGCTGATCGCCGAACTCAACCGTGATCTGCAATCGAGCGGTTACTTCGAAGGCGTACGCGTCGACGCGGCGCCGACTGCCGCGAAAAACGACGTAATCCCGGTGGACGTCAAACTCGACACGCGCAAGCCGCGCACCATGGGCCTGGGTCTCGGTTATTCGACCGACGTCGGCCCGCGCATCAAAGCCAACTGGACACGCCACTGGGTCAACCCACAAGGCGACAGCTATGGCTGGGAAGCCGAACTGTCGGCGCCACGACAAAACGTCGGGCTGTTCTATGACATCCCGCTCGACCCGCCGCTGACCGACAAACTGCGTTGGGCCGGCGGTTATCAATTCGAAGACATCGACGGCTCCGACACACTGAGCAAACTGCTGACCTTCGGCCCGGAATGGCACAGCAAATTACCGAGCGGCTGGCAGCGGGTGATTTCGCTGAAGTGGCAGCGCGAGGAATATGAACTCGGCGACGACTCGGGCCTGAGTACCTTGCTGATGCCCGGCATCAGTTATTCGTACCTGAAAAGCGACAACCGCATCGACCCGCACAACGGCTATCGCCTGAGCTTCGAAAGCAAAGTGGCGAAAGAAGGCCTCGGCTCGGACAACAACCTTTTATATGGCACCGCGCTGGTCAAGGGGCTGACCACGGTGTTCGACAAACACCGCTTGCTCGGTCGTGTTCAAGTCGGCGGCAGCGCCACCAATGGCTACAACTCGATTCCGCCGTCGCTGCGCTTCTTCGCCGGTGGCGATCAGAGCGTGCGCGGTTACGACTACCAGAGCCTGTCGCCGAAAAACTCCGACGGTGATCGCATCGGTGGCCGCTACATGGTCGCCGGTAGCGTCGAGTATCAATACTCGATCGCCGAGAAATGGCGCGTCGCGACCTTCGTCGACCAGGGCAACTCTTTCAACAAACTCGAACTGCCGAACCTCAAGACCGGAGTCGGTATTGGTGTGCGCTGGGTCTCGCCGGTGGGGCCGATCCGCCTCGACCTGGCCCACGCACTCGATGACGACGGCGGCATCCGGCTGCACTTTTCCATGGGGCCTGAGCTGTGAAGCGTGGTTTGAAAATAACGGCACTGGCGCTGTTGGCGCTGGTGTTGTTGATTGTATTGAGTATCAGCGTCGTACTCGGCACGGCGGCTGGCAGCCGTTGGGTGCTCGGCCTCGTGCCGGGGCTGACGGTGGAGAATTTCCAGGGTCGCCTCGGTGGGCAATGGAGCGCCGATCATCTGCTGTGGCAGCAAGACAGCAGCCGCGTCGAACTGAACAAGGCGATCTTCGCCTGGTCGCCGCTGTGCCTGACGCGCATGACCTTGTGCATCGAACAGCTCAAGGCTGATCAGGTGATTCTGCAATTCCCGCCGAGTGAAGAAACCACCGAGAGTGGCCCGATCAAACTGCCGGATCTGCAATTGCCGGTGGCCATCGAATTGGGCGATGTGCAGGTCGGCAGCCTGTTGTTCAACGGCAGCGAGCAGCTCAAGGGCTTGCAACTGGCGGCGCACTGGACCGCCCAAGGCATGCAGATCGACAGCGTGAAATTGCAGCGCGACGACCTCAGTCTGAACCTGTCCGGCACCCTCGCGCCAACCGGCAACTGGCCGCTGAACATGGCCGGTGACCTGACGTTGCCATCGCCGGGCACCAATCCGTGGACGCTGGCGTTAAAGGTTGACGGCGATCTGCTGAAAACCCTCAACCTGCACGCCGACAGTCGGGGCTACCTCGACGGCCAGTTGAGTGGCCAACTGCAACCGCTGGCGGAAAACCTGCCGGCAAAAGTACGCATCACTTCCGAGGCGTTCAAACCGAGCGCTGACCTGCCGGACACCCTGCAACTCAATCAACTGCTGCTGACCGGCGAAGGCGACCTGAAAAACGGTTATCAGCTCAACGGCAACGCCACACTGCCCGCTGATAAAGGCCCGGTGGCGCTGCTGCTCAAAGGCAAGGTCGACGCCAGCGGCGCGCAGATTGCCGGTCTCGACCTGACCGCCAACGACAAACAAAGCCTGAAACTCTCCGGCAGCGTCGACTGGAGCAAAGGCCTCAGCGCGCAAGCCAACATCAACTGGCAGGATTTTCCGTGGCATCGGCTCTATAACGAAATCGACGAGCCACAGGTCGCTTTGCGCACCTTCACTGGCGAGGTTTCCTACACCGACGGTCAATACCTCGGCAATTTCGCCGCCGCGCTGGATGGCCCGGCGGGGGCGTTTACCCTGAGCAGTCCGTTCAGCGGCAGCCTTAAACAGATCGCTTTGCCGCAGTTGAAAATGGAGGCCGGGCAGGGCAAAGCGGAAGGGCACGTCAACGTCCAGTTCGCCGACGGCATCGCCTGGGACACGGCGCTGGAGCTGTCGGCGCTCAACCCAGCGTACTGGGTCGCCGAGTTGCCGGGCACTTTGGCCGGGCCGCTGAAAAGCCAAGGCGAAATGAAGAATGAACGCCTGAGCCTCACCGCTGACCTCGACTTGAAAGGCAAACTGCGCGGGCAACCGGCGATCCTCCAGGCCAAGGCCGACGGCGCTGGTGAACAATGGAACCTGAATGCCCTGCAAATCCGCCTTGGCGACAACAGCATCAGCGGCAAGGGCAGCCTGCAACAGAAACTCACCGGGCAGATCGACATCAAGTTGTCGCGACTGGCTCAGCTCTGGCCGCAACTGCGCGGGCAGGTCAACGGCCAGGTCAATGTCGCCGGCACGTTGAAAGCGCCACAGGGCAAGCTCGGTCTGCAGGGTTCGCAATTGGCCTTCCAGGACAATCGCCTGCAAAGCCTCAACCTCGACGCCACGCTCGACAGTGCGCAACGGGCGAAAATCGATCTGAAGGGCAGCGGCATTCAGGCCGGCGATACCAACCTGGGCGTGTTGACCGCCAGCGCTCAAGGCGACATCAAGAACCAGAAACTCAACCTCGACCTGATCGGGCCGCAGCTGAAACTGGCCCTTGGCCTGGACGGCAATCTGGACAAGGGCAACTGGCGCGGGCGCCTGGCCAGCGGCGATATTCAGGCCGGCGGCCAGGACTGGAAACTGCAGAATCCGGCCAAACTCGAACGTCTCGCCGACGGCAAAATCAACTTCGGCGCGCATTGCTGGGTGTCCGGCGATGCCAGCCTGTGTGGTGAAGATCAGCGCCTGATGCCGGAGCCGAAACTGCGCTACCACCTCAAGCAATTTCCGATCGAAAGCCTGGCGCAATGGCTGCCAAAAGACTTCGCCTGGAAAGGCAGGCTCAACGCCGATCTGCAACTGGATCTGCCGGCCAGCGGCCCGAACGGCGTGGTCAGTGTCGACGCCAGCGGCGGCACTTTGCGCATGAAGGACAAGGATCAGTGGCTGGACTTCCCGTACCAGACCCTGAAACTCACTAGCAAACTGACGCCGAAACGCGTCGACACCGAACTCAATTTCGTCGGCGGCAAACTCGGCGAACTGATGGTGCAGGCGCAGCTCAATCCGTTGCCGAAAAACAAACCACTGAGCGGCTCGTTCCGTCTTTCCGGGCTGGACTTGTCGGTGGCGCGGCCGTTTGTGCCGATGGTCGAGAAACTCACCGGACGCCTCAACGGCAGCGGCACCATCTCTGGTGGATTGCTGGCGCCGCTGGTCAACGGCACCGTGCAACTGAGCGACGGCGAAGTGTCCGGCGCCGAGTTGCCGATGGAGCTGCAGAACCTGCAACTCACCGCCCTGATTGCCGGCGAATCGGTACGCCTCGACGGCGGCTGGCAAAGCGGCAAGAGCGGGCAGGGCAGCCTCAACGGTAACGTTGCCTGGGGCCAGGCGCTGGTGGTTGATCTGGCATTGAAAGGCACGCAATTACCGGTCACCGTCGAGCCGTACGCCAAGCTTGAAGTGGCGCCGGACCTGAAGATTTCCATGGCTGGCGACGAACTGAAAATCGCCGGCAAAGTGCAGGTGCCTAAAGGCGAAATCACCGTGCGGGAGCTGCCGCCGTCAACGGTGAAAGTCTCCGACGACACGATCATCGTCGGCGCGCAGACCGAAGAGGGAAAACCGCCGATGGCCATGAAAATGGACATCGACGTGGTGGTCGGTGAGGACAAACTGGCTTTTGCCGGCTTTGGTCTGACCGCCAACGTGCAAGGGCATGTGCACATTGGCGACAACATGGACACCCGTGGTGAACTGTGGCTCAACGATGGCCGCTACAGCGCCTACGGCCAGCGTCTGCAAGTGCGGCGTGCGCGTCTGTTGTTCGCAGGTCCCCTCGATCAGCCGTATCTGGACATCGAAGCGATTCGCCAGACCGACGACGTGATCGCCGGTATCCGCCTCAGTGGCAGTGCTGAGCAACCGACCACGCAGATCTTCTCCGAACCGGCGATGAGTCAGGAGCAGGCCTTGTCCTATCTGGTGCTGGGCCGTCCGCTGAGTACCAGCGGCGAAGACAACAACATGCTCGCGCAAGCGGCGTTGGGTCTGGGCTTGATGGGCAGTTCCGGGGTCACCAGCGGCCTGGCCAAGGATCTGGGCATTCAGGACTTCCAGCTCGACACCGCAGGCAGCGGCGATGCCACCAGCGTGGTGGCCAGCGGCAATATTACCGAGAAGCTCAGTTTGCGTTATGGCGTCGGCGTGTTTGAACCGGCCAGCACCATCGCGTTGCGTTACAAGCTGAGCAAGAAGGTGTATGTCGAGGCGGCCAGTGGTGTGGCCAGTTCGCTGGATATTTTCTACAAGCGCGATTTCTAGATCGTAACTGGTTATTTGAACCGAGGCGCGGCCTTCGCGAGCAGGCTCGCTCTTACATTGGGAATGCGTTCCCTTTGTAGGAGTGAGCCTGCTCGCGATGGCGTTGTTTCGGTCAACATCAATGGTGCGTCTGATGGCCTGATCGCGAGCAGGCTCACTCCTACATTGATCTGTGGCGGGCTAGAATTTTGTGTTACCGGCACACCAGCGACACCCGCTCATAGTTCAGCGCCTTATTGCGTTCCGGCAGTGTGTAAGGCGCCTCGCAGCGCTGGCCTTGCCAGACGATGACGAGGCTGCCGGTGTCGCTTTCCACCAGCGCCAGTGCTTTGCCGCTCGGGTCGGAGATCGCCAGTTGTTTGCCGGCGCTGTCTTCCAGCGAAGCACCGAACGGGATCGGCTGGCGCTGCGCATCGAACAAGGCAAATTGCACGCGCCGTCCAGTCTTGCTGGCATAGCGCGCCAGCACCACTGCTCCACGGCGCGGCACCACTTGCCGGGTCGCATTGTCAATTTCGATATCGGCGCCCAGATCGCGGGTGTCGAGGTTGATCCAGTTGACCCGATAGGGTTGCGCATTGGGCACCACGGCATAGCCGTTACGCCCGGTTTTCGCCCCGGAGAAGCTGCCGATTTTCACCCCGGAAACGCCTTCGACCTGCGCCAGTGCAAACGTCTCACCGACGGTTTGGCCCAGGTTGATACCGCCGCCGTGACCGACGATCGAGCCGGCCAGATTAAGGTTCTGCGAGTTGTAGCCGCGCCCCTGGCTGTATCCGGCGCTGATGTCCATCACCGAGGTGCGGGTGCTGAGGTTGGCTGAACCGCTGCTGCCACCGGTGCTGCTGGTGCCGCCCTGCACCGAGTAATAAGTGTCGCTGCCTTGCGTCAGGTAGCCGTTGATCCCGACCTGAGTGCTGTCGGTGGCTTTCTGTGTACTGGCGGAAACAAAGGCGCGGGGTGCACGAGGTTTCGAACCCAGCGGAAAAGACAGTGACAGGTTGACCAGGGTGTCGTTGTTCGCCGGCCCATAGTTGCCGATATCCTTGGTGTAGGTGGCGCCGAGGTTGTAACTGACTTCGCCCCAATAGTTGCTGTAACCCGCCGACAGGCTTTGCGAGCCACCGCGGCCCCAATAGCGCTGGTCACTGGCGTTGAGGTAGACGCTGCCAAATTGCTGGTTACGCCCCAGGCTCTGGTTGACGGTCAGGTCGGTGCGGGTTTTCGAGTTGCCCGTGCGCTTCTCGCCTTCGTTGCTCAGTTCCTCGACGTGCTCGGTGAGGGTGCGATAGCCCTCGGTCGAATAGCGATAGGCAGCGAGGGTGAAGCTGGTGTCGGTACCGGTAAAGGTCTTGGCGTACAGCGCCCGCAAGCTGTTGCCTTTGACCACTTGGCCAAAGGTGCGACTGGCGGAATGCGTCACGTCGAGCGACACGGCGCCGATGGGTGTATTGCGCCCTGCGCCCACGGACAACGCCTGGAAGTCCTCGGTCGCTTGTACGCCGACAATGCCGGACAAGTTACTGCTGACACCATAGGCCAGCGTGCTGCTGAGAAACTGCGGCGACTGCTGATCGTCGCTGTTGCTGTTGTAGCGGCCGACCGAGACGCTGTATTTCAACTGCCCTTGGCGCACCATGATCGGCAGGCTGGAAAACGCCTGCACCGTCACCCGGCGCTGACCGTCGGCCTCGATAATCGTCACTTCCAGATCACCGTTGGAGCCACTGGGATAAATATCGCTGATCTCGAATGGACCCGGCGGCACGTTGGTGGTGTAGAGGATGTAGTTGTTCTGGCGAATTTCCACGGTGGCGCTGGACTGTGCAATCCCGCGAATGATCGGTGCATAGCCGCGTTCGCTGTCGGCGCGCATGCCGTCGTCGGAAGCCAGTTTCAGGCCGCGATAACGCACGCTGTCGAACAGGTCGGCATCGGAAAAAATATCCCCGGCGCTAAACTGGCCCTTCAGCGCGGTCAGGTCATGTTGCAGATAGCTGCGGTTGCTCTTGAACGTACTCGGCTGGCCGGTGCTGCTGTTGAAGTTGGACTCGTTGCGCAGGCGCCAGCCACCGAGGTTGATGCCGTTGCGCAGGCCGACGTTGTTGGAAATCGTGTCGGCGGTCTGCGTGCTATTGCGGTTGCTGCTCACTTGATAGTTGATAAATGCCGCCGGCACGCCTTCGTCCCACAGGGCCGGGTCGACGTAGCCACGTCGACCGCGCTCCATGGCGCTTTGCGGCACGCTGACCAGCAAACGCAAGCGCGGCACGTCATAGCGCACGGTGGCATGCTCGATCAATGCGGGGAGGTCGAGGCAGGCGTTTGGATCGTCAGCGTCGAGTTTGCCGCTGGCCTGCAACCGGGCAATGTCGACGCCCAACTGCTGGACCGTCTCCAGGGTCAGGCAGGCCTGAATTTTGCCGCTGCCGGGGTGGCGTCGGAAATCGATGTCGCGACGACCGACCAGCGTGTCGTTGCTGTAGAGGTCAACCCGGTAGTTGCCGGGGAGTACGCTGTTGCTGGCGAGCAGCGATTGCACATCGACGGTGGACGCGGCGCCTTGCAGAAACGACGTATTGAACTGTTCATCGCCATCAGCCTGGCATGCCGTGCTGATGGCGGAGGCGATCAACAACGACGCCAGACTGTCGCGTTTGAGTAAAAACATGCAGGAACCCTATATCACCTCCGATACGAACTAACGGAGCGAAGAGAAATACAGTGAAAGTGCGCTATCAAAGCGACTCGCGACTTATGGAGATTCGTTCTTTGGGCGAGCGCGGGTTTCGGCGCTGTTGGAAAGTTGCGCGGTAAAACGATCTTGGGCGCCATAGTCATTAATGCTGCTGAACAACAAAGTTGGCGTGTTCGTCGAGTGAAGTTGTTTTAGGGCGAACTCTTTGCGTTCGCCGGGGGCGATCATCAGCGAGTCAAACGGATGCTCGCTGAGTGCGCCGGATTGCAGGGTGATATCGGCAATCGACACGTGATAAAGACCGGGGTTGTTCACCACCAGCACGCTTTTGCCGGCGCGCTCGGCCAGGCACCAGGTCAACTCACCCGGTGCCAGATACGCGTTGTTTTTCATGCCTGCGGGGCGGAAGAACACCTTGATGCGCTGGCGTACGGCGAGCTGCAAGGTGTTTTCGGTCTTCGCGGTCTGGGGGATTTCCTGCACGTTGAGCCAGACCACCGATTCGCGGTCGGTCGGCATGCCGGTGCCTTCGTAGATGACCCGCAGTATTTGCTGTTCTTCGCCGCTGACGCGCACCAGCGGCGGCGTCACCGCAAACGGCACGGAAGCGGTTTCGCTGGCATCGGTGTCGATCCATGACTGGATCAACACGTCTTCACCGCTGTTGCGCACGGTGATGCCGGCTTCCTTATGCTGGCCGTCGAAGACCAGGCGGGTGCTGCTCAAGGAAATCCCGGCCGTGGCCTGATTAACTATCAACAGACCCAGCAGGCCCGCACAAAACGACAATGAATGACGATAAAACATGATGGCTACCGCGCAGATAATTGAAAGCACGGGGCCGCGAGGCCCCGCACCGGGTTCGAAAGTTCGCGCGGGTTATTCGTATTGCAGGGTGAACGGCAGGGTGGCGTCGCCGCGACCGGCAACAGCCAGTTTCGGGTCAACCGTGGTGACGTAGGCGGCCGAAAATTTCAGTGTGGTATTGCTGTCCTGCAGGGTGTTTTCGATCTTCGCGGTGGCTGGCGAACTCAAGTCGATCACGGCGCCATTGGCGTCGAGCAAGGCGATACCGATGCCTTTTGCAGCCCCCAGGCCGCTGATCAGTCGCAGCACTTTAGTGCCAGGTTCGATGCCCGAGCCGGCGCCCTTGGTCGGTTCAAAGATCATCGCAACCTTGGTGCCGGCGTTGCAGTTGATCTTCATGTCGAAGTTCTCGACGCTCAACGTACCGTTGCCTTTCGGCGCGGTGGCGGTGCCCATGTCCTTGATCGACACTTCCCCCATGGCGACGGAGATGGTTTTGTCCTTGCCGGCGCTTTCAACCGAACAGGCGTCGTTGTTGATGGTGCCGGTGAAGTTGATGGTGCCGCTGCCGGCTTTGGTCGGGGTCACTGGCGGGTCGGCTGCCAGGACATTGCCGGCCGCAGCAAACATCGAAAGGGCGAGAAGCGTTCGGGACAACTTTTTCATGTTGCTTTTTCCATTGGTGGGGATAAGGCAACACAATAAAATGCGGTTTACCGGTGGAACATCAGACGATCCTTAGAAGTTCGGAAACTGCCGGAAAGTGTCTTTTTCATTAGTTAAACAAGTTACGTTCTATGCAGTAAGTCAATAACTCTTGGTCGCTGCTGACGTCCAGTTTGCGCATTGCCGAGATTTTCTGCGTGCTGATGGTCTTGGCACTTCTGTTCAAGTGGCGGGCAATGTCGTTGACGCCTTGGCCCTGAACGAACAAACGCAGGATTTCATGTTCCTTCGGCGACAGCCTTGAAAAGCGTTCGTCCAGATCAGCGCCGTCGTTCACTACGGATGTCGGCGCGGGTGCCTGCCAGCGCACCGGGTTGCCTTTGGCGATGGCTCTGAGTGCTGTCTCGATTTCGTCGTGCAACTGGTTTTTCTGAATGACCGCCAGCACACCCAGTTCCTGCAGGCGCGTGAGGATCAACGGATTGGAAATCATCGTCAGTACCAGTACCCGAACCTTGGGAAAGTGCCTTATCAAGTACTCCACCAGTTTCAGGCCGTCACCGTAAGGCGAAGCGGCGGGCATGTTGAAGTCGGTGATCAACAGATCTACAGGCTTGGTCTCCAGCAGCTTGATCAGCTCATCGGAGCCAACGGCTTCGCCCACCACGCGAAAGCGTTGGTCACGCTCGACCAGTTCCCGCACCCCCAGCAGCACGATGGGGTGATCATCGGCAATGACAACGTTGAAGGTTTCCATGAGTGATTTATCCAGAGTGAAGTTATTCGAGGGAGTCGAGCAGATCTTGCAGCCGCGTCAGATTCTGTCGCACCGCCACGGCCAGAGCGGGCGTCACGGCCATGCCGGTCAAACGACATTCCAGCTCGACAAACGCGCTGGCCAGCGCATTGATCTGCACCGCCCCCAGCGCCCCTGCCATGCTGTGCAGTTGCTGCGCCACGCTGTTGGCGTCTGCCGCATCCAGTGCCGCCAGGGTGGTCTGAATATCTTGGCGCAGGGTGGTGACAAACAACTCGCGCATTTTTGCAGATAGCGGCGGCGGGGCATCGATAACGGGGGGCACAGCGATTTTGCAATGTTGCTCAAGTTGCGTACGCAGGGTGGCAAGGTTAAGCGGCTTGACCATCCACGCGTTCATGCCGACGGCGGCGCAGCGCTCGCCTTCTTCGCGCAGGGCGTTGGCGGTGACGCCGATGATCGGCAGTGTCGAGTCCTGCTGGCGTACTGCTTCAGCTAACCGGTAGCCGTTCATGACCGGCATGTTGACGTCGGTCAGCAGCAGATCGAAGCGGCCGGGCGCCCACTGCGCCAGGGCCTGTTCGCCATTCGCAGCGACGATCACCGAGCAGCCGAGGGCTTCCAGTTGTTCCTTGATGATCGCCGCGTTGATCACGTTGTCTTCGGCCACCAGCACCTGCAGATTCAGTGGGCGAGTCTTTGCCTGCAACGCGGCGGGGCGCTGCGCATTGGCGCCGTGTTGTGCCAGATAAATCGCCCAGGCAATCGCGCGTACATCGTCGGCGTCGACCGCCCAGTCTGCATCGCTTGGCTGCGCCGGATTGGGGCCGCCCGCAATGGCAACGATCCTTGGCCCGCTCCAGTGCGGGGCGTTGTCGAGCGGGGTGAGGTCCACCAGCAGCGCCGAGGATGGCGGCATCTCGGTCGTCACCAAGCGGCAATCCAGACCAAAACGCTTGAGCCAGGCCATCAGGTACAGCGCCAGTTCGCTGATCGGTGCACGTACATAAACGGCGGGGCTGCTGGCCACGAAAGCGGGGCAGTCGGCCAAACTGCCCGGCCTGTTCTCCAGCGTGAGTTGCAGGGTAAAACTGCTGCCCAGTCCCGGTTCGCTGACCACGCTCAACTGGCCGTGCATCAACTCGCACAGCCATTTGCAAATGGCCAGGCCCAGACCCGCACCGGCCTGACTGTCGGCGTCGTTGACCTGATAGAACGGGTCGAACAATTGCTGTTGCTGCGCTTGGGAAATCCCCACCCCCGAATCGCTGACCTGCCACTGTACTTCGGCGTTATCGGCGGCGTTTTGCAACACGCGTACGCGCAGCACCACGCGACCGTTGTCGGTAAACTTGATCGCGTTGCTCAGCAGGTTGTTGAGGATCTGGCGGATGCGCAACGGGTCACCGCGCAGTCGATCCGGCAACGTCGAATCGATGCACGCATACAGTTGCAGGCCTTTGGCGCGGGCAAAGGCGCTGTAAGTGCGCACTACGTCTTCAGTCAGCTCTAGCGGACAGAAGTCCTGAAGCTCAAGGGTCATTTGCCCGGCTTCGATCTTCGACACGTCCAGCACATCGCTGATCAGCTTGAACAGGCTGGCGGAGGAGCGCTGGATGGTGTCCAGATAATCCTGCTGGCGCGGCGCGAGCGGCGTCAGGCCGAGCAATTCGAGGGTGCCCAGCACGCCATAGAGAGGGGTGCGAATCTCATGGCTCATGGTGGCGAGGAAGCGGCTCTTGGCCTGGTTGGCCGAGTCGGCGGCCTGACGGGCTTCTTCAAGAGCGGCGGCGTCTTCGATATGCCGAGTCACGTCATGCAACGCACACAACCAGGCATCCTGGCCTTGATAGCGCGTCGAGACGAAGGCCAGATGCAGATGACGCCCGTCGATCTCGAGATCGGCATGCCCGGACTCGCTGTGCGCCTTGAGCAGGCTCATCAAACGGCTGCTGTCGTGCCATTGCTGGGCGCGCTGGTTTTCCAGGAGCACTTGGTGATCGCTGCGGCGGATCACACAGAGGCCGGTCGGCGCGGTGTCGATCACCGCACGGCTGAACGCCTCGCTTTCGGCAATGCTCGCGTGCGCACTTTGCGCGGGGATGATCACGCGCGCGGTGTACCAGCGATTGATGACGCGACCGCAACCAAGCAACGCCAGCACCACCGCCACGAGGCACAGCAATGGCCACAGCGCGTAACTGAGAAAACTGCGCAGGCTGATGACGTAGATTGCGGTCCAGTGCTGTGCGCCGGGGCTGCTCAGTTTGAACACCAGGCCGTCACGGTCGAAATTTATCCCCTCATCCAGTACCTGGTCGGATCTCTGTGCGCCGGTCAGGACCACGCCGGCCGGGGTGATCAAGGTGAAGTCATCGTAAATCGACCACTCCATCAATCGCTCGATGTTGTTGACCTGAGACAGTTTCAGCAGCGTCCCGACCACCACCCAGGAATCGGCGCCCTCGATGGTCAGCGTTGGCTGCAGCAGATTGATCCTGACGTAGGCCAGCAACGTCGGTGTTGCCTCGTGGTCCTGAGTGGGCGGGTAGGGTGCCCAATGCACTTGATGATCGGCCGCTGATGAAGGCTGTTCGCGTGTGTGCTGGTTCACCTGGCTCATGACTTGGGCAAACGCGCCGATCTGCATCGGGCCAGCACCGCGCAAGCGCCCGGCGGAGGGCACGGCCACGTCGAAATTGTCGGGGCCATTGAGCAGGATCACTTGCGGCGACTGATAGTGCGATGCCGCCCAGAACGCGCTGTAGTAGGCGGCCAGATAACTGCCCAGCGCGAAAACCTTGGGGTATTGGTCGGCGGCGATTCTGTGCGGATCGATCTTGACACTGAACGGCAGTGAAAACGGCAAGCCGCGACCTTCATAGATATTCGGACCTTCATCGGGCAGCAGCTTTTGCGAATAGGTGGGCAACACCACCAAAGGGAAATATCGACCCTTGGCACTGGCCTGGGAGATATCGCGCAGAAACACTTCCTGCTCGTGGATGTTCTCCATCAATCGGGCGAAGTGAAACTGCAGGGTGTCGCGCTGCTCTTCGAGCATGCGCAGCACCCCCACATAGCTGATGCCCAACAGCAGCAACACCAGTGCGCCGAGCAGCAGCAGCGTTTTGTTCAAACGCAGCGAACTGCTGGCCAGTTTGTCCAGAAATGCATTGGTATGCGGCATTACAGCGCCTGACCAGCGGTGATGGGGCAGTCTTGGGACACAGTGACCTCGGTAGCAAGCGACGTTCAACAATAGCCACGTGCCGCTCACCAGGCGTTCGCTGGCCCGTCGTGGGTCAGCAACTGCTGGAACTGATCTGCAGAGACGGCGTGGGAGATCAGGAAACCCTGAACCTGAGTGCAGTCGATTTTACGCAACAGAGCAAGTTCTTGTGCGGTTTCTACACCTTCGGCCACCACCGTCAGGCCCAATTGCCGACCGAGGCTGACAATACTGGTCAACGCCTGCGCGAGTTCGGCGTTGGCATGGCAACCCTGGACCAGTGCGCGGTCGATTTTCAGTTCGGTGAACGGCGCCGACACCAGGTTCATATACGAGCTGTAGCCCTTGCCAAAATCATCCTGCGACAGGCCGAAACCTTTGATCCGCAAGCGGCAGGCGCCGGCGTAGAAATTGCTGATGTCATCGGGCACCGAGCACTCCATCAATTCGAAACAGATCCGCGCGGGCAAGCCTTGATGGGCAAGCACGAAGGCGAGAATGCGATCAGGCAGGTCATGGCTGTTGAGCAGGTGCGTGGGCAGGTTGACCGAGACCGGAATGTCATAACCCTGCTCGCGCCACGTAGCCTGGGCGGCGATCGCCTGTTTCAGCACGCACCAGAGCAACGGCTCTTCGAGACCAAAAGCAATCAACGCCGGCAAAAATACCCCGGGCAACAGCGTGCCATGTTCAGGATGATTCCAGCGTACCAGCGCTTCGGCGGCGACGATCCGGCCATTGTTCAAAGCCTTCTTCGGTTGAAACCAGGCTTGCAGCTCACCGTTGTCGAGGGCATTGCAAATACTCTGGCGATCAATGCCGGGATGCGTCGCCGCCGGGACGCTCTGGCGCAGCGCCTGCAATTGATCGATCAGGCAGCGCAGGGCGGCCGCATTCACCGGTTTCGAAATCAGTCCGATGACTTTCACTTGCAGGTTGCTCGCGACCAGACTGGCGCCCATCAACATGCGTCGCGAGGCGGCGCTCATGATCGCCAGTGCCGGGCGCGAACGCTGCGCGGCGAGGCCCTGAATAAACTGCACGCCGTCCATGCCCGGCATCAGCAAATCGGTGAGCACCAGATCGAAGTCGCGGTGTTTCAGGCAGTCCAATGCTTCTTCGCCGTCCCTGGCGCACGCCAGATCGAAGTCGCCCAACTCGCTGAACAGGTTCTGCAAATACAGGTGCTGGAAGGGGTGGTCTTCGACAATCAGAATGCTACAGGGCTTCATGGGCGACTCGTTCGTAGGGAGCCAGGACAGCGAACAAGGCTCGAAGCGTAAAAGGTTTGACCAGGCAGTGATTCATGCCGGCAGCCAGGCACAGCGCGTCCTCACCGCGCAGGGCGTTGGCGGTCGCGCCGATGATCGGAATGCTGCAACCGAGGCGCCGCAGGGCTTTGGCTAACTCGTAACCGTTGAGACGGGGCATGTTGACGTCGGTCAGAACCAGGTCGAACGCAGCGTCGGGCCACAGCGCCAAGGCCTCTTCACCATCGCTGGCCAGCGCCACCGTGCAGCCGAGTTCTTCGAGCTGATCGCGCAGGATCAGTTGATTGATGACGTTGTCTTCGACCACCAGGATGTGCAGGTGCAACGGGCGCAGCGCATGGGGTTCAGTGTCTGGCGGGCGGTGGATGATCTGGCCGTTCTGGGCCTGGCGAACGGCGCGTTGAATCGCCAGCAGATCATTCAGATTGACCTGCCAGCCGTTGCCGCTGAATTGCGGCTCATGGGCGCCGTCACCGCTGGCCAGTACGCGCGGCCCACGCCATGTCAGGTTCGGGCGCTGTCCGAAGGCCGCGGGATACAGTTCCAGCAACACTGCCGTTGTATCAGGCTCGATGTCGTCCGGTGCGCCGATATGCGCGCGGGCGCCCCAACGACGCAACCAGCCACTGACGCTGTCGGCCAGTTCGCGCACGGGCGAAACGACATAGACAATGTCCGCTGCCAAGGGCGGCAAAGCGGCGGTTGGTGCGTCGCAGGAACGTTGCTCCAGCGGCACGCTGAGGGAAAAACTGCTGCCCAGGCCCGGCTCGCTGACCATGCGCAGGGTGCCATTCATCAAGTGGGTCAGACGCTGGCAGATCGGCAACCCCAGGCCGGTGCCGGCAACCACATTGGTGTTGCCGGCGGTCTGGTAGAACGGTTCGAAAATAAACGCCTGATCGTCATGGGCGATGCCTTTGCCGGTGTCCGAAACCTGCCATTGCAGACACACGCGTTCGCCTTCGCGAGCGAGCAGTCTGACCCGCAACACCACGCGCCCGGAATCGGTGAACTTGACCGCGTTGCTCAGCAGGTTGTTGAGGATCTGTCGTACCCGGCTGACATCGCCGATCAAGCGCTCAGGCAGTTGCGGGTCCAGGCAGGCATAGAGTTGCAGGCCTTTGCTTTGCGCGGCAGCGGCGTAACCCTGCACCACCTCGTGCACCAGGTCCGGGACGGAAAATTCGCTCAGCTCCAGCGCCAGTTGCCCGGCCTCGATCTTCGATACATCGAGCACGTCGCAAATCAACTGCAGCAACGTCGCCGATGATCCCTCGATCGCCCGCAGGTAACTTTTTTGCTGAGTGTCCAGATGCGTGCGCGCCAGCAATTCCAGGGTGCCCAATACACCATAGAGCGGGGTGCGGATTTCGTGGCTCATGGTCGCCAGAAACAAGGTCTTCGCTTCGTTGGCGGCATCCGCCGATTGGCGTGCCTGTTCCAGTGCTGCTTCGATTTGCCGCCGTGCGCTGATATCGCTAAATGCACAGAGCAACACGTCTTCACCCTTGTAGCGGGTGGGCGCACAGCTCAGGTACAGGTGACGGCCGTCGGCGGTCTCGAAGTAATCGGTCAGGCATGGTGTGGTTTCGTCAAACGCATCAAGGATCCAGCCCGCGCCCAGTTGCTCGCTGCACTGGCCCAGCCATTGCCGGGCGAGGGTGTTATCCAGCACCACTTGGCCGTCACTGCGGCGCAGCACGCACAGCGCCACCGGCGCGGTCTGAATCACGTCGCGGCTGAACAGTTCGCTTTCCACCAGCGCCTGTATGCGCTGGATCGCCGGGGTAATGACGCGATGCTCCAGACGACGAACCAACAGGCAAACCAGGCTGATACTCAACACGCAGAACAGCAGCGCACCGAGCATTTGTGGCCACAACGCACGCAGCACTGACAGCAAATCAATGGAGTAAGTCAGCTGCCAATCCGACGATTTCAGCTGTTTGCGCAACACCAACTGCTCG
Source organism: Pseudomonas sp. NPDC087690 (assembly GCF_044743175.1). Classification (NCBI taxonomy): domain Bacteria; kingdom Pseudomonadati; phylum Pseudomonadota; class Gammaproteobacteria; order Pseudomonadales; family Pseudomonadaceae; genus Pseudomonas; species Pseudomonas sp. NPDC087690. The sequence goes on from NZ_JBIUVX010000002.1 coordinate 282,707, forward strand.
GGCAGCCAGCCATCGCCGACGAAGCCGAAGAAATCCTGTTGCCTTAGGAGCGGCAGGTTCTGTTCCGGCGGAGGTCTATGGCTGTTGCTGAACAGCGGTTTGCCTTGTGAGTTGAACATGGTGAACTCGCCGGCACTGTGGTCGTTCAAGGCTCTGGACACTTCACGGTCGTCCATTTCCAGACCAAGCCAGCCGGAGTGGACATCACGTTCATCCAAGCGAATGAAGATGTACAACTGCGAGTGCCCGTCTGCGGCATGGGTCAGCCACAGTTCCGACAAAGTCGCCGTGAGCTTGAGCGCTTCCAACTGATCCAGCGTGGCCTGTGGCAAACCGACGACCAGCGGTGTCGCGTTGTATAGCCGCAATACATGACCGCCGTTGCTGACATATAGCAGGTTGAGCTGCTTGGCTTTCAGGTAATCGCGCATGCGCTGGGTCAACCAGATGCTCCACTGTTTGCCCGGCGTTTGCCCCAGCAGCAGACGGATTTCTTCTTCGGACACCGGCACGTTTATTTTCGCCTTGCGTGTGGCCGACAAGCTCAGGCTCTCCAGCAGCGCTTCACGGGTGGTGAAAAAGGTGTGCGCTTCGGCGATGGCGCTGCTCATGTAGCTGCGCCGTTGGGAAATCTCATTATTGAAGGTAAACAGCAGGAAGCTGTAGACGCCGCCAAGGATGCCCACCAGCAGCACCAGGGCAAAAATGCGCAGCAGGCGCCGCGCCGCATCGGGCGAGGACAGCAGCGGGCTGATCTGATGGAGGTAGTTCTTCAATCTCATCGCGGCACTCTATGGAGGGCCGGCAGCGAGGAAAATCAGACGATCCTTAGAGTGCTACAAGTAATTGACGATGAAGGTGACTTCGGTGTTGGCGCTGCCGGCCTTGAGTTCGCCCGTGGGCAGACGGTAGTACGCGGCGGTTAACGGGATCTTGAAATCGGTGCCGGTGGTGGTGAAGGCGTTGAACGGGTAGGTGGTGTCGAATACGATCGGTTGCCCGACATCGTTCATCAATTGCAGGCCGATGCCGCTGGCGGTGGAGGTGCTATTGAGTGCAACGATGCCCTTGGTCGCGTCGATGACGGGCGTGGTGGCCTTGAGCGAATAGGTGACTTTCTTGATGCCGGTCTGGCACTGATTCAAGGCGATGTCGAAGCGCACGGTGCGGGGTTTGGCGCCCGCTTCGCTAAACTCCTGGAGTTGATAGTCATCGCCCATGGCGACCGGCACGGCAGGGGTCTGGCAGGAGGCTGCATTCAACACCAGCGCATTGGCCAGATTGAAGTTATTCAGAATCAGCTCGCCGGCTTTCAGGCTGCCGAGGTTGCCGGCCGGTATCGTGATCTGCGCCGCCAACGGGCCTGACTTGACGATTTCCAGGCGGATCGAGCCTGGCATCACGCCGTAGCCTTTTGGGGCGACCGAAAAGAGCGAGGGCTCATAGCGATCCAGCATACCCATCCAGATACGGAACGACAGCCCGGTCTTGCCCAGGGGGAAGGTCGTTACGGTACTGGTCGGGGTGCCAAATGCGGGATTGACCGCTATTCCGTAGAACGAGCTCGCATTGCACGACCAACTGTGCGAGCTCGATTGCTGCGCGGTTTCCTGATAAACCACCGTGCCATCCGGTGTGTCGGCGGGGATGGTCAGGCCGCCATTGGCCAGGCTGGCGCCGTAACTGAGCGTTTGCGTGGAAGGGGAACTGTTGAAGCTACACGTCGCCATTGCGTCCGTTGCGCATGCCAGCAACGTCGCTGCGGCAAGAGTGAGCAGGGGGCGCTGCAGAGTTATTCGCTTCATGAAAAGGGCTATACGTGTCGGCCAAAGAGCGCCGTACGTTAAACACGCCATCTGCCAATGGACATCAGGCGATTCTTAGAACACGTTCCCGCGAATGCGCAAACGCGGCGATGTATTAGACTCAGCAAAGCCTGCAAACCGTGCAGGTTGTACGGCCCCCGGTTCATCAGAGAGGTCATATGGTCCGCTTGAGTATGGTCTTGCTCGGTCACGAATTCGTCCGCAAGCGTTGGTCTGCGCTGGCGCTGACGGGCATCGTCTGGGGTGCGGCCGGTGTGGGCATCTTCATCGATGCGCTGGACGGCGTGCTGTATTTCCCGCTGCATTTCTTTGGCTATCTGTTGCTGCTCGAAGCGCTGATCCTGCTGCTGGTGCCGGCACCGCAAGCCGGCACCGCTGCGGCCCTGCGCAGAGCGCGAGGTCTGGCGTTTCTCTTGTTGGGACTGCTGATCGTCGACCGGCAACACGCCGCCGGGCTGATTCTGGCGGTGCTGTTTGGTGGGGCTTTTCTGCTTGATGGCGGCTTTCGGTTGGCGGCGGCGCTGGTGGTGCGCTTTGCCGGTTGGCAAGTGTCGCTGCTGGCGGGGTTATTCGAAATCGGTTTTGGCGTATTTATCCTCGAACCGTACCCGACGCTGTATAAGGGCACGGTGCCGTTCTGCATTGGCATGAGCCTGTTTCTCTCGGGCTGCGCGTTGTTGCGGCAAGCGGTGCGCTTTAAAAACCAGCCGCCGCTGACAAGCCCTTTGTCGGTCAGTGTGCCGGCCAGCAGCAACGCGTTGGTGATTCACGTCTGGACCCCCAGCGGCACCGTGGATGACACTTTGGTGCGCAATCGGCTGCTCAACCGCTACATCGCGGCGGTCGACATCAATGGCGTTATCTCCGCCGGTCACGCGGCACTGGAATGCGGCTCGGACATTTACATCAGTCATTACCCGCAGGATGACATTGATCGTTCGGCCGGGGATTTCGTGCGCTTGCTGCGGGCGACGCCGAACAATGATGTTGCCGGCCGATTTCTGCCTGACTATGCCGGCGAGGTGGCGGACTGGTGCCCGTCTTCGGTGCAGGTCAGTTTTGCCCGCTATGACGCCCGGCGCCTGCATGCGTTCTGGACGGAGTATCGGCAGAACAGCACGTACAACCTGACCAGTCGCAATTGTTCCAGCGCCGTCGCCCATAGCCTCGAAGCGGCCCTGGAAGGGGCGATGAACCGCGGCCATTCGAGCATGCTCGATTTCGCCCGAATCATGTTCAGCCCCGAGTTCTGGGTCGCCGCGCAAGTGCGCAAGCGCGCCGAAGTGATGGCCTGGACGCCCGGGCTGGTGCTCGACTATGCGCGGGCGCTGCATGCGGCCATCGAGCCGGCACCGCCGGGCTGGCACAGCATTTATGCGGTGAGCAAGCGTGCGTTTGGGTATGTGGCGACTGCGTTGCGCGGGCGTGAGGTGCATCCTGTGCAACCGCCATCTGTGCATCCTTCTGACGAATCCTGACCGGCTTCACACCGAGTCGCTCCAATCGCGAGCAGGCTCACTCCTACATTTGAAATGCGTTCCCTTGTAGGAGTGAGCCTGCTCGCGATGGCGTCCGCGTGGGCGCCGCAAAAACCAACTCCACTGGTCAACTAATTACCAAGCCTGCTAACTATTCCATTGACATTCGCTGCCTAGGCAGTAACATCTCGACATACATTCACTGCCTAGGCAGTTATTAGGTGAGCAAATGAAGCATTTCACCCCGGACGAATTCAAACACTGCCATCTTGGCCTGTTGCTTGGCCGTGCTGCGCTGCTCAAGGACCGGATCATCGACACCCACATGGAACCCCACGGCATCACCGCCGCGCAGTTCAAGGTGTTGATCATCATGGCCCAGTTCGGCGTCGATACCCCGGCCGAGCTGTGCCGGCACCTGTCGCTCGACAGCGGTTCGATGACGCGCATGCTCGATCGTCTGGAACAGAAAGGCTTTCTGGCTCGCCACCGCAGCGAAGGCGATCGCCGTCAGGTGCAACTGAAACTGACCGAGCAAGGCCAGCAACTGGCCGATCGCCTGCCGCATATCGGCGCCGACGCAATGAATGAACTGGCCGGTGCCGTCACTTCGGACGAGTTAAAGACCCTGGAATACATCCTCAAGAAAATCCTGCTGGCAGCCGGTGACCCGATCACCATCCAGCGCTTAGGTGAACACAATGAGCGGTAAAACCTTGCGCAGCAGCCTCACTTTGGTGCTGTCGGCGATGATCCTCGCCGGTTGCGCCAACTACAGTGGCCTCGACACGTCGGGCGCGAGCCTCGATGCGAAAAGCCTGAAAGTCGGCCAGTCCCTCAACGGCGTGACCCTGTCGCCGGCCGTGTGGCCGAAGAGCGACTGGTGGGCCAGCCTTGGCGATCCGCAGCTCGACGGTCTGATCCGCGAAGCGCTGCACGACAGCCCGGACATGCAGATCGCCGAAGCCCGCGCGCATCAGGCCAGCGCCGCCGCGTATGCCGCCGATGCCGCGCGTTATCCGACCCTCGACGCCAGCGCCGGCATCAGCCGTTCGCGGCTGGCTCGCGATCAGGATCCGCTGGGGCAGGGTGGGGCTTATTCGACGGTGCGTAACGTCAGCGCCGGTTTCAATTACAACTTCGACCTGTGGGGCGGTCAGCGTGATGCCTGGGAAGCCGCACTCGGTCAGGCTCGCGCCGCCGAAGTCGATCGTCAGGCTGCACAGCTGACGCTGGCCGCTGATGTTGCTCGCGCTTACAGCGATCTCGGTCAGGCGCACATCGTTTATGACCTGGCCAACGAAGACCTCAAACGCACCAAGCAGATGCTCGACCTGAGCCAGCGTCGCCTGAGTTCCGGCATCGACAGCCAGTACCAGTTCCAGCAAACGCAAAGTCTGGAAGCCAGTTCCGAGGCCAGCCTGATCGACGCGGAAAAACGCCTGAACAGCGCCAAAATCGCCCTGGCCGTGCTGCTCGGCAAAGGCCCGGATCGCGGCAACGAAATCGCCCGGCCGAAAGTCCTGCAAGCCAGCGCGGTCGCCGTGCCTTCAGTACTGCCGGCAGAACTGCTCGGTCGTCGCCCGGATCTGGTCGCCGCGCGCTGGCGCGTAGAAGCGGCGAGCAAAGACATTGATTCGGCCAAGACCCAGTTCTATCCGAACTTGAACCTCACGGCCTCGGCCGGCGCCGAATCGTTGTTGGGTGACGCGATGTTCGGTTCGGCCAGTCGCTTCTTCAACATTGCCCCGACCATCTCGGTGCCGATCTTCGACGGCGGACGCTTGCGCGCCAACCTCGATGCGCGCGACGCCGATTACGATCTGGCGGTGGCGCAGTACAACAAAAGTCTGGTGAAAGCACTGGGCGATGTCAGCGACACGATCAACCAGTTGCGTGACATCGGTCGGCAGATCGGTGCGCAGCAGCACGCCACCGACATTGCCCAGGATTCTTACAACACCGTCGTCCAGCGTTACGGTTCCGGCATCGGCAACTACCTGGACGTGCTCAGCATTGAGCAGCAATTGCTGCAGGCCCAACGTCAGTTGGCCAATCTCAATGCCGAGCAGATCGACCTGTCGATTCAACTGATGCAAGCGCTGGGCGGCGGCTTCCAGGGTGACACCCTGACCGCAGCCAACGCCAGCCCAGCCACGCCGCACAACTAATTCAAGGTAATTGTCATGGCCACTGCCGAAAACACCCAAGCTCAAGGCAACACCCCGGACACCGGCAACCCGCGCAAACGCAAGGTCATGCTGTTGGTGCTGGCCGTTGTGGTTGCACTCGCCTGCGCCGGCGTCTGGGCGTATCACGAGTTCATCGGGCGCTTCAATGAAAGCACCGATGACGCCTACGTCAACGGCAACGTTGTCGAAATCACTCCGCTGGTGACCGGCACCGTGGTCAGCATCGGTGCTGACGATGGTGATCTGGTTCACGAAGGTCAGGTGCTGATCAACTTCGACCCGAACGACGCTGAAGTCGGTCTGCAAAGTGCGCAGGCGAAACTGGCGCGCACCGTGCGTCAGGTGCGCGGTCTGTACAGCAACGTTGACGGCATGAAAGCCCAGGTCAACGCGCAACAGGCCGAAGTGCAGAAGGCCCAGGACAACTACAACCGCCGGAAAAACCTGGCGCAGGGCGGGGCGATTTCCCAGGAAGAACTGTCCCACGCTCGCGACGACCTGACCTCGGCGCAAAATGCCTTGGCCAACGCCAAACAGCAACTGAAAACCACCAGCGCGCTGGTCGATGACACCGTGGTGTCGTCGCACCCGGACGTAATGTCGGCCGCCGCCGATCTGCGTCAGGCTTACCTGACCAATGCCCGCAGCACCTTGATCGCACCGGTCACCGGTTACGTGGCCAAGCGCACCGTGCAACTCGGCCAGCGCGTGCAACCGGGCACAGCGTTGATGGCGGTGATTCCGCTGGATCAACTGTGGATCGACGCCAACTTCAAGGAAACCCAACTGCGTGACATGCGCATCGGTCAGCCGGTCGATATCGAATCCGACATCTACGGCAGCGACGTGAAATACAGCGGCACCGTCGACAGCCTCGGCGCCGGTACCGGTAGTGCGTTCGCTCTGCTGCCAGCGCAGAACGCCACCGGTAACTGGATCAAGATCGTGCAGCGTGTGCCGGTGCGGATTCACATCAACGCCGAAGAACTGGCCAAGCACCCGCTGCGCGTCGGTCTGTCGACCAATGTTGAAGTGAACCTGCACGACCAGAGCGGCCCGGTGCTGGCGCAGCAGCCGCCGCAAAAAGCCTCGTTCAGCACCAACGTCTACGACCGCCAACTGGCCGAAGCCGACGCGATGATTGCGCAGCTGATCCACGACAACAGCGCCGCGCTCAGCAAAACCGCGCAACGCTGATACCGACGCCGACCCTGTGGGAGCGAGCCTGCTCGCGAAAGCGGTGGGTCATTCAGCATTTAACTGTCTGAAAGGCCGCCTTCGCGAGCAGGCTCGCTCCCACAAGGGCATGGCGCCAACCCGGTTTCATAGGATTCACAATGAGCAATAACGCCTCTTTCACGCCGCCCAGCCTGTTGCTCAGCACCATCGGCCTGTCGCTGGCGACGTTCATGCAAGTGCTCGACACCACCATCGCCAACGTGGCGCTGCCGACGATTTCCGGCAACCTCGGGGTGAGTTCGGAGCAGGGCACCTGGGTGATCACTTCGTTCGCCGTGAGTAATGCCATTGCGCTGCCGTTGACCGGTTGGCTCAGTCGGCGTTTCGGCGAGGTGAAGCTGTTTTTGTGGGCCACGATTCTGTTCGTTCTGGCCTCGTTTCTCTGCGGTATCTCGACGTCGATGCCAGAACTGATCGGCTTCCGCGTCCTGCAAGGTCTGGTCGCCGGGCCGCTGTACCCGATGACGCAAACCCTGTTGATCGCGGTTTATCCGCCGGCGAAGCGAGGCATGGCCCTGGCGTTACTGGCGATGGTCACGGTGGTTGCGCCAATTGCAGGGCCGATTCTCGGCGGCTGGATTACTGACAGTTACAGCTGGCCGTGGATCTTCTTCATCAACGTGCCGATCGGCATCTTTGCGGTGATGGTGGTGCGTTCGCAACTGGCCAAACGTCCGGTGGAAACCAGCCGTCAGCCGATGGATTACGTCGGACTGATCACGCTGATCATTGGCGTCGGCGCGTTGCAGGTGATCCTCGACAAGGGCAATGATCTGGATTGGTTCGAGTCGAACTTCATCATTATCGGCGCGGCGATTTCGGTGATCGCGCTGGCGGTGTTCGTTATCTGGGAAATGACCGATCAGCATCCGGTGGTGAATCTGCGGCTGTTCGCCTACCGCAACTTCCGCATCGGCACGTTGGTGTTGGTGCTGGGTTACGCCGGGTTCTTCGGTATCAACCTGATTTTGCCGCAGTGGTTGCAGACGCAAATGGGTTACACCGCGACCTGGGCCGGTCTGGCCGTGGCGCCGATCGGCATTCTGCCGGTGCTGCTGTCGCCGTTTGTCGGCAAGTACGCGAACAAGTTCGACCTGCGTCTGTTGGCCGGGCTGGCGTTTCTGGCGATTGGGCTGAGTTGCTTTATGCGGGCTGGGTTCACCAATGAAGTGGACTTCCAGCACATCGCGCTGGTGCAGTTGTTCATGGGTATTGGCGTGGCGCTTTTCTTTATGCCGACCTTGAGTATTTTGATGTCGGACTTGCCGCCGAGCCAGATTGCCGATGGTGCCGGTCTTGCGACTTTTCTGCGGACGTTGGGCGGTAGCTTTGCAGCGTCGCTGACCACGTGGATCTGGATTCGCCGCGCGGATCAGCATCATGCGTATATGAGCGAAAGCATCAGTACCTTTGAACCGGCGACGCGCGAGACCTTGAATCATTTGGGCGGGACAAGCCAATCGGCTTATGCGCAGATGGATCAGATTTTGACCAGTCAAGCGTACATGCTCTCCACCGTGGATTACTTCACGTTGTTGGGCTGGGGCTTTATGGGCTTGATTCTGATTGTGTGGCTGGCGAAGCCGCCGTTTGCCGCCAAGGCAGGGCCTGCTGCTTCCGGGCACTGATCCCGCAAGATCGTTCCCACGCTCTGCGTGGGAATGCCTCAACGGACGCTCTGCGTTCGGCTCTGGATGGGACGCGGAGCGTCCCGGGCTGCATTCCCACGCGGAGCGTGGGAACGATCATGCGCTCGGGGCGGGCAGGGCTGGCGGCGGGGCGAAGTCGAATGGCGCGAGGGCGTACCCGCTCTCATCCACCTGCAACGCCCAACCCTGGCGATCCCAATCCCCCAGCACAATCCGCTTCGCCGCTTCATCACCGATCTGCAACTTGTGGATCGCCGGGCGATGGGTGTGGCCGTGAATCAGGGTTTTCACCCCGTATTCCTGCATGATCCGCGGAATTTCCTCAGGCGTGACATCGACAATGTCATTAGCCTTCATCCGCGTCTGCGCCTTGCTCTCGCTACGCAGCTTGCGCGCCAGTTTATGGCGGCTGCTCAGTGGCAGGTTGCGCAGGATAAACAGGGTGATCGGGTTACGCAGATAACGCCGCAGCTTCATATAGCCGACGTCGCGGGTGCACAGGCTGTCGCCGTGCATCAACAGCACCGGCTCGCCATAAAACTGCACGACACTCGGGTCCTTCAACAACGTACAGCCGGCCTGCTTGCAGAAGGCCTTGCCGAGCATGAAGTCGCGATTGCCGTGCATCAGAAAAATCGCCGTGCCGCTGTCGCTCAATTGGCGCAGGGCCTGGCAGATGGAACGCTGGAAGGGCGTCATGGCGTCGTCGCCAATCCACGCTTCGAAGAAGTCGCCAAGAATGTACAACGCACTCGCCGAGCGGGCGCGTCCGGCGAGCAAATCCAGAAACGCCCGGGTAATGTCCGGGCGCTCCTCTTCCAGATGCAAGTCTGAAATCAGCAATATCACGCTTCGATGATCTCGGCTTTCTCGATGATCACGTCGTCTGCTGGTACGTCCTGGTGGCCGGCCTTGGAAGTGGTCGAAACACCTTTGATCTTGTCGACAACTTCAGTACCGGCGGTCACTTTACCGAATACTGCGTAGCCCCAGCCTTGAGCGTTCTTGCCGCTGTGGTTGAGGAAGGTGTTATCGGCAACGTTGATGAAGAACTGTGCGGAAGCCGAATGCGGCTCCATGGTGCGGGCCATGGCAACGGTGTACTTCTCGTTGGAAAGACCGTTGTCAGCTTCGTTCTGGATGCTTGGACGCTTGTCTTTCTTTTCCTTCATGCCTGGCTCGAAACCGCCGCCCTGGATCATGAAGTTACCGATGACACGGTGGAAAACGGTGTTGGTGTAGTGACCGGCGTTGACGTACTCGATGAAGTTGGCGACGGTGATCGGCGCCTTTTCAGCGTTCAGTTCGATGACGATGTCGCCATGATTGGTGGTCAATTTAACTTGAGTCATGATCGCTACTCTTTAGAGGAATTCGTGGTTTTGGGACATCGAGCCCCCAAACCGGTTCAGCCAGCGTGGGCCAAGGTGCGCAGTTTAGCGTGACAGGCGCGAATTTCGAGGTTGTTTTTCAATTCCCGGCGATAAAAAGCACACCTTTATAGGGCCTGCTCTGTCAGCCCCTTGACAGCATCGGCTATGATAGCGGCTTTGTTTTGTCTGGCCCCCTCTGCGGCCGCGCACACGTAAGTCAAGGATCCTATGAGCAAGCCCACTGTCGACCCTACCTCGAATGCCAAGTCCGGCCCTGCCGTGCCGGTCAATTTCCTGCGGCCGATCATCCAGGCAGACCTGGACTCGGGCAAGCACACGCAGATCGTCACCCGTTTCCCGCCTGAGCCCAACGGCTACCTGCACATCGGCCACGCCAAGTCGATCTGCGTGAACTTCGGCCTGGCCCAGGAATTCGGCGGCGTCACGCACCTGCGTTTCGACGACACCAACCCGGCCAAGGAAGATCAGGAATACATCGACGCAATCGAAAGCGACGTCAAATGGCTGGGCTTCGAATGGTCCGGCGAAGTGCGCTACGCCTCGCAATATTTCGACCAGTTGCACGATTGGGCCGTCGAGCTGATCAAGGCCGGCAAAGCCTACGTCGACGACCTGACCCCGGAGCAGGCCAAGGAGTACCGTGGCAGCCTGACCGAGCCAGGCAAGAACAGCCCGTTCCGCGACCGTTCGGTAGAAGAGAACCTCGACTGGTTTGCGCGCATGCGCGCCGGTGAGTTCCCGGACGGCGCCCGTGTGCTGCGCGCGAAGATCGACATGGCCTCGCCGAACATGAACCTGCGCGACCCGATCATGTATCGCATCCGTCACGCGCATCACCACCAGACCGGTGACAAGTGGTGCATCTACCCGAACTACGACTTCACCCACGGTCAGTCGGACGCCATCGAAGGCATCACCCACTCGATCTGCACTCTGGAGTTCGAAAGCCATCGTCCGCTGTACGAGTGGTTCCTCGACGCACTGCCAGTGCCGGCGCACCCGCGTCAGTACGAGTTCAGCCGCCTGAACCTCAACTACACCATCACCAGCAAGCGCAAGCTCAAGCAGCTGGTCGATGAAAAGCACGTGCATGGCTGGGACGATCCGCGCATGTCCACGCTGTCGGGCTTCCGCCGCCGTGGCTACACGCCAAAATCGATCCGCAACTTCTGCGAAATGATCGGCACCAACCGTTCCGACGGCGTGGTCGACTTCGGCATGCTCGAGTTCAGCATCCGTGACGACCTCGACCAGACCGCACCGCGTGCGATGTGCGTGCTGCGTCCGCTGAAAGTCGTCATCACCAACTACCCGGAAGGCCAGGTCGAAAACCTCGAACTGCCGCGTCACCCGAAAGAAGACATGGGCGTGCGCGCACTGCCATTCGCTCGGGAAATCTACATCGACCGTGACGACTTCATGGAAGAGCCGCCGAAGGGCTACAAGCGCCTGGAACCGGCCGGTGAAGTGCGTCTGCGCGGCAGCTACGTGATCCGTGCCGACGAAGCGATCAAGGACGCCGACGGCAACATCGTCGAACTGCGTTGCTCGTACGATCCAGAAACGCTGGGCAAGAACCCGGAAGGCCGCAAGGTCAAAGGCGTGATCCACTGGGTGCCGGCTGCGGCCAGCGTCGAGTGCGAAGTGCGTCTGTACGATCGCCTGTTCCGTTCGGCCAACCCTGAGAAGGCTGAAGACAGCGCGAGTTTCCTCGACAACATCAACCCTGACTCACTGCAAGTGCTGACCGGTTGTCGTGCTGAGCCATCGCTTGGCAACGCACAGCCGGAAGACCGTTTCCAGTTCGAGCGCGAAGGTTACTTCGTCGCTGATTTGAAGGACTCGAAACCAGGTCAGCCGGTATTCAACCGTACCGTGACCCTGCGCGATTCGTGGGGCCAGTGATTCAGCGTCAAAGGAAATAACGTGCTTACGATCTACAACACGCTCACCAAGAGCAAAGAAGTCTTCAAGCCGCTGGATGGCAACAAGGTGCGCATGTACGTTTGCGGGATGACCGTGTACGACTACTGCCACCTTGGCCACGGCCGCAGCATGGTCGCGTTCGGCCTGGTGACGCGCTGG